>DASXOR010000055.1:0-15785 GCA_036494095.1 Gaiellales bacterium | reverse complement strand
GCAGCTGCTGCGGACGGAGGCGGGGCGCGATCCGGCCGGGTGCGCCGCCAGGACGCTGCTCTTTTCCGGCGCCGGCCTCGGCCTCGAGCCGGCGCACGGACGCGGCCTCGATCTGCTCCTGGCGATGCCACCGGGCCAGCTCGATCCTGATCTCGGGATGCATACCGATCATGATGTTTCACCTCCTTCGCAATGGGTCCGTCGTGACGTAACAGGATGTGTATGCATGCAGCCGCCTCCCGTCTGGGTGGATACGTATTGGAGAACGCCTCTGCCTCGCCCGCGCACGCAGAGAGCGTGCGCTTGTCGCGGCGTCAGGTGGTGCGCGGTGAGCGGCTGAGAATCAGGCCGTGTGAGTGCCGGAGAGGCACCGCACCGCGAGGCTGACCGGCTCGGGGGACGCCGCGAAAGCGAAGCTGAGAGTAGTCGTCTTGTTCATCTTCGCCTCCTTCGGGTCGCAGAGCCAGTACCTACTTGCCGAGCGAGCATACACGCGCGCGCGGCGCCCGTCAAGAAACTCTTACACAATTCGTTATGCAACGCCGGCGAGGGCCAGCTGCTCGACGTCACGTACCTGCTCGGGCGAGAGCGCCGGCAGCGGTGCGCGTACGTCACCCGAGATCGGTACGCCGCGGGCGCGCAGCACATGCTTGAGCGCACTCTGGAACGGGTGCCGCTCGACCGCGCCGCGCAGCTCGTCGAGCCGCGTGGCGCCGGCCGCGTCGGGGCTTGCGACGACGCCGGCAACGACCTCGGGGAACGCGGACGCGAGCCCGGACACCGCCCCGGCGGCCCCCGCCGCGAGCGCTTGCGGAATCAGCCGCTCGGCCCCGACGAACACCGGCAGGCCCAGCCCGAGATACGGCTCGACACGCTCGAACGGCGCCTCGGAGACCTTCAGGCCGGCGATGTTCGAGGCCCGCTCGCGCACCCGGTCGACGACCGTCACGGGCAGTGGGTAGCCGCTGCGGGCGGCGAACGCATACAGGTAGAACGGTGTCGGCGCGCACGCTGCGGCGGCCGCCGAGAAGTGCGCAACGAGCGCGTCCTCCGACAGCGGGTAGTACGGCGGCGGGATCACCGCCACCCCGTCGGCGCCGATCGACGCGGCGTGCGCCGCCAGCGTGACCGTGTCGGCCGTGCTCTGGGCTCCGCAGTGCACGACCAGCTTGCCGGCGCGCACATCACGGAACCGCTCGGCGACCGCCCGCCGCTCGTCGAGCGACAGCAGCACGCCCTCACCGGTCGTCCCAAGGGCGAAGACGCCGTCCGCGCCTCCGGCCACCAGGAAGCGGGCGACGGGCTCGATCGCGTCCTCGTCGATGCGCGCGCCGCCGTCGCGAAGCGGGGTGACAGAGGCGGCGAGGAGGAGCGGCGACATCGCGCCCGCGATCCTAATGGCGCCGGGGCTTGAACGCGGCGTCGAGATCAGCGGTTGCGAACGGGCCGGTCCCGCCTTCGCCGCTCGCGTGCCGGAAGACCGCGAGCCGGAACACCTGCCCGACCGCCTCCTGCACGAGCACGGCCGTCACGAAAGCGACAGCGGCAACGGCCGTCAGCGCATACCCCGCTTCGAACCCGCTGCGGCCAAGGCCGACGCCGACGCCACCGACGGCGAAGAGCGTGAAGGTCGCCATGCCGAAGACGGTGCCGATCACGGCCACCCCGGTGACCGACTCCCCCCACTGCGACCGGATCGTCCCCACCGACCGGCGCAGCGCCGCGCCCACGCCGACGTCCTCCAGGGCGAGGACGGGGACGACGAAGAAGCTTGCGAGCGACCAGGCGACGCTTCCGATCCACTCGGCGACCCGTGCCGCCAGGCCGCCGACGGGCAGTTGCTCGAGCGCCCGCAGCGCTGTTCCGGCAACGGTCGCAACGAGGGCCCACAGGGCGACCGCGGCGACGCGCCGGCGCGCGCGCCGCAACGCCTCACCCGTCGTCATCGGCCGGCCGTCGAATGTCGCGGCGGCGAGCGAGTAGAAGGCGACGTTGAAGTAGGTGCCGATGAACGTGAACGGGTATGCGCACACCGCGGTATCCACGAAGAGCCGGCCGCGCGAGTGGTGATCGATCACGTCGAGCGACCACGGGCCCAGGAGCAGCACCGCCGCGGCGAGCGTGAACACGGCCGAGCCGGCCGGAAGTCCCAGAAGACCGGGGCGCAGGCGCACCACCGACCAGCTCTGCCGGGTCAGGCGCCAGCCGCGCGCGATCTTGCCTTCGGTCATCTCAAGCGCGAGTCTACCGGCGCCAGAGGCCCGCGCGGGCCTTGAGGGGCGGCGTCGAGCTGGGCGGCCGGCGGCGTTCCCGCGACCGCGGCTGCGGGTCATACGCGGAGAGCCGGCTGAGGGCCGACTCGTGGTCGGTCTCGGTGAGCTCTGGGGCCAGGGCGGGCTCGGTGTGACCGATGCCGGCGAGGCGTGTTCGAATGCTTGTGCCCATCGTGTACCTCTCTCGTTGGCCGCCAAGTGGCGGCGAAACCTGTTTCCAGTGTCCTTCTGTGAGCCGCCCAGTCAATCCCTCGCGCGGGGGAAACGCCGCAGAATCACCCGTCGGCGAGCTCGACCAGGAGCGGCGCGTGGTCGGACGGCTTCGGCCCTTTGCGGAAGTCGCGGTCGATCCCGCACGACCGCAGCCGGGAGGCGAGGCCCGCGCTCACCAGGGCGAGATCGATGCGCAGGCCGAGGCCGCGGTGGAAGTGGCCCTGGCGATAGTCCCACCACGTGAAGCCGACGTCGTCAGGATGCAGCGCCCGGTAGGCGTCGACGAGGCCGGCGGCGATCGCCCGGCCCAGCCGCTCGCGCTCCTCCGGCGTGACATGCGTAGAGCCGACGAACGCGGCGGGGTCGTACACGTCGGCGTCGGTCGGGCACACATTCATATCGCCGGCGACCATCGCGGGGGCGGCCGCGAGCTGCGCCGCCCGTCCGGCCATCGCCTCGAGGAACGCGAGCTTGGCGACGAACGTCGGCGACCCCACCTCGCGGCCGTTCGGCACGTACACGCTGGCCAGACGGACGCCGGCCACGGTCGCCTCGATCCAGCGCGCCTCGCCGGCGTCGGGCTCGTCCGGAAGGCCCGCGCGCACGTCGGTCAGGCCGAGATCGGCGCGGGCGGCGATGGCGACGCCCGCCCAGCGGCCGCCGCTGTGGTCGGCCACCCGGTACCCGGCCGCCTCGAGCTCGAGGTGGGGGAACGCACCCGGATCGGCCTTCGTCTCCTGCATGAGCAGCGCGTCCGGGTGGTGCTTCTCGAGGAACTCGACGACTCGGGGCAGCCGCACGCGCACGGAGTTCACATTCCAGGTCGCGAGCAGCACCGGCGCAGGGTATCCCGCCGCCCGCTTCGGCGTTCCGGCTCCGCTCAAGGCCGCTTGCGAACCTGCCGAAACGCTATGCTGCCGCTACCGGATCTCGTCGCGCACGCGTGGGCGACCCCGCGTGGCGAAGACCGGCATACCTCTCCCGAACGCTCCTATGAAGACGCTCAGCTCGCCTACCCAGAATTCCGTCGTCCTGCGCCTGGCCGCCAGCCAGGGGCTGTCGTACGCTGGCCGCGGCGCGGCCCTGACCGCCCTGATCTGGGCACTCTACGCCGCCACCGGATCGGCCTGGTGGCTCTCGGGGGCGATGCTCGCGATCTTCGGCGCGGCCACGGCCGTGTCTCCCTGGACCGGGCACGCGGGCGACCGCCACGACCGCCGCTGGGTGATCATCATCTCGGCCGCACTTGCGGCCGTGGGCTTCGCCGCCTGCGCCCTGCTCGTGTGGCACGGCGACATGCTGGCGACGATCCTTGTCACGGTGGCCGCAGGCTGCACCCAGGGTGCGCTCACGGCCGCCGTCCAGGGGGCCGTGCCCAATCTGGTCGCCGACGAGGAGCTGGCCCGCGCGAACAGCCTGGCCGGGGCGTTCCGCAGCGCCGGCTACATGCTCGGCCCGGGCATCGGCGGTGCGCTGCTCGCCGTGACGAGCGCACCCGGCGTCTTCGTCGTCTCGGCCGCCATGATGGCCGTCTCGGCGCTGCTCATGGCCGGCATCAGCACGCCGTTTCATGCCGATCGCCAGGAGGAGATCGGCGGGCGCATGGACGGCTACCGCCAGCTCATGGCCGACCGCTGGATGCGGCGGCTGACGCTCGCCTGGGCGCTGATCATGGTCGGCGTCGGCCCCGTGATCGTGGCCGAGGTCGTGCTCGCACACCACTTCCGTGTCGGCTCGCTGGGCTACGGCCTGATCTCGGTGTTCTGGGACGGCGGCGGCGTGGCCGGGGCCATCCTCGGAGTGCGGCTGATGCGCCGGTTCGAGCAGGCGGCGGTAGTGGGCGGAAGCGCTGCGATCGCGGCCGGCTTCGCCATCGTCGGCCTCACGCCGATCTTCTGGCCGGTGCTCCTGGGGATGATGGTCGCGGGCGTGTTCGACTCGCTCGGCACCGTCGCGGCGCAGAACATGCTTCAGCGGCGCACACCCGATCGCCTGCGCTCGCGCGTCTCGGCGGCGCTCGACGCGGTCGTGCTCGGCGCGATGGGCGCCTCGTTCGCGCTGGGCGCGCCGCTCGTGACGTGGCTCGGCGCCCAGGGCGTGTACCTGGCCGCCTCCGCGCTGACGGTCGTGGCGACGCTGATGCTCGTGCCGGCGCTGCGGCACATGCCCGAGCCGGTCGTGATCCCCGTGCGGCAGCCCCGCCCGGTCGAGACCGGCCGCTCCCGGCCGGAGCGGCGCGGCGAGCGCATGCGCCGCCCGGCGCTGCGCCGACCGCGGCTGCCGCGGCGCGCTCGCCGGACGCGCGAGCGGCTCTAAGTCACGCAGACGCCAGGATGACCTGCTCGTAGAACTCGCCGGCGCGGCGGCCGGTGCGGCGGTTCACGTGGCGCAGGCGCTGCTCGCGGATACGCATGCCCGCCCGCTCGAGGATGCCGGCGAAGAGTTCGCGCGAGTCGTCCACCACGAGCACGACCGCCGCCCCGGGCGTGAGAAACCGGCGCGCGTTTGCGAACACGGCCGTCATGTCGTCGACGTAGGAGTCGATCGCGGCGCGACCCGTGCCCCGCCACGGTGCGCCGATCTCCTCGGCGCGGCGCTCGTCGAGGCCGAGCAGCTCGAAGGCGTAGCGGTGCTGCTCGTGGTAGTCGATCCGACCCGGGTAGGGCGGCGACGTGATCAGGCCGTCGAGGCGCACGGCATAGTCGGCCGTCCGCGCGTCGCCGTGGATCACCTCCGCGCGCACGTCTGCCCGCAGCGCGGCGTACTCGCGCACGCGGCGGGCCGTGTCCAGCGTGTAGCGGCGCAGGAACTTGGCCGCATCGGAGGTCGGCGCGCACACCCGCGAGTGCTTGCGGCACTCGTACGGCCCGGTCTGCGGCCGGCGGGGGAAGTCGAGCTCGAAGTGCGTCGTCAGGCGGGCCGAGCGGGCGGCGCGGCTCAGCACGATGCGGCCGAGATCGGCGCACCCGGGCGATGCCGCCAGCGCACCGCGGTAGCGCAGGAGCTGGTCGAGGGCGTTGCCGTGATACCAGGCCCGCAGGTAGTCGCTCGGCGGCACGCCGCCGGGGTCGCCCTGCCAGTCCTCGGCGCGCTGCAGCACGCCGCTCAGGTCGCGCTCGACCGCCGCCGCGTCGTAGCGGGCCGTTTTCACGCTCGCGAGCAGGACGTTGAACGCCGAGACGTCGACGCCGACGCTGTGCGCCCCGAACGTCGTGCACTCGACGAGCGTCGTGCCGCTGCCCGCGAAGGGGTCGAGGATGCGCTGGCCCGGCCGGAAGTGCCGGCGCAGGAACGTCTCCACGAGCTGCGGGACGAACTTGCCCAGGTAGGGATGCAGCCGGTGCACGTGCTTGGTGCGCAGGCGTTCGGGCAGCTCGTGCTCGGCCCAGGAGAGCTCAGGATCGAAGCTCCGCTCGGCCAGGTCGGCGTAGAGCGCCTGCTGGGTCGGCATGTTCGCGAGGATATCGGCCGGTCAGGACGCCGCCGGAGGCGCGGCCGCCGGCGCGGTGCTCGCGAGCGTCCGCCGCCCGGGCCGCTTGCGCACGGCCGCAAGCCCGCTGCGCCGCAGCGCTCCCCGCGCGCGCACCGCGGCGATCTCGGCCAGCTCGGCAGGGCCGACCGCCGCGTCCTCGGGCGCCGCCGCGGGCAGCCCGCGCAGACGGGCGCGGCGCAGCTCGGCGCGCAGCTGCGGCCCGCGCACGCTGCCCGGCTCGACCCACACGCCGACGGTGCCGCCCGCCGCCGCGGCGGCTCGGGCGACCGCCGGAGCCAGCGTCATCCCGACCGCGCCCACAGCCGCGCCGGCATCGAGCGTCGCCTGCAGCGACGCCAGCACCACGAGCTTGCAGCCGTAGTCGCGCCGCAGCGCCTCCACCATGTGGCCGACGCGGTCGCACACCACCGCTCCCGGCCGGCGCGCGTAGGGCGCGTAGGCGTGGTCGGCGAGCACCACGACATCCTCGTGGGGCAGCAGCCGCTGCAGGTGATCGGCCACGCGCAGCCCCTCCCAGCCCTCGGCCAGGATCCCGACCGGGGCGTCGGCCGCATTAGCCATTCAGGACCGCGGGCGCGTCTTCTCCGGGTCGTAGATCGGGAAGTTGTCGACGATCGCCGGGACGGTGCGCCCGTCGGCCATCACCACCTCGACCTGGGTCTGGGGGACGGCCAGCTCGGTCTCGATGGATGCGAGCGCGATCAGCCGGTCGACAGTGGGCGAGCGCCCCGCCGAGGGCGACGTGAGCTTGCCGACGTGGCGCCCGTTACGCACCACGGGCGTCGAGTAGTCCGGAGCCTCCTCGCCGGCGATCACGAGCGTGACCATCCGGTGGGTGATTCCGGCGGCGTGCTCGCGCTCGAGCGCGGGGCGGCCGACGAAGTCCGTCTTGTCGAGCTTGACCATGCGGTCGAGGTTCACGTGGAACGGGCTCGTGACCCCCTGGAAGTAGTCGTAGCCGAGGAAGATCAGCCCGGCCTCGATGCGCAGCGACTCGACCGCGGTCAGGCCGTAGGGGCGGATGCCGAGGTGGGCGCCGGCGTCGAGCAGGCCCTGCCAGACGCGCTCGGCGCCGTCTGCGGGGCAGAACACCTCGTAGCCGAGCTCGCCCGAGTAGCCCGTGCGCGACACCCAGCAGCCCTCGACGCCCGCCACGGCGACCGGCTCGGAGAAGAACCGGAAGTACCGCAGCGACGTGACGTCGGCGTCGGTCAGGCCGTCGAGGAGCTCGCGCGAGCGCGGCCCCTGCACCTGCAGGTGGGGGAGCTCGAACGTGCGCTCGGTGATCTCGAGGTCGAGGTCGGCCGTGACGCGGCGGAAGTGGTCGACGTCGGTGTCGAGCGCCGTCACGACCACGATGTCGTCCTCGGGCCTGCCCCGGTAGACGACCCCGTCGCCGAGCATGCGTCCCTGCTCGTCGCAGAACGGGCCGTACCGGCACTGGCCGACGTCCAGGGACGCCATGTCGGACGTGAAGATGCGATCCGCGGCGCGCAGCGCGTCGGGCCCGCCGAAGAACCATTTGCGCAGCGGGCTCTCGTCCCAGATCCCGACCGACTCGCGCACGGCATGGTGCTCGGCGATCGCATCGCCGAAGTCCGCGATCCAGTCCCAGCCCTCCCACTCCGCGAACGTCCCGCCCAGGCGCCGCTGCACTCGGTCGAAGCCGGTCTTCAGCAGCCCGTCCGTGGACGGGTCGGGCGGGGGTGGCTCCGAGATCTCGAGGGTTGCGCCGGCGCCGATGTCAAACGGGGCGGCCATCGCCTCGATGGGCGGCATCGGTACCTCGACCGGCATGATCACCGTCGGCGTCGCCCGCCGCGTGAGCTCCTGATGGCCCGGGGGCAGCACCTGGGTGACGCCGACGAGGCCGCGCACCTGGGCCGGGCCGGCGACGGTGCGGTAGGACTCGACCGACTGCTTCTCGGCCCGGTCGATGTTGCGGCGCAGCCGCCGCAGCCGGGTCTGGAAGCCGGCGTCGAGGCCGGGCGTCGAGAAGATCGCCTGCTCGACGTAGCTCTCGACGACCCTGTTGCCCACGAGCGTGACGTCGGCGTCGCGGGCGCGGCCGGTGCGCGACGAGTACAGCACCACCGCCCGCACCTGGTCGAGGAACGTGTTCCAGGTCGAGAGCACGACCTCGCCGCGGCAGCGGGCGCCCGTCTCCGGCACGGCCAGGAGGGTGATGCGGCGGTCGTTGACCGCCTCGATGACCGCCTCGGCCGTCGGCTGCAGGATCGAGATGAACTTGTGCAGCGGCCACACGTCGAGCTGGTTGAAGTCGCCGGGCTCGCAGCCGACGCCGAACAGGTACACGTCGGAGTAGCGGAAGAAGTTGCCAGTGCCCTTCGTGGCGCGCAGATGGTCGTAGAACAGCGTGATGGTGCCGCAGATCAGGTTGGCGCAGCCCACTGCGTCCATCGGATTGGCGAGTAGGACGCCGAGCCGGTCGGCGGGCTGCCACCCGTTCGGCCACAACGCGGACAGCGGCTCGGTGGTGCCGTTGCGTTCGACGGCGAAGTCTTCGGCGGAGAGCGCGTAGGAGGAATGCATGCGAGTAATCCTAATCGGGCAGCGCGGCGAAGGAGAAGAGGCGCTCCGGAGCGAGCTCCAGGTACGCCGCCGCCCAGGTCGGGTCCGACCCGTGGCGGGTCGGCCCATTCGGACGCGAGCGCCGCGGCGGGCTCGTGCAGCCGCACGGCGCCCTCGGCCATGACGACGCAGTGCGCGCCCTCCTCGCCGTCCGACACCGCGAGCGAGGCATACGGGTTCGCCCGCAGGTTGCGCAGGCGGGCGCCGGCGACGGTGGCGGACCAGAACGACCCGTCGCGCACGAGGAAGGAGATCGGGGCCGCCGGGGCCGGCCGTCCGGGCGGGTCGTCGCGAGCACCCCGCACCGGCGCGCCTCCAGGAACGCGCGCAGTCCGGCGGCGGCCACCGCCACGTCCCCACCGTACCCGCTCGGGGCAGCCGTGCGGGTATGTATTCCGGATGGAGACCCGGCCACGGAACGTGACGCTGCTCGCGCTGACGATGGGCGTCTTCCTGGTGACGCTGAACGTCACCGTCGTGACGGTGACGCTGCCCGACATCGAGCGCTCGCTGCACGCCCGCCCCGACGAGCTCGAGTGGGTCATCGACGCCTACAACCTCGTCGGCGCGAGCCTGCTCCTCTCGGCCGGGTTCTTCGCCGACCGCTTCGGGCGCAAGCGCGCGCTCTGCGCGGGCTACACCGTGTTCGCCGGCGGCGCGCTCCTGTGCGCACTCGCGCCCTCCGCCGGCTGGCTGATCGGCTTTCGGGTGCTCCAGGCCGTCGGCGGCACCGCGCTCACACCGACCAGCCTCGCCATCGTCGCCAACCTCTACCGCGACCCGCTCGAACGTGCCCGCGCCATCGGCATCTGGGGCGTCGCCTCGGGGGTCGGGCTCGGTGCCGGCCCGATCGTGGGCGGCGCCGTTACCGACTGGATGGGCTGGCGGGCGGTGTTCGTAATGAACGCGATCGTCGGGTTGACCGCCCTCGTGATCGCGATCCGGGTGGTGCCGCGGTCACGGAGCGAGGTCGCCCGCGGCCTCGACGTGCGTGGCCAGGCGCTTGCGGTCGTCCTGCTCGCGAGCCTCACGTACGCCCTGATCGAGGCGCCGCGCTACGGCTGGGGATCGCCCCGGATCGCGCTCCTGCTCGCCGCCGACGTGGTGCTGACGTTCGTGTTCATCGTCGTCGAGCTGCGCGTGCGCGAGCCGCTGATCGACCTGCGCGTCTTCCGCGACCGTCAGTTCTCGGGAGCGATCTTCATCACCGTCGCGGTGTTCTTCGCCTACTCGGGATTCGTCTACTTCACGGCGCTCTACCTGCAGCAGGTGCGGGGGATGAGCCCGCTCGTGGCCGGGGTCGTGATGCTGCCCGGTGCGCTGCCGGTGCTCGCGCTCGGGCCGATCTCGGGCCGGCTCGTGGCGACCCGCGGCGCCCGCGGCGTGCTCTTCGCCGGAACCTTCGTGCTTGCGCTCGGGACGCTGCTGCTCGCGCTGCCGGAGCACGCGGCGCCGTTGTGGCAGATCCTCGTGCCCGCGCTGCTCGTGGGCATCGGCTACGGCCTGATCAACGCGCCGGTCAGCACCGTTGCGGTCGCGACGCTCCCGCGTCAGCAAGCAGGCGTGGCCGCGGCGACGGCCAGCTCGGCCCGCAACGTCGGCCTGGTACTGGGGATCGCGGTGCTGGGATCTGTCGTGAACGGCCGGCTTCCCGGCCTACGGGGGCACGAGCCCTTCGTCGTCGCCTACACGAATGCGATCCACCCGGCGTACCTGGTGGCCGCAGGCGTCGCCCTGGCCGCCGCCGGCGTGGCCCTCTCGACGCTTCGGGCCGAGCCGCCCGGCACGCTGCAGCCCGCCGCGACCCCGCAGCAGCAGACGGTCTAGAGCTGATTGGCGAGCGGCGCGGCGACGTCCGCCGAAGCCGGCGCGAGGCCGGCGCGGCGGACGGCGCTCGGCACGAGCACGGCGGCGAGACCGGCCGCCGTCAGCCCGACGGACATCACCAGGAAGCTCAGCACATAGCCGCTCTCGTGCGGGAGCGCGCCGACGACAACGCCGGAGGTGATCACCGAGACGACGACCTGGCTGCCGATCGCGCCGCCGACCGTGCGGATGTTCGCGTTCATCCCGGTGGCGACGCCCGTCTGTGTCGCGGGCACCGCCTGCACGATCAGATTTGTCATGGCCGAGAACGCAAGCCCCATCCCGAGGCCGGCGAGCGCGAGCGCGACATACACCTGCCACTCCGCGCTGTGCGCGACGGCGAGGAATGCGAACGCGAAGCCGCCGATGAGCCCACCCGCCACCAGCGGGATCTTCGAACCCACCGCCGCGGTGATCGGCCCGATCGCGAGCCCGACCAGGATCATCGCCGCGGTCGCCGGGAGCATCGCGAGCCCCGCGCCGGTGACCGACGCGCCGAAGCCGTATCCGGCCTGACTCGGCGCCTCCATGAACTCGGGCAGCACGACCATCATCGAGTACATGCCGAAGCCGAACAGGAACGCCGAGACGTTCGTCCACCACACGACCGGGGTCCGCATCAGCCGCACGTCGACGAGCGGCTCACGCGCACGCAGCTCGACCGCCACCCAGGCCACGAACAGGATCGCGGCAGCGACGAAGAGCCCCAACACACGGGCCGACGACCAGCCCCAGTTCGACCCCTCGCTCACACCCAGGAGCAGCGCCACGAGCCACCCGGACAGCAGGGCGGCGGCGCCGAAGTTGACGGTGCCCTGCGTCTTCACGGGCGACTCGGGCACGAACAGGAACGTCGCCACCGTCGCGAGCGCGGTCATGACGAGCGGGATCCAGAAGAGCCAGTGATATCCGAGGTGGTCGACGATCGGCCCTGCGAGAACGATGCCGAGCCCGCCACCCACGCCGAGGAGGGTCGAGATGCCGCCGATCGCGCCCGCCACGCGCTCGCGCGGGAACTCGTCGCGGATGATCCCGAAGGCGAGCGGGAAGACGGCGCCGCCGACCCCCTGCAGCACGCGCGCCGCGATCATCACCGCGATCGAGCTCGTGAGCGCCGCGACGAGCGACCCGGCCGTGAGCGCGATCAGCACGATCACGAGCATCCGCTCCTTGCCGAACATGTCGCCCAGGCGGCCGAGCACCGGCGTTGCCACCGACGCGCTCAGCAGGTAGGCGGTGAAGATCCACGACACGGTGCTCTGCGACGTGTGCAGCTCGGCCTGGAGCGTCGGCAGCGCCGGCACCACCAGCGATTGCAGGAGCACGTACGCCATCGCGCCCGTGCCGAGCGCGGCGAAGGTCGCGTTCGCGCTCTGGCGGGGCTTCGGAGGCGCCTCGCCCAACTCTCCCCCTGCGTGACTCACCGGTGGATGATCGCCGTCTGGCCGGTGAACCGCAAGCGGCAACCGCAGGTGCGGTCGGGTCGCCTCAGGCGGAGATGATCGGGTCGAAGAGCCCGTTCCAGGCCTCGAAGGCCCTGCGGTCGCGGAAGATCGGGTAGTCGCGCGCCTTCGCCGTCATCGCGGGGGTCGGGAACACGAGCGAGCTTCGCGCCACCGAGGGGTCCGACTTCCGGAGGATGGCCTGGGCGTCCGGAACCGGAGTGATGTACTCGACCCAGTCGGCCACCATCGCCGCGATCCGCGGCTGGTAGTAGTAGTTCATCCACTCCATCGCGCTCACGGGATTGGCCGCGTTCATCGGGATCATCATGGTGTCGGTCCAGTGCATGACACCCTCGTCGGGGACGACGAACCGGAGCTCGGGATGGCCGGAGGCGTTGGCCTGGAAGATGTCGCCCGACCACGCCTGGCTGATCCACGTGTCGCCGCGCTCGAGCGCGTCGATGTAGCTCTGGTCGTAGTAGTCGCGCACGAGGCCCTGCTGCGTCCTGAGCACGCCGGCCGCGGCCCGCCAGTCGGGCTCGGTCGACGTCGCGGTCTCGATGCCGAGGTGGAGCAGGCCCGCCGTGCCGAGGTCGGTGTTGTCGCTCATCATGCCGACACGGCCCCGGAAGGCCGGATCCCACAGATCCTTGATGCTCGTGATCGGCCGCCTGATCTTCGTGGTGTTGTACGCGATGCCGGTGAAGCCTGACTGCCACGGGATCGTGAAACGGTTGCCCGCGTCGTAGTGCGGGCTCTTGGCGATCGTCGCGGCGTAGCGGGCGAAGTTCGGGATCAGGCCGTGGTCGAGCGGGATGACCCACCCGTTCTGGATCAACTGGGTCACCTGCCATCCGCTCGTCAGCACGATCAGGTCGTAGCCGAGCGGCTTGCCCGCCGACAGGCGCGGCGCGATCTTCTGGAAGAACGGCTCGTTGCCCTCGATCACCTCCTCGTAGGTGACCTCGATGCCGGTGTGCCGCGAGAACGAGTTCAGGCTGGGGCGGTCCTTGAGCCAGTTCCTGTAGTCGATGTAGAGCGGCCAGTTCGCGAACGCCAGCCGCCCGGTCGGGCGCTGCCCCTGCCACCAGCCGGCGCTGCCGATTGCGGCGGCCCGGGTCGTTTCACCGCACGCGGCCAGAAGCGACGAGGCCGAGAGGGCGCCCGCCGCCGCGCCCGCCCGGGCGAGCAGCTGCCGCCGGGAGAGGCGCCGGGACGTGAGGCCGCGGATGAGGGCGTCGTCGGGCATGGCCTAGCGCAGCACCACGAAGGCGATGACGATGCCGACCCAGCCGAGCGCGATCATGGCCGGCACCACGAGCGCCGAGGAGTTGCGGCTGACCAGCGTCGCCCGGCCGGTCGTCGGGCGGGGCTCGAGGCGCTCACGCGACATCCGCCGGCCGCTGCGCACGCCGATCACGAGCAGGAGGAGTCCGGCGAGCGCCACGCCGGCGGCGATCTCGGCCTTGCGCACTTGGGCATGACTGAAGCGGCTGACGGTCACGGTCGGCGCGGGTGCGGGTGCCGGCGCGCTCCCGGGCGGGACGGCCTGTGTATCGGGCACCGTCACCAGCCCGGTCGTGCCGATCGTCGTCACGAGGCCGGTGGGGCTGGTGAGAAAGATGGTGTAGCAGTACGCCTTCCCGGCGCCCACGGTGCGGTCGATCACATGCAGCGGCGTCACCTCACCCGCGGCGGAGCCCTCGTCGGGGCGACGCGGGCAGGCCGGCTCGCCGCGGCGGACGGTGACCGTGGCGGAGGTCGCGCCGAGCGGCTTGGCCCAGCTCACGAACACCTCGCCGGCGGTGACGACGACGCCGATGTGGCCGGCCCGGGGACGTGCGGCCTGGGCCTTGCCGCTTCCGGCAGCGACGGCCGCGCCCGCGACCAGCCACGCGAGCGAACATGCCGCAAGCGCTGCGATCAGCCGATGTCGAGGCGTGCCACCCATTCCCCTCCAGACATTTCCAAAACTACATCCTGTCCCGGGGATGTCAACGGGGCGGCGCGATCACCGGCTCGTGCCGCGCTTTTCGCTCTCGCCCAGCAGGTTCAGCACGGCCATCGTGACCGCGGCGGCGTCGACGCTCAGCCGGGGGGCGACGTCGCGCTCGAACGCGCGGGCGAGCATGTACCAGGTCATCGTCCACTGCAGCCGGCAGTGGCCGCACTGCAGCGTCACGGATCGCAGCGACGAGCGGTAGATGCGGGGCTCGGGCCAGCTGCAGACAGGGCAGGTGCACAGCTTGCGCGCGAGCCTCGCGCCGTTCCTGACGTTGAACCGGTCGCGCTCGGTCAGGTCGGCCCGCTGGAGCTCGCCCCGCCTGGTTGCATGGACGTTCATGCACAGAGCCTACCGGTTCTGGGCCGGCGGCGATCAGGCGGGGTCGGCGAAGTGGTACACCGCGAGATCGGCGACCACCTCGGCCAGCGCGTAACGGTCGTACCCGGCCGCGGCGGGCTCGGACTCGCCGCCCTCCGCGGCGCCGGGATCGTCGGTCACGACCACGCCGCCGTCCACGCGCTCCACCCACACGGACCGCCCCGGGGGGTCGGGCCAATCCGTGATGAGCTGGCCGTCGAGGCGCCCCCCGTGGAACCGGGCCACCATGTCACGGCCCTCCGTCTGCGGCACACATGCGTGCAAGCATACGACGCCGGGGTGCCCCCGGGCACCGCCGCCCAGTAGGATCCGGCGCATGGGCGCTTTCAGCGGCGACCAGATGCGCAAACTCGCGCTCACCGATCCGTTCATGACAGGCGACGACGTGAAGGCCGCCCAGCGCGTCCTGCACGACAACCGCTTCAAGATCAACTTCCATCCGGGCAAGGTCGACAGTCAGTTCGGGCCGAAGGCGGCAGACGCGACACGGCTGGCCAAGTTTCTGCTCGGCTACCCCGCGGCCGAGGTCAACGGCGAGTTCGGGCCGAACGTGTACGGCTACCTCGTCGCGAAGGGGGCCCCCGGATACAAGCAGCGGCCGAGCACATTCGTCGCGCCGAGCGCTGAGCGCCGGCGCCTGTTCAAGCCCAATCACAGCGTCCGCGAGCGGATGGTGAGCTGGTGCCTGTGGGCGGTCGATAACAGCGAGCAGATCCACTACAAGCAGAAGCGGCCAATCCCGGTCCACGACCTGCCGGGCACGCTGCCGCTCACGACCGACTGCTCCGGGTCGACCACGCTGTTCGCGCGCTGGGCGGTGGCGCCGGACCCCAACGGTCGCGACTACGACGGGGGCGGGAGCACGATGACGATGCTCGCGCACCTGAAGCCGACCACCGCGGAGAAGGCGCAGCCAGGCGACCTCGTCGTCTTCGGCGGCGACCCCGGCGACCAGCACGTCGTGGTCATCGTCGAGCCCGGCGAGGATCCGACCGTGACCAGCCACGGCAGCGAGGCGGCCCCCTTCAAGCTCAAGCTCTCGGCCGTCGCCGACGGGCACACCGGTCAGCCCCAGATCTTCCTGGCGCTGGTCTAGAGGCGGCGAGGCAGAGCTCTCCCCGCCGGCCCGGTCGGGTGACCCGACAGCCGCCACAGCGCGACGGCGAGTCGAGGGCGATCTGGCTCGGAATGGCTGGTCGACGCGACCGGGTCATCGACGACGTTTGGGGCCGCGTGGCGTGGGGGTAATCTCTACGCACCTGTGGGAGGGTCGGCGATGAGAGACGCGGCCTCCGGCCTTGCGGCGCAGCTGGTCGAGGCGACCGAGGGACCCGGATCGGGCCGCCGGCTGGCGCTGCCGGCTGTACTCACCGGCGTCGCTGCGCTTGTGCTCGGGTTCATCGTCGGCGGCGTGATCACCCCCATCCGACCCAGCGCAACGGCAGTTCTCGAGGGCGTCGTCGTACCCCTCGTGGCGGCTCCCGCCCAAGCGGCGCTCGCGGCGCCGGTGTCGTCGGCCG
>DASXOR010000054.1:0-7688 GCA_036494095.1 Gaiellales bacterium | reverse complement strand
GACTCGCAGTAGGCGCTGCCCGGGTTGAAGTCGGTCGCGAGCGCGACGATCGCCTCGCGCTCGATCAGCGCCCGCGCCGGCGGCATGCTCCGGCGCAGGTAGAGCGCCGCGACCGGTAGCAGCACCCCGGCGACGTCGCTCGCAGCCAGCCGCTCGACCCCGGCAGGGCCGGTCGCCTCGAGGTGGTCGACCGACCGCGCGCCCAGCGCGATCGCAAGCTCGATCGCTCCCGCCTCGGTGAACTGGTCGCCGTGGATGCGCAGCGCCAGGCCATGCCCGGCCGCCGCGCGCAGGTAGCGCTCGGCCTGCTCCGCGCTGAACGCTCCCCGTTCGAGAAAGACGTCGGCCGCCTCGGCCACACCCGCCGCCTCCGGCAGCACGTGCGCGAGCACGAAGTCGAGGTACTCGTCCCCGTCCGCGAACTCGGCGGGCACGGAGTGCGCTCCCAGGTAGGTGGGCACCGCCTCGATCGGATGCGGGGCGGCGATCGCGGCCAGGCACGCGAGCTCGGTGTCGCGATCGAGGCCGTAGCCCGACTTGCCCTCGGCCGTCGTCGTGCCGTGCGCGGCCATCCAGCCCAGGTGGCGGTCGACGGCGGCCGCAAGGCCCGTGCGCCCGAGCCGGCGGGTCGCCGCGACCGTCGCGGCGATGCCGCCGCCGGCGGCATGGATGCGCTCGTAGTCGGCCCCCTGCGCCCGCAGGTCGAACTCGCCCGCCCGGTCGCCGCCGAACGCCGGATGGGTGTGGCAGTCGACGAGGCCCGGGAGCGCGATCCAGCCGTGGCCGTCCACCTGCTCCAGGTCGGGATGGGCTGCGCGCAGGTCGTCGGGCGACCCGACGGCGGCGATGGCGCCGGCGACGACCGCGATCGCCGCCGGCGCGAGCACGTCCACCCGGCCGAGGTCGCCGCCCCGCAGCGGAGCGGCGTCGCCGGCGGGCGAGACGGCCGCCGCCAGGTTGCCGAGCAGGAAGCTCGGCCCGCCGGGCGGCGCGCTACCTGGCGCGGCCATAGGCGGGGATCATCCCGCCCGAGAGCGGCGCTGAGTCGTCGGCGCAGAGCCACTCGATGACGCTCGCGAGCTCCGCGCCCGTCGTCCAGCGGGAGAAGTCAGCGTCGGGGTTGTCGGCCCGGTTGCGGGGGGTGTCGACGATCTTCACGACCACGGTGTTGGCGCGGATGCCCTCGGTGCGCACCTCCGCGTCGACCGCCCGCATGAGCCCCGCGAGCGCCGATTTGGACACGATGTAGCCGGCGGCGCCCGGGAACGGCCGCTCGGTCGCCGAGGAGCCGATGTAGACGATCGCGCCCCGGCCCGCGGCCCGCATCGGCGCGAGCACGGCCCGCGTCATGTGGTAGGCCGTGTCCAGGTTCACCGCCATCTGCGAGCGCCAGACGTCGACCGGCGCCTCGTCCAGCATCCCGCCGGCGGCGAAGCCCCCGGCCACGTTCGCAAGCGCCTCGACGCTGCCGAACCGCTCGACGGCGGCGGCGACCACCGCCTCTGCCGAGGCCGGGTCGGTGAGATCGGCCTCGACGGCCAGCACCGCCGCCGGCAGCCCTTCGGGCGCACGGCCGCGGTGGGTCACGGCGACGTTCCAGCCGCGGTCGACGAACCGGTGCAGAACAGCGCTCCCCCACCCGCCGGTCACACCTGTGAGCACCGCCGTGCGGCCGCTCACGGGTACTCGTCCATCGGCAGGCGCACCCCGCGCTCACGTGCGGTCGTGAGCGCCTCCTCGTAGCCGGCGTCGGCGTGGCGGGCGACGCCGATGCCGGGGTCGTTGGTCAGCACGCGGGCGAGCCGCTCGTCCATCTCGGGAGTGCCGTCGGCGACGATGACGAGGCCGGCGTGGATCGAGTTGCCGATGCCGACGCCGCCGCCGTGGTGCACCGACACCCACGAGGCCCCCGACGAGGCCGACAGGAGCGCGTTCAGGATCGGCCAGTCGGCGATGGCGTCGGAGCCGTCGCGCATCGCCTCGGTCTCGCGGAACGGCGAGGCGACCGAGCCGGTGTCGAGGTGGTCGCGGCCGATCACGATCGGAGCCGACACCTCGCCGCTGCGGACGAGGTCGTTGAAGATCAGGCCCGCCTTCGCGCGATCCCCGTAGCCCAGCCAGCAGATCCGGGCAGGCAAGCCCTGGAAGGCCACCCGGTCGGGCGCGAGGTGCAGCCACCGCTGCAGCAGCGCGTCGTCGGGGAACGCCTCGAGCAGCGCGCGGTCGATGCGGGCGATGTCGGCCGGGTCGCCCGAGAGCGCCGCCCAGCGGAACGGCCCCGCGCCGACGCAGAAGAGCGGCCGAACGTACGCCGGCACGAAGCCGGGGAAGCCGAACGCGTCCTCGAGGCCGGCGTCGCGGGCCTCGGTGCGCAGGTTGTTGCCGTAGTCGAATACGTGGCTGCCGCCGTCCTGCATGTCGAGCATGGCCTGGACGTGGCGCACGGCCGTCCCCCGCGCCCGGCGCACATACTCGTCGGGGTCGCTCGCCCGCAGCGCGATCGCCGCCTCGAGCGGCATGCCGGCCGGCACGTAGCCGTTCAGCATGTCGTGCGCCGACGTCTGGTCGGTGACGAGGTCGAAGCGCACGCCGCGGCGGGCGATCTCCGGGAAGACCTCGCCGGCGTTGCCCAGGAGGCCGACCGAGACACCGCGGCCGGCGGCGGCGTGGCGCGCGACCCGTTCGATAGCATCGTCGAGATCGGAGGCCACCTCGTCGAGGTAGCGCGTCTCGATCCGGCGCTCGATCCGGTGCGGGTCGACCTCGACGTTCAGGCTGGCGGCGCCGGCCAGCGAGGCCGCCAGCGGCTGGGCGCCGCCCATCCCGCCCAGGCCGGCGGTCAGCACGGTGCGGCCCGCGAGGTCGGGCGCGCCCCAGTGCAGCTCGCCGGCGGCCGCAAACGTCTGGTAGGTGCCCTGGAGGATTCCCTGCGTGCCGATGTAGATCCAGGAGCCGGCGGTCATCTGGCCGAACATGGTCAGCCCCTCGGCCTCGAGCCGGCGGAACTCGTCCCAGTTCGCGAACCGGGGCACGAGCAGCGAGTTTGCGATCAGGACGCGGGGCGCGCCCGGATGGGTGCGGAAGATCCCGACCGGCTTGCCGCTCTGCACGAGCAGCGTCTCGTCGGCCTCGAGCTCGAGGAGCGCGGCCACGATCGCCTTGAGCGCCGCATGGCTGCGCGCGGCGCGGCCTGAGCCCCCGTAGACGACCAGCCGGGTCGGGTCCTCCGCCACCTCGGGGTCGAGGTTGTTGCAGAGCATCCGCAGCGCCGCCTCCTGATGCCAGCCCTTGCAGTGCAGCTCGCTTCCGCGCGGCGCCCGGACGGCACCGAGGTCGCCGACGAGCGACTCGACCAGGGTATCGACGGCTGTGGCCATGCCGACACGCTATCAGGGTCGTAGTGCACTAGCATGGGCGCGTGCGGCGCCGACTGGGGATCACCGTCGTGGTTGTGGCAGCGGCTTCGATGCTCGTGTTGGCGGCGACGCCCACGGCGTCGGCGGCGGTGCGGCTGCAGCGCATCCTGCACGGCCTTTCGAGCCCGGTGTACCTGACGTCGCCGCCCGGCGACACACGCCTGTTCGTGGTCGAGAAGTGTGGCGTGATCCGGATCGACCGCGGCGGCCGGCTCCTGCGACGGCCGTTCCTGAACATCACCCGCAACGTGAGCTGCGTCAGCGAAGAGGGGCTGCTCTCGATCGCGTTCGACCCGGACTACAGGACGAACCGCTTCTTCTACGTCCACTTCAACAACGCCGACGGCAACACCCGCATCGCCCGCTACACCACCGAGCGGCTGCACCCCAACATCGCCAACCCGAGCTCGAAGGTGATCCTGGTCAAGGTGCATCAGCCGTTCACCAACCACAAGGGCGGCCAGCTGCAGTTCGGCCCCGACGGCAAGCTCTACATCTCGCTCGGCGACGGCGGCAGCGAGGACGATCCCAACCTCGAGGGCCAGAGCCGCGGCCCGCTCTCGACCATCATGCGCCTGAACGTGCGCGTGCCCGGCGCCAAGCCGCGCGTGTACGCGTACGGGCTGCGCAACCCGTGGCGGTTCTCGTTCGACCGGGCCACGGGCGACATGTGGATCGGCGACGTCGGCCAGGACAGCTGGGAGGAGATCGACCGCGTCAAGGCCGGCACGCCCGCGGGCACGAACTTCGGCTGGAGCTACTACGAGGGCACCTCGGTGTTCAAGGTGCAGGCGATCAACCGGACGCACCTCAAGTTCCCCGCCGTCGTGTACCCCCACTCCACATCCTCGGGGCCGGGCAACTGCGCGGTCATGGGCGGCTACGTCTATCGCGGCACGATCATCACGCAGCTGCGCGGTCAGTACATCTACGCCGACAACTGCTCCGGCCGGATCTGGAAGCGGCGCGCGGCGGGCGGCCGGCCGGTGCTCATGCACATCAGCTTCCAGGTCCCGAACATCGACGCGTTCGGCGAGGGCACGGCGGGCGGCCTGTACGTGATCTCGCTCGACGGCTCGATCTACAAGCTGCAGCCGTAGCCCCGCGCGCGGCGCCGTGGCGGGCGGCGGACGCTTCTCGCCGTGCAAGCTCCGGCGGTTCTAGTGAAGCGGCGCCGAGCCGCGCTCGACGACGGTGAGCAGCGAGCCGTCGCGGATGCGGCCGGCGAGCGTCTCGATCTCGGCGGTGAGCGAGCGGTCGGCGTCGAGGTGGGGCGAGATCTCACGCACCGCGGCGTGCGCCGCCCCCACCGCCCGTCCCGGCCGCTTCGGAGCCAGGAAGTCGAGCCCCTGGGCGCCGCACAGGAGCTCGATCCCGAGCACACGCTCGACGTTCGCGCAGACGTGCCAGAGGTGCACGGCGGCGGTGGCGCCCATCGAGACGTGGTCCTCCTGGCCGGCGCTCGTCGGGATCGAGTCGGCGCTGGCCGGGTGCACCAGCACCTTGCCCTCGCTGACCAGGCTCGCGGCGACGTACTGGGCGATCATGAAGCCGGAGTTGAGGCCGCCGTCTGCGGTCAGGAACGGCGGCAGGCCGTTCGAGAGGGCCGGGTTCAGCAGCCGCTCGATCCGGCGCTCGCTGATCGACGCGAGCTCGTGCAGCGCCAGCTTGAGCGTGTCGAGCGCGATCGCCACCGGCTGGCCGTGGAAGTTGCCGTTCGAGAGCACCTCGCCGCGCTCGGCGAGCACGATCGGGTTGTCGGTGGCCGCGTTGAGCTCGATCCCCACCACCCCCTCGGCATAGGCGACCGCGTCGCGCACGGCGCCGTGCACCTGGGGCGCGCACCGCAGTGAGTAGGCGTCCTGCACCCGCCCGCACCAGCGGTGCGACGCCACGATCTCGGAGTCGTCAAGGAGCCGGTACAGGTTGGCGGCCGACGCGATCTGGCCGGGGTGCGGTCGCAGGGCCTGCAGCTCGGGCGCAAACGGCGTCCGCGAGCCCCGCACGGCCTCGATCGTCTGCGCCGCGGCGACGTCGGCGAGCTTGACCAGCCGCCGCGCCCGGGCGAGCACGAGCGCCCCGATCGCCGCCATGAACTGCGTGCCGTTGATCAGCGCGAGCCCCTCCTTCGCCGCGAGCACGATCGGCTCGAGGCCGGCGCGCGCAAGGGCGTCGGCGCCCGGCATCGCCTCGTCGCCGACACGGGCGAAGCCCTCGCCCACGAGCACCAGGCCGAGGTGCGCGAGCGGGGCGAGGTCGCCGCTGGCCCCGAGCGACCCCCGCGACGGCACGACCGGGTGCACGCCTGCGGCGAGCATGTCGAGCAGCAGCCGGACGGGCTCGACGCGGACGCCCGATGTCCCCTTCGCGAGCGCGTTTGCCCGCAGCAGCGTGGCCGCCCGCACCACCTCGTCGGGAAACGGCTGGCCGACGCCGCAGGCGTGGCTGCGCAGCAGGTTCAACTGCAGCTGGGCGGCCTGCGCGGGGGCGATCTGGACGTCGACGAAGCGGCCGAACCCGGTGTTGACGCCGTACGTCGGCGTGCCCTCGGAAACAACCCGGTCGATGAGCGCGCGGGACGCGGCGATCTGCTCGAGCGCGCGGGCCCCCAGCTCGGCCCGGGCACCGTCGATCGCGACCCGCTCGACGTCGTCGACGGTGAGGTCGTGTCCGCTGAGCTCGATCGTGGCCGTCACCGGCCGCGAAGCCTATCGGCCGCCGAGGGCCCGGGGTCGCCGAACTCGCCGGCGGCCGCAATCTCGAGCAGACGGCCCGCGGACATGCCCTCGACGAAGAGCGCGCGTCCGGCGGCTGCTGCCGCCGCGGCGGCCGGCATGAGCCCGACGAGCTCTCCCCGCTCCACCTCGACCCCGTGCGTGCCGGCGAGCCGTGCCACCTCTGCCACGACCTCGTGCAGCGGCGCCCCGGCGGGGTCGGTCAGGTTCATCGACACCTGCGCCCGGCCGGTGCGCGCGAGCAGCAGCCCGAGCGCCTGGACGCCGCGCAGGCCGCCGTCGCGCTCGCGCACACCTGCCGCGACGGCACGGGCGACTCCGACGTCGCCGGTGCGCAGGTCGACGTTGAAGGCGACGAGCGGCGGGCGCACGCCCAGGAGCACCGCGCCTGCGGTCGGGTGCAGCACGGCCGGGCCGTACAGGGGCGCGACGTCGCCCGCGTCGAGCAGCGCCTGCAGCCCGGCCGGGCCGGCGGCGCGGAAGAAGGCCGGGCGGCGCCCGCCGCCGAGCTCGCCGTAGCCGATCACCGGGATCCCCAGGCGGCCGATCCGCTCGCCCAGCGCCCGCGCGACCCGCTCCGGCTCGGGATCGCCCGGCCGGAAGCGCACGAGCGGCACGACGTCGGCGGCGCCGACCCGCGGGTGGACGCCCTCGTGCGTCGTCAGGTCGATGCGCTCGATCGCGACCGAGACGGCGGCGGTCAGCCCCTCGACCAGGCCGTCGGCCGTGCCGGCGCAGGTGAGCACGGAGCGGTTGTGGTCGGGGTCGGAGTGCACGTCGAGCACGGCGGCGTGCGCCTCGACGGCCGTCCTGATCGCTGCCACGGCGGCGGGATCGCGCCCCGTCGAGAAGTTGGGCACCGATTCGAGGAGCGTGGGCATGGGCAGCATTATCGGTACCGATCCCGCTGGAGGATTGCGGTGGGACGGGGTCGGGCGTATCGCCGAGTCAGAACGAGTGCGGCATCAGCACCAAGAGGTGCTCCCTGGCGTAGTGGTTCCCCGTCTCGAACTCGGTTCGGACCGGCCCCTGCCAACCGCACTCACGGATCGCCTGCTCCCGCCGCGGCCGCTCGCCTCGATCCACGCCGTAATCGCCGCCTCTCGGAGTCATTCGAAGCGCCCGACACGCCCGCGTCGCCCGGGTGAGAAGGCTTGCCGGTCATCGGGCCGCAATCCTCCAGGCGTACCAATTGGCATCCGTGGTGGATGTCAATTGGATGTCTACGCGGCCCGGAGGTTCAACAGCTCGGCGTATGCTCGCCGTGAGCCGTCGCATCGTGAGCGACGTCCTCGCCGGCGGGCCTCTCCGTGAGGCCCGCCCGCGGGACCCGAGGTGGCCGTTCTGGGGGGGTGAACAGGCCGACCGCATCCTGGCTCGCGCTCGAACGTGCCCAGTAAAGAGGACGGGTGCCAGGCCCGTGGAGTTTCCTCCAGGTTGGCGAGGGGGGCTTCCCCCTTTCGGGGGATTCACAGAGAGGTGATTGCACCCATCCGCGATGGAAGGACGTTCCAGCCAAGCACGCGTACCGCAAAGG
>DASXOR010000053.1:0-8580 GCA_036494095.1 Gaiellales bacterium | reverse complement strand
GCCAGCGTGACGATCAACCGCTCGTCCTCGCCGGTGAAGTCGCCGTCGCCCTTGTCGGTCATGTACAGATTGCCGAACACCGCCCCGCCGGCGACCACCGGCACTCCCAGGAACGACCGCATCGGCGGATGTCCGGCCGGGAAGCCGGTCGCCCGCGGATCTGCCGTCAGATCCGCGAGCCGCAACGGACGGGGATCGGTGATGAGCGCGCCGAGGATGCCGACGCCGACCGGGGGCGCTCCGATCGCCGCCCGCTCGGCCTCGGACAGGCCGGCGGTGACGAAGCGCTCGATCCGCGAGCCCGAGGAATTGAGAACGCCCACAGCCGCGTACCGGGCGCCGGTGAGGGCGCGGGCGAGATCGAGCAGCCGCGCGAGCACCGCGTCGAGGTCGAGCCCGCTCGCTACGACCGTGCCGGCCTGGATCAAAGCGGCCAGACGGGCGTCGCTCGGCGGGTCAGGCGGGGTGGGCGTCATGGGACGCGCAGCGAACAGGCGCCCCGAGCGCGAACGCATGCCCGCCCCCCGAGAGGCGGACATGCGTGGCGTTCCGAGACGTCAGCCGGCAGCGACCTGCTCGGCCTGCTTCGACGAGTGGCCGTGCGGCCCATGCGGGGGCGGGACGACCAGCACGGGGCAGGGAGCCACGTGCAGCAGCCGCTGAGCGACGCTGCCGACGATCACACCCGCGAGCGCGGTGTGGCCGCGGGTACCGGTCACGATGACGTCGGCGCCCTCGCGCGTTGCCGTGTCGGCGATCAGCGGTGCGGGGCCGCCGGTCATCGTGGAATGCATCTCGACCGAGACGGTCAGCCCTGCATCGCTCAGATCCTGAATCTGCTTGCGGATCTTTGCCTGCAGGTCGTCCTCGTCCACGTGGACGGGGCCGGCGAACCGGCCGGCGATCAGCTCCTTGATGTGGACGGCCACGATCCGGCCGCCCGACTGCTTGGCGAGATCGCCGGCGAACGTCAGTGCACGGTCGGACGACTCGGAGCCGTCGACCGCGAGCACAATGGTCTTGAACACGGTGCCACCTCCTACCAATTCGGGTTTACGGCGACAGTGTCTCCCACGACCCCAGCCGGGACATCGGGGTCGACGCGGATCATATGCACGGAAAACCCGGCGCGCTGGACCGCCGCGGATGCGTAGTCCGCCGGGCGGTCACCGCTGCGAGGTCTCGGACTGCAGGCGCTCGTCGGCAGCGACGCCGGCGAGGTACGGGCCGAGGAAGCGCCCCGGGATCTTGACCGGCGGCCACCATCCCGGCTCGGAGTCGGCCTCGGAGGCGCCGCCCGGCCCGCCGGCGATGTCCGCGCTCAGGAACCGCTCGCCGTCCCCGGTCAAGAGCAGCCCGCGCAGATGCGGGCGGAATGGGCGCGGCGTCACCGGCGCGCCGGCGTCCGCCGCGATCATCTCGGCGACGACGTCTGCCTGCTGGGTGGCGATGCCGCCCTGCTTGACGGGGAAGTCCGTCATGTCGCCCGCGGCGTAGACATCCGGCAGGTCGGCGACGCGTCCATAGGTGTCCGTGCGCAGGAATCCATCGGAGTTGACCGGGAGGCCGTCGATGCGCACGCCACGGAGCCTCGGCAGTGCGACCACGCGATCGGCGCGGACGCTGCCGCCCGGGCTCGTGCGCAGCACGCCGCCGTGCACCTCGACCGGTGTGCGCAGGCCGTGGAAGGCGATCTCGCGCTCCATGAGCAGCCTGCGCACGTCGGCGCTCGCCACCGCGCCGAACGCCCACAGCGGCGACCGCTCGGGAGTGACGATCGCGATCTGCGCCGGATCGCCGGACGCGGTGCGCAGATGCGCCCCCGCAAGCAGCGCCAGCTCGTACGCCGGGAGTGTCCAGGCAGTGTCGGGGATTGCGACCACGAGGCGCGTCGCGCCGCTCGTGGCGAGCTCGGCGATCAGCGCCTTGACGACGGGGACATCCTTCGGCCCGGCGAACGTGATCGCACCGGGGACAGCCCCGATGGGGATCGCTCCCGCGGCGAGCACGAGCGCGTCGTAGGAGACGGGACGCCAGCCGTCAACCAGGAGCCGGCCCTGGTCGACCTCGACCGCCGACGCGGTGCCGCGATGGAGCTCCGCTCCCAGCCCGCGCGCCACCTCGGCGAGGTCGAAGCGGCGCACGGCCGAGACGCCGAAGGGCTCTCCCACAGCCGCCGGCTTGAACTCGAACGCGGGCTCGGGCGCAACCATCACGAGCTCGACGCGATCACCCGCGAGCGCCTGCAGCCCCAGGCACACCTCGAGCGCGGCGACTCCGCCGCCCACCACCACGACCTTCAGTGGCCTCATGACGTAGCCGGTACTCATGACTGCATCGTCCTCCTGCTCGCGCTCGCTCGCATCCGTGTCTCTGCGGATCCGGGGATGCGGGATCCCCGCAACCCCGGGTCAGACCCCGGATGCCACGACCGCTGCGGCGGCGGGCTCGCGCGGCTGGAGCGCCGTCCCGCCGGGGGGGATCACCAGCACCGGGGCATCCGACACGTGCAGCAGACGCTGCGTCACGGAGCCCAGGACGGCTCCGACGAATGGGGAGCGGCCGCGGCTTGCGATCACCACCAGGTCGGCATCGTGGTCGTGGGCGATCTGCGCGATCGCATCGGCCTCGCGTCCCTCGATGGTGGAGGGGGCGATGGCAACGTCCGCCGGCACCCCGGCGGCCCGCAGGTCGGCGACCTGCCGGTCGAGCCGGCTGCGGATGGCGGTCTCGAGCGCACGGGTGTGCGCGTGGGCGATCACCACGTGGGCGCCGTCCTGGCGCGCCAGCTCGGCGGCGACGGGGATGGCCCGATCGGCTCCCTTGGAGCCGTCGAGGGCGAGAACGATGGTGCGGTACATGAGAACCCTCCTTCAGTTGGGAGCGCGGAAGCCCGCGCGCCCTCACACAGCGACCGCGGCCGGGCCCTCGGCGCCGGGGACGATCCGGGTTCCGGACTCGCCCCGCACCACCGCCTCGGCCTCGGCCAGCGATCCGATCGCGGCCGTGCCGCCCGTCGTCTCGACGAACCGGCATGCCGCCTCGACCTTCGGCCCCATGGACCCCGACGCGAACCGCATCGACCGCAGCCCGTCCGGGGCGATCGTGCGGATCGGCTGCGCGGCGGGCGTACCCCAGTCGCGTTCCACAGTCCTCACGTCGGTCAGCATCACGAGCAGGGACGCTCCCAGCCGTTCGGCCAGGAGCGCGGCGGAGAGGTCCTTGTCGATCACCGCCTCGACGCCGTGCAGACTGCCCGCGGCGTCGGCCACGACAGGGACGCCGCCGCCGCCGGCGCAGATCACCGTCACACCGGCGTCCAGCAGGAGCCGGACGGTGGCGAGCTCGATGATCTCGAGCGGCTTCGGCGAGGCGACCACCCGGCGGAAGCTGGTGCCGTCCGGTGCCACCGTCCAGCCCCGCTCGGCGGCCAGGCGCCGGGCCTCGGACTCGGCGTAGATCGGACCGATCGGCTTCGTCGGAGACCCGAACGCCGGGTCGGCGGCCGACACGAGCACCTGGGTCAGGAGCGTCGCGACCCGGCGGCCGGGCAGCCGGTTTCCGAGCGCCTGCTCGATCAGGTACCCGATCATGCCCTCGGTCTCGGCACCGAGCACGTCGAGCGGCGACGGTGCGCTGGACGCCTCGGACTGCAGCGCGAGCACCCCCACCTGAGGGCCGTTGCCGTGCGTGATCACGAGCCGATGGTCCCGGGCGAGCGCGGCCAGGGCCGCGGCGGCCCCCTCCACGTTCTGCCGCTGGCGGTCGACGTCGGGCGACTCGCCCCGCCGGAGCAGGGCGTTGCCGCCGAGGGCGACGACCACCGGGCGGCCGGAGGGGCCGGTCATGACCGGCCCCATCCACCCGTGATCAGCGCATAGACGATCGCCTGCTCGGTGGGCAGGCGATTCGCCGCCTCGCGCCACACGACCGACGCGGGACCGTCGATCACGTCGGCGGTCACCTCCTCGTCGCGATGGGCGGGGAGGCAGTGCATGAACACCGCCTCCGGTGCGGCGGCCGCCATCAGCTCCGACGTCACCTGGTAGGGCGCGAGCTCGAGCCGGCGCCGGTCGGCGTCGGCTTCGGCGCCCATCGAGACCCACACGTCGGTGTAGACGGCGTGTGCTCCCGAAACGGCCTCGCGCGGATCCTCCACGAGGGTCACGTGACCGTGGTGGGAGGCCACGAACTCGATCACCTGACGCCGCTCGGCGGCCTCCGGCTGGTAGGCAGGCGGCGATGCCACGACCACGTCGACGCCCGACAGGGCACCGGCCTCGATCAGCGAGCGGGCGACGTTGTCGCTGTCGCCGATGTACGCCAGCCGCAGACCATCCAGGTGGCCGAACACCTCACGCAGGGTGAGGAAGTCCGCCAGCGCCTGACAGGGATGGTGCTCGTCCGTGAGCGCGTTGATGACCGGGACGGTCGAGTGCTCCGCGAGCTCGGCGACCGTGGCCTGGGCGAACGTCCGGATGACGATGGCGGCACAGAATCCCGCCAGCGTCCGGGCGGTATCGGCGACCGTCTCGCCGCGGCCGAGCTGCAGCTCGTCGGGCCGCAGTACGAGCGGCAGCATGCCCAGGCGATGTGCGGCGGCCGCGAACGAGACCCGCGTACGGGTGGACGGCTTCTCGAAGAAGCAGGCCAGCGTCTCGGACGGAAGCGCGTCGAGGAAGCCGGCCGGCGCCCGCTTCATCTGGTCGGCCAGGTCGAGCGCGGCCGCGAACTGGGCCTCGTCGAGGTCGCTGACCGCCAGGAAGTCGGATGGAACTGTGAGCGTGGAGGTCTGAGGATTCATGGAGCGTCACTCCTCGTGGTCTGGGGATGCGTCTGCGGGCTCGCGCACGATCGGGCACGACATGCACCGGGGGCCGCCGCGGCCCCGCCCCAGCTCCGCGCCGGGGATGGTGATGACGTCGATTCCGTGCCGGCGCAGCCGGGTGTTGGTGTCGACGTTGCGCTCGTACGCGATGACGACGCCGGGCTCGACGGCGAGCACGTTGTTGCCGTCGTCCCATTGCTCGCGCTCCGCCTCGTAGCGGTCACCGCCCGTCTCGATCAGGCGCAGCTGCTCGAGGTCGAGCGCAGCCGCGATGGCGTCGAACACGTTCACCGCCTGATGCACGGCCATGCCCTCGCCGTCCGGCGAGAGCACGAACCCGGCAAGGTTCTCGCGCAGCTCGGGATAGATCGTGAACGCATCCCAGTCGACCATGGTCATCACGGTGTCGAGATGCATCGCCGAGCGCCGCTTCGGCAGGACGACGGCGATCACCTTGCGGGCTGCACCGGCGCTGAACAGGCCATGCGCCAGCTCCTCGACGGCGGCCGGGCGTGTGCGCTCGCCCATCCCGATCAGAACGCAGCCGTTGCCGATCACGAGGACGTCGCCGCCCTCGAGCATGGCGGCCGAGCCGAGCCAGTCGCTCCAGATCGGGAACGCGTGCTCGGCGAACAGCGGATGGGAGCGGTACACGATGTCGAGGTTGACGGCCTCACGAGCGCGCGCCTGCTTCGCCATCGAGTTGACCGTCACCCCGTCGTAGATCCACGCCGACGTGTCGCGGGTGAAGAGGTGGTTCGGCAGCGGCGACAGCAGGAAGTCGCCCGGCCGGGCTGTCCGCGTGGGCAGGGACCTGCTGTGGAACGGCAGCTCGTCGAACGCGATGCCGGCGATGGCCACCCCGGCCAGCTCGCCCGCGGACATCGATGTCAGCCACGCCTCGACCTCACCGGTCAGGCGCGGCCCGAGCGGGGAGGTTGCAAGCGTGCGGTCGATGAGGGCCGCGTGGGCGGAGTCCTGCTCGAGAGTCTCCGAGAGCAGCTCCTGGAGGTAGAGCACCTCCACGCCGCGGTCGGCGAGGGTGTCGGCGAACACGTCATGCTCCTGGCGCGCGCGCTTGACCCACAGGACATCGTCGAACAGCAGCTCATCCTTGTTTGTCGGTGTGAGCCGCTTGAGCTCCAGGCCGGGCCGGTGCAGAAGCACCCGGCGCAGCCTGCCCACCTCGGAATGCACCCCCGTGAGGGGAGCGCGCTGGGCGCTCCCCTCCGAGGTGCTGGGGGCGTGTGTGATCGGGTGATTCACTTCGCTTTGCTCCCGAAGGCGCCGTGGTGGATGGCGATCGCGGGCCGCGCGGCCGGGCGCTTCGCCTCGACCGGCGACTCGGCGTGCACCGCCTGGCGCCACTTCAGGTAGACGTAGACCGGAATTCCCGCCAGCAGGAGCAGGAACCCCTGGGCGATGTACTCCTGGCCCGCGCCGTAGATCATCCAGAACGAGTAGCCGAACGCCAGAATCGCGACGGTCGCGTCGACCACCAGGCGCCGGCCGCTGAACCGCGCCGGCTCCTTGAACATCAGCATCAGCTGCGCCGCCGCTGCAAACGCGTACGGCACTAGCGTCGTGATCGTCGCCAGGATGATGATCTTGGTGAACGTCCCGGTCAGCGACGACTGGTAGTTCATGCCCATCAGCAGGCTCAGGAGCACCGACGAGGCAACCAGCCCCACCACCGGCGTCTTCCGAGATCCGCTCACCTGCGCAAATGCGCGCGGGAAGAGCCCGTCCTCGGCTGCTGCGAGGGGCACGCGACCCTGAATCAGGATCCACCCGTTCAGCGCTCCGAACGTCGAGATCATCGCGACAGCGGCGATCAGCTTCGCGGGCGACACGCCCATCACCGACGCGCCGAACATCTGCCGTGCGGCATCGGCGAACGGGGCGTTGGAGTGCGCCAGCGTCGCGGCCGGGATCACGCCCATGATGGCGACGGTGGCCAGCACGTACATCGCGGTCGTGACGACGGTGCCGAAGATCGTCGCGCGAGGCAGTGTCCGCTCGGGATCCTTGACCTCCTCCGCCGGGATGGTCGCCGACTCGAGACCGATGAACGCCCACAGGGTCAGCGTGGCCGCGAACGAGATGGCGTGCCAGTGCCCGACCAGCGAGGCGTGATTGGGATCGATCGGAGTGAAGTTGCCCGAGTGCATGTAGAAGAGCCCGATCAGGCCGATCAGGACCAGCGGCACGAACTTGAGGACGGTGGTTGCCAGCTGCATCACGCCCGACTCGCGGGCGCCCATGATGTTGACCAGGGTGAGGACCCATATCACCGACAGGCCGAGGGCGAATGCGAGGACGTTGTCCGTGCCCAACCTGGGCCAGAACACGCTGGCATAGCTCACGAAGATCGTCGCGATGGCGGCGTTGCCGGCCCAGGCGGCGATCCAGTAGCCCCATGCCGTCCAGAACCCGGCGAAGTCACCGAACGCCCGCCGCGCGTACGCGTAGGGGCCTCCGGTCTGCGGGTATGCCCGGCCCAGATTGGCGAACACCAGCGCGAGAAGGATCGCGCCGGCGCCGGTGAACACCCATGCAAGAAGCGAGATAGGCCCGGTCGACGCGAGCGCCGACGGAAGCCCGAAGACCCCCGAGCCGACCATGTTTCCGATCACGAGCGCTGTCGCCATCGACAGCCCCAGTGAGCGCTTCAACTTGGGCCGCTCCACGGCCCTCTCGTGCATTGCCATGACAAGCTCCTTTCCGATCACGGCAGAAACGTCTTCGCGCCAATTGCAACGGCCTTCGGTGGGCGGCGCATCGGGGATTCGCCTGCTCCAGGGGCGGGAAAGTACGCACCTGGAGGTCGCTGGTACCGGCGAGCGCATGCGTTGGCGGTCTTCGGTGAACCCGCTGCCACCTTCGAGACCACGCGGTAGGGTGTGCCGGTGGCGGTCATCGTGGTCGGAGTGGACGGGTCTCCCGGAGCGCGCACGGCCCTGGAATGGGCCGCGGCCGAGGCGCGCCTGCGCGGCTCTCGGCTCCGCGCCGTGCAGGCCTGGCACCTGCCGGCGGCCGCGTACGGTAGCGGCGGCTTCGTGCCCCCCGTCGGCATCAACTGGGAGGACGACCTCGAGCAGGCCGCCAGGGCCGGCCTCGCAAAGGCGCTCGACGACGCAGGCGGGCTCCTGGACGGGATCGAGGTCGAGCGCCACGTCGACGAGGGCTCGGCCGCAGCCGTGCTCAGCGAGGCGGCCGCCGACGCCGACCTGCTCGTCGTCGGCGCGCGCGGCCACGGTGGCTTCATCGGGCTCGTGCTGGGCTCGGTGAGCGACCAGTGCACGCGCCACGCGCACATCCCGGTCGTCGTCGTGCCGGCGCTCGAGGAACACCCGTCGTCGAGCTGAGCCGGCTCGCCGCGCCGTTTCCCGGCCTGCTCGGCGGACGGCCGTTCGGCGCCTTCGCGCTGCTCTGGGAGCTGCCCGCCGACGGGCGGCGCGAGATCGCCTGGATCGAGCTGGGCGACGACTCGCTCGCCGCGCGCGGACGCCAGTGGAGCACCGGGACGCCGTCCTACGCGCTCGAGTACGAGCTCGAGACCGCCCCCGGCTACGTCACGACGCGGCTCGAGGTGCGCGTCGCCGGCGGACCGTCGCTGACGCTCGAGCGCGGCGTCAGCCCGGAGCTCGAGGGCGTGCTCGACTGCGACCTCGGCTTCTCGCCGCTCACGAATGCGATGCCCGTGCTCCGCGACCATCCCCACCAGCACGGCCCGGCCAAGGCGATCGACG
>DASXOR010000052.1:0-6204 GCA_036494095.1 Gaiellales bacterium | reverse complement strand
GAAGCCGGCGTCGGCGCACGAGTCCTTGTCCCACTGGCAGATCTGGCGGCCCTGCATGGCGGCCGGGATGACAGGCACCAGCTCGACCAGGGGCGTCGTCGAGACGACCATCCCGCCCGAGTGCTGGGAGAGATGCCGGGGCAAGCCGCGGATCTCCTCCATCAGGAAGGCGAAGGCGCGCCAGCGCGGCGAGCCGGCCCGCTCGCGCATCTGCTCCACCTGCTCCTGGCCGATTGCGCCCCACTCGTCGGCCAGCCGGGCCATGCGCTCGACCTCGCCCATGGGCAGGGCGAGCGCCTTGCCCAGGTCGCGGATCGCTCCGCGGACGCGGTAGGTGGGGAAGGCGGCCACGAGTGCGGCGTGCTCCGGCCCGTACCGCTCGACCACCGCGAGCATCAGCCCCTCGCGCACATCGCGGGGGAAGTCGAGGTCGATGTCGGGCACGCTCGAGAGCTCCTCCGACAGGAACCGGCCCAGGAACAGCCGGGCGGCGATCGGGTCGACGTGGGAGAGGCCGATCAGGTAGCACACGATCGAGCCGACGCTCGAGCCCCGGCCGCGGCCGGGAGGCAGCAGGTGCCGGCCGGCGCTGCGGCCTCTGCACCGCACCGCCACGTCACGGGCCATCTCGAGGATGTCGCGGTGCAGCAGGAAGAACCCGGCCAGGCCGTGGCGCTCGATCAGGCGCAGCTCCTCGTCCAGGCGCGCGCGGGCCTCGTGCAGGCTCGCCGAGCCGGCGTAGCGGCGCTCGAGCTCGTCGCGGCAGATGCGCGCGAGCGCCTCCCCTGCGGGCTCGCCGCCCTCGGCGAAGTCGGGATAGCTATAGCCCAGGTCGTGGGTGAGGTCGAAGCGGCACCGGTCGGCCACCTCGACGGCGCCGCGGACGGCGGCGGGCGGGAAGCGGGCGGCCGTCTCGGCGGGCGACCGCAGCACCGCCTCGTGGTTTCCGCGCCGCGCGGCCTCGCTGGCCTCGAGGGTGGTGTTGCACCTGATCGCCACGAGCGCGTCCTGCAGGAGCGCACGGCGGCGGGAATGGGCATGGGGGTCGCCGGTCGCGACAGTCCGCACCCGCAACCGCTCGGCCAGCTCGGCCAGCAGCCGGTTGCGGCGGGTGTCGCCGCGCGCGTACGGGCGCTGCAGCTCGACGGCGAAGCGGTCGCGGCCGAAGGTCGCCCGCAGCCGCAGGGCCAGCTCCTCGGCCTCGCGCAGCCGGCCCTCGGCCACCGGCCGGGCGAGGAGGCCGTGGCGGGCGCAGCCCGACAGGCAGTGCAGGCCGTCAGCGTGCCGGGCGACCAGGTCGAGCGTCGCCGCGGGAGCGCGGCGGTCGCCGGCGTGGGCGGCGGTGATCAGCCGGCACAGGTTGCGATAGCCCGTCGCGTCCTCGACGAGCAGGGTGAGGTGGGCACCGTCGTCCAGTGTGATCTCGGCGCCGGTGATGGCCCGCAGGCCGGCCTCGCGGGCGGCGTGGGCGAAGGCCAGCGACCCGCACAGGCCGTCGTGGTCGGTCAGCGCGACCGCCTCGTAGCCGAGCGCCATAGCCCGCTCGGCCAGCTCCTCGGGCTGTGAGGCGCCGTCGAGGAACGAGAAGCAGGAGTGGGCGTGGAGCTCGGGATAGATCACGGCGGCTCGATCGAACAGGTGTTCGGGCCGACCAGCATAGACCATCGCGCCGGGCTGTGACACGCTTCCGCACATGCCGAGCGATCCGAGCGACGTCATCCGCCCCGAGACGCCGCTCGAGGAGGCGATCTGTGCCGACCGCGCCTGGCGGGCGGGCGTGGAGTGGGGGGAGCCCCGCTCAGGGCATCCCGAGGGGATGGTGATCGCCCACGTCGCCGACGTGCTCGCAAACGTCGACCGCGTCGCAGAGGGGCCCGCCGACCGCGAGCGGCTGCGGATCGCAGCGCTTGTGCACGACGGGTTCAAGTCCGAGGTCGATCGCTCGCGGCCGAAGACGGGCGAGAACCACCACGGCATGCGGGCGCGGCGGTTCGCCGAGCGCTACGTCGCCGACGCCGACCTGCTCGACGTGATCGAGTTGCACGACGACGCCTACCTGGCGTGGCGACACGGCCGCCGCACGGCCGATTGGATCGAGGCCGAGAGGCGCGCCCGGGTGCTGCTCGATCGGCTCGACGACCGCGTCGCCTTCTTCATGCGGTTCTACCGCGCCGACAACGAGACCGACGGCAAGACCGACGAGCACCGTCACTGGATCGCCGGCCTGCACGACGGTCTGATGCTCGAGACCGCCCGCCTCACGCTTGTCGCCGCCTCCGCAGAGCTCGTGCGTGCGCTGCGCGACGGCGACGGCGGCCGCACAGAGGGGCTGCTGGGCGCCGAGATCCCGGCCGGGTGGCCGGACTACGACCTGGCGGGCATCCTGCCGGCCCTGCTCGAGCGGCTCCTGGCGGATCCGGCCACGCTCGGCTACGGCGTGTGGATGGCAGTGCGCCGCGATCCGCAGATCCTGGTGGGGTCGGCCGGCTTCATCGCGCCGCCGGACAACGGCACGATCGAGCTCGGATACGGCATCCACGCCGATCACCGCGGCGCCGGCTACGCGACCGAGGCGGCGACGGCGCTCGTGCGCTGGGGCCGCGCCCGCGCCGGCGTCCGCCGGGTGATCGCGGAATGCGACGAGTCAAACCCGGCGTCGATCCGTGTGCTCGAGAAGGCCGGCATGCGCCGGCTGCACGCGCGCGCCGGCACCATCCGCTGGTCGTCGCCGTGAGCGGTGCTCAGCCCGGTTTGAACTGCACCTCGAGCAGCTGGACGGCGGCGCCGCCGCGGCGCCAGGCGATGTCGCGGTGGACATCGGCCCAGAGCTGCTCCACCAGGTGCTCGCGGCCGCGCGCCGATTGCCACGCCCAGATGTCGTGGACGCCGTCCTCGTCGCGCGTGATCACGCGCCCGCGCCAGCGCCTCCACCAGCCCGGGTAGGGGCTGAGGTAGACCTGGTACGTGAAGACGCCTGGGGCCGGGTCGACAGGCACCGGGATGGCAGCGGAGTTCCCCACGAACTACCTCCTTGCATCCACACCCCGTACGGGGCGTGGTCGTGAGTATGTCAGCCGCCCCGTAAGCGGTCAAGCTGGAAGCATCAGGAAGCTCGAAAAGGCAGGATCTAGGCCCCGCGCTGCGCCCACCATTCGCCGGAGCGGCGGTCGGCGAACACGACCACATCGGCGCCGCCGCGCAGCACCAGCTCGAAGTAGCGGCGGTGAATGGGGCGGCCCGTCCACCAGCCCTCGTCGACCCGCCACTCGTCGCGGATGCACTCAACCGGCCGGTTCGAGACGGCGACGGGGATCCCGTCGCCGTCGCAGCGGACCGGCGCCCGCCGCGGGCCTCCGATGGTGCGGGTGGTGGACAATCGCATGGCAGCAGTCTAGCGAACACGTGTTCGCCTGGTGGCCCCACGGGTTGACAGTGCCCGCGGGTCAAGCTAGAACGGTGGAGCAGGTGGCATCGCGCGGCGAGACCGCGCGGTGAGGTGGCGGACCGCCGTGGGAGGCACGGCCGCCGACCGATGCCGGAGGGTGAGGATGTCGTTCGTCATGTCGTGTCGTGGGCCGGTCCCGTTCGGAGGCGAGCGGTGCTGACCGACGCCCAGGATCGCCTCCAGCGCCATGCGCGCGAGCTCTCCTACCGGGCGCGCTACCTCGTGAACGCCTACCCCGCCGTGTACATGCCGGTGGGCAGGGTGCGCCATCGCGGCCGCGCCGAGTACCTGGTCACGCGTGACACCGATCTCGTGATCGAGGGCTGCGGCCGCGCGGGCAGCACCTTCGCGCTGTTTGCATTTCTCTCGGCCCAGGAGCGGCCGGTGCGCACCGCGCACCACACCCATGCGGCCGCCCAGGTGCTCACGGCCGTGCGCTGGGGCATCCCCACCCTCGTGATCGTGCGCGAGCCGCTCGACTCGGCCCTCTCCCACATGGCCCGCCGCAACATCTCGGCCCGGCCGGCGCTGCGGTCGTGGCTGCGCTACCACACCCGCATCCTGCCCGTCCGCGACCGGATCGTCGCCGTCAGATTCGACCAGGTGACGAGCGACTTCGGGACTGTCGTCGAGAAGGTGAACGCCGCGTTTGGCACCGACTTCGGCGTCTTCGCCCACACGCCCGAGAACGAGGCAGCGGTGCTGGCGGCAATCGAGCGCGAGAACCGGGTGCGCTGGGGCGAGGAGATGACCCCCGAGCGGGCCCGCTCGCTGGCCCGGCCCACCGTCGAGCGGGCGGCCAAGAAGGAGCGCCTGCGGGCGCAGCTCGAGGCTCCCGAGCTGGCCGCGCTGCGCTCCCGGGCCGTCGACCTGCACCGCACGCTCGTGGGCAGCCCCGCCGCCGTCTCCGCCTAGTCGCGAACCTGCGCTCGGCTCAATAGCGCGTCGGCGCGGTCGATGAATGGCGTGTACACATACCGCGCCCGGCGGCCGGCGTGCTGAACCCCCATGAAATTCGAGAAGGGCCAGGACCATGCGCAGCAATGACACCGCCAACTCCGGGACATCGCGCCCGGGCCGCCGCCTCCGCATCCCCGGAGTGACAGGCCACCTCTCGGTCCGGCGCAAGCTCTATCTCAGCTTCGGATGCGTCGTCGCACTGCTCGTCTCGGTCGTCGGCGTCGCGTTCTTCGCGATGTCGAGCCTCGACTCCGCGCACAAGCGCGTGACCAATCAGGTGCTGCCGCAGGTGCTCGCCGCGGACGCCGCCAGGTCGGCTGCCGGCGACATGCACTTCTCGCAGACGCGGTACGTGCTCGTGCCCGCCGACTACAAGGACTACCTGGGAGACCGGGCCGTCTTCGTCGCAGACCTCGCCGCCGTCCGGCGGGCGGCGACGGCCGACGGCCGCGCCGACGTCAACAGGATCGACGCGGCCTTCGCGAAGGTGAACGCGCTCGACATCAAGCTGCACGCCGACGTCCTGGCGGGCGATACCGCCGCGGCGAAGACGATCGTCACCGGGCCCGGCAACGATGCCTCCGACGCGCTGGTTGAGGCGCTCACGGCCTACCAGACGCATGTCGCCAAGCTGAGCGCAGAGGCAACCGCGACCTTCAACTCGACGCGCTCGTCCTCGAACTGGCTCATGGGCGGGCTGGGCGCGGCCGCCGTGCTGGTCGCCCTGGCGCTGGCCTACGTCATCAGCCGCTCCCTCGTGGGCGGAATCCGCCAGCTGCTGACCGCGGCCGAGGGCATCGCCGAGGGCGACGTCGACCAGAGCGTCGACCTGCACTCGAGTGACGAGCTCGGCGAGACCGCGTCGGCCTTCCGGCGGATGATCGCGTACCTGCGCGGAATGGCGAGCGCCGCCGAGCGGATCGCCGACGGTGACCTGACCGTGGCCGTCACGCCGGCGTCCGACCGCGACGCGCTCGGGAACGCGTTCGCCGCCATGACCACGAACCTGCGCGAGATCGTGGGCCAGGTCGACGCGGCCGCGACGGCGCTCACGAGCTCATCGCAGCAGGTCGCCACCACCTCGGACGAGGCCGGCCGGGCGGTGGGGGAGATCGCCTCCGCCATCAACCAGATCGCCGACGGCGCGGGCCGCCAGGTGCGGATGGTCGACGAGGCCCGTCGCTCCGCCGAGGACACCGGCACGGCTGCGGCCCAGACCGAGAGCATCGCTCAGGAGGGCGTCCAGGCGGCCGAGCAGGCCAGCGCCGCCATGGAGGCGCTGCAGGCCTCGACCGGCGAGGTCACGCGGTCGATCCGCGAGCTGGCCGCCAAGTCGGAGCAGATCGGCGGGATCGTCGAGACGATCACCGGCATCGCCGGGCAGACCAACCTGCTGGCGCTGAACGCGGCCATCGAGGCCGCCCGGGCCGGCGAGCAGGGCCGCGGCTTCGCGGTCGTCGCCGAGGAGGTGCGCAAGCTGGCCGAGGAGTCGCAGCGCGCCGCCGAGCAGATCTCGACGCTCGTGAATGAGATCCAGAGTCAGACCGAAGGCGCGGTCGCAGTCGTCGAGGACGGCTCGAAGCGCAGCCTCGAATCCGGAGTGACCGTGCAGACCGCGCGTGAGGCGTTCGAGCAGATCGCCGTCTCGGTGGCCGACATGCGCACGCGGATCGGTCAGATCGCGAGTGCGACCGGCGAGGTTGCGGCAGTTGCCGAGGAATCCTCGGCGGCGACCGAGGAGGTCTCGGCCTCGACGTCCGAGACGTCAGCTTCCACGCAGCAGATCGCGGCCTCGGCCC
>DASXOR010000051.1:0-6534 GCA_036494095.1 Gaiellales bacterium | reverse complement strand
CCGGTGGTCGGTCAGCACGTCACCGCCGGCCCGCTCGCGGGGACGGACGTCGCCGCGGTCGAGACGCGCGGCAAGCACCTGCTCGTGCACGGTGCCGACGGGCGCTGCCTGCACGTGCATCTGGGGATGCACGGCCGGGTGCGGCTGACCGCAGCCGGCGCGGGGCGCGGCCCGCACGTGCTGCGCACTGCGGCGGCCGATGTCGTCATCGCCGGGACGAGCAGGGTCGAGGTCAGGCGCCGCGGCGACCTGCGGCTCGGGCTGGGCCCCGACCTGCTCGGCAAGGGGTTCGACACCGCCGCCTACCTGCGCCGCGCCCGCCGGGTCGACCGGCCGGTGGCCGAGCTCCTGCTCGACCAGCGCGTGCTGGCGGGCATCGGCAACATCGTCCGCGCCGAGGTGCTGTGGGAGCTGCGTCAGGACCCGTTCGCACCGGCGGCGGGCCTGTCCGACCGGCGCCTGCTCGAGCTCGCCGTGGTGGCCCGGCGGATGCTCCGGGCCGGGGTGGAGTCGGGCGGCCGCCTGCCCCGGCGCGTGTACCGCGCAAGCGGGCGCCCATGCCCCCGCTGCCGCACCGTGGTCCGCTCCGTCATGCAGGGCCGGGAGGTCGCGCGGCGGCTGTACTACTGCCCCGGCTGCCAGCGATGAGACGGCGAGGGGCGGCGGGCGTGGCCGAGCGCGCCCGCGGCGCGCTGCTCGGGCTGGCTGTCGGCGATGCGCTCGGCGCGGCCGTCGAGTGGCTGCATCCCGACCAGATCCACGCCCGCTACGGCGGGCCTCTGCGCGACCTGGTGGCGGCGCCGCCGTGGGAGCGCGGCGAGTGGACCGACGACACCGCGATGGCGCTCGAGCTCGCCTCCAGCCTGGCCGACAAGGCCGGCTACGACGAGGACGACGTCTTCTCCCGATACGCCATGTGGGCGCGGTCGGGCCCGAAGGACATCGGCTCGACGGTGGCCGCGGCGCTGCGCCGCGCCCGCACTGCCGACGAGGCCAGGGCGGCCGCGGCCGAGTACGACACGGCGAGCGGTGGCCGCAGCGCCGGCAACGGCTCGCTGATGCGCACCGCCCCAATTGGCATCCGCTACCGCGCCGATGCGGGCGCGCTCGAGCGGACCTCGCGGCTCGACTCGAGCCTGACCCACCACGATCCCCTCGCAGGCGACGCCTGCGCGTGGCTCAACCTGACGCTCGCGGCGCTCCTGCGCGAGCGCAATCTGCCCAGCTCGACCTCGCCCGCGGCGAGTGCGGCGCAGGCTGCGATCGGTGCGCCCGCCGAACTGCTGGCGGCCGAGGCGCAGGAGCAGATCGGGTACGTCCTGACCGCGCTTCGAATCGGGTTTGCGGCCGCGTTCGGCCAGGCCGACCTCGAGTCGGCGATCGTGTTCGCGGTCAACATGGGCGGGGACGCCGACACGAACGGCGCGGTCGCCGGCGCGCTCGCGGGCGCCCGCATCGGCGCTGGCGCGATCCCCGAGCGCTGGATCGAGCCGCTGCTTGCCCGCGAGCGGATCGGCGGCCTCGCCAACCGGCTGGTGCGGGTCTAGCACCCGCACACCTCAACTCCGGACTGCTCTCCTAGTCCGTCCACCAGTCGCGCCGGCCGTCGACGTCGTCGCGCGGAGCCGCGCCGAGGTTGGGCGCGCCGATGACGAGGATCTCGAGGCCCTGCGGCCCGGCCTCGTAGCCTCGCCAGGAACCGGGCGGGACGCGCACCGCGTCCCATTCCCTGAGCGCGACGATCTCGTCGTCGACCTTCATCCGCCCGCTCCCGCGCACGACGACGTACACCTCCTCCTGCGTCTTGTGCGTGTGGCCATACGGAAAGCGATAGCCGGGCGGGACGCGCTGGTAGGTCAGGCCGGACTCCCTGAGCTCGAGCGCGCCGGTGGCCGCGCGGAACTCCAGGTCGGGCGCGCCGTCGAAGTTCGAGCCGAGGTCCTCCAGATCCGCCTTGAGGTTTCTGAGCGTGAACGGCACGGCGTCATCCTACGGCACGCTGGACGGGGTATCCTCCCCGGCGGTCAACTCGCCGGGGAGGCTGCTCGTGGCTGAAGCACCTGATCGAAACCTTGCGCTCGAGCTCGTGCGGGTGACCGAGGCGGCCGCCCTCGCCTGCGCCCGCTGGGTCGGGTTCGGCGACAAGATCGCCGCCGACCGGGCGGCCGTCGACGCGATGCGGCACATGCTGGCCACCGTCGAGATGGACGGCGTGGTCGTGATCGGCGAGGGCGAGAAGGACGAGGCGCCGATGCTGTTCAACGGCGAGCGCATCGGCACTCACAGCGGCGTGGCCGTGGATGTCGCGGTCGACCCGCTCGAGGGCACCGACCTGGTCGCGCGCGGCCAGCCGAACGCGCTCGCTGTCGTCGCCGCGGCCGAGTCCGGCACCATGTTCGACCCCGGCCCGTGCGTGTACATGGAGAAGCTGGCGTGCGGGGCCGACATCGCCGAGCCGCTCGATCTGGACGCGCCGATGGAGGAGACGCTCGAGATGATCGCCCGGGCGAAGGGCGGACGCGTGCGCGATCTCATGGTTGTCATCCTCGACCGGCCCCGGCACGAGCAGATGGTCGGGCGGATCCGGAAGGCCGGCGCGCGCATCCGCTTCATCCCGCACGGCGACGTGGCGGGGTCGATGATGGCGGCCACGCCCGACACCGGGGTCGACCTCCTGTGGGGCATCGGCGGCACGCCCGAGGGGGTGCTGTCGGCGGCGGCGTTCAAGTGCCTCGGCGGCCAGCTCGTTGGCCGCCTCTGGCCGCGCGACGCCGACGAGGCCGAGCGCGCGCGGGCGGCCGGGTACGACCTCGAGAAGGTGCTGACGGTGGACGACCTGATCCGGGGCGAGAACGTGTTCTTCGCCGCGACCGGCGTGACCGACGGCGACCTGCTGCGCGGGGTGCGCTACCAGCGCGGCGGCGCTCGGACGCATTCGCTCGTCATGCGCTCGAAGTCGGGCACGGTGCGCACGCTCCAGGCCACGCACTCGCTGGAGAAGCTGGCGGCGGTGGCCGGCGAGCGCTACCGCTGAGCCTGAGGAAGCGGGGCCTGGCCCAGGAAGCGGGGCCTGGCCCCGATGCTCGGGGCCAGGCCCCATCCCCGGATGTGGATACAGGTGCCAGGCACCGGTATTCACGGGGACGCCTGCAGGTCGCAGATCGTCGCGCCTGTCAGGCGGACGAGGTCGGCCGTGCCCACCTCCACGATGTGGCCGCGGTTGCCGGCGTTCAGGCACACCCGCTCGAACGCCTGCGAGCCTGTATCAAGGAAGACCCGCAGCGTCTTGCGCGATCCGAGCGGGCTGATCCCGCCGACCTGGTAGCCCGTGACCCGCTCGGCGTCGCGCGGCTGCGCCATCGCCGCGTGCTTCGCCCCGGCCGCCGCCGCGAGCTTCTTCAGCGACAGCCACGAGTCGGCCGGGACGAGGGCGAACACGAGCTCGTCGCCGGCCGCTGCCACCATGCTCTTGTACATGCGCTCGGCCGCGACGCCCAGGTCTGCGGCGGCCTGCTCGGCGCCGCCCTCGGATCGATAGTCGTACCGCAGCAGCCGGTGCTCGATCCCGGCCTTGCGCAGCACCGTTGTGCCTCGTGTCTGGCTCGTCGCCGCTCCCGCCCATGCTCCCGCTAAGATTGCGCCCCAGTCCGGCCAAGGAGCGCCCTGTGCGAGATTACACGCCTGAATACGAGTCCTTCCGCGACGACGCGGTCGCCGTCGTCAACGGGCTCGCGATCGTGTTCGCGGTTGTGGGGACGTGGACGCGCCCGATCTACATGGGTGTCCTCGCGCTCGCGGTCGCGCTGTGCGGCTACCTGCTGAACCCGCGCTCGAAGGGCGGGCACATCCTCGCCGTCTGCCTGATCACCGTCTTCGCTGTCCTGGAGACGTGGTGGTGGCAGGGCAAGGCCGTCTTCTAGCCGCTATCCGTCCCCGGCAGGGGACTCGATCGGCAGACGGCTGAACACGTGCGCCTGCCCGCCCACGTGGCAGGCCAGGTCGACCACGTGCTCAGTCTTGTAGCGGCCGTAGAAGAACCCGCGAAAGACGCTGCGCGCGCTCTCCTGCTTCGGCGGGACGAGCTCCTGCGCGAACACGATCCACGCCCCGGCGATCGTGAAGTCGGCGCCCTCCGTCTGCTCGACACCGTTCACGAACACCTGGAACGGCCGGCTCACACCGTCGGGAAGTCGTACGCGGGATCCGGTCATCACGCCAACTGTCGCATACGGACTAGATTCCGGTCATGGCAGATTCCGATCTCTTCGGCGCCCGCGACACCCTGCCGAGCGGCGAGCTGTTCCATCGCCTCGACCGCCTCGTCGATCCGCTGACGCTTCCGTACACCATCTGCGTGCTGCTCGAGAACCTCCTGCGCCGGGCCGGCAGCGAGCATGTGCGCGAGGACGATGTCCGCGCCCTGGCGGCCTGGCCGGCGCCGCATCCCGGCGCGCAGCTTGCATTCATGCCGGCTCGTGTGCTCATGCAGGACCTGACCGGCGTGCCCGCCGTCGTCGACCTGGCCGCGCTGCGCGCCGCCGTCGACCGCCGCGGCGCCGACCCCGGCCGGGTCGATCCGCTGGTGCCGGTGGATCTCGTCATCGACCACTCGGTGCAGGTGGACGCGTTCGGTTCCGACGGCGCGTACGCGCGCAACATCGAGCGCGAGTACGAGCGCAACGGCGAGCGCTACCAGCTCCTGCGCTGGGCGCAGCGCGCCTTCCGCAATTTCCGCGTCGTCCCGCCCGGCATGGGCATCTGCCACCAGGTGAACCTGGAGTACCTCGGCCGCGTCGTCTGTGTCCGCGACGGGGTGGCGCTGCCGGACACGCTCGTCGGCACCGACTCGCACACCACGATGATCAACGCGATCGGCGTGCTGGGCTGGGGCGTCGGCGGCATCGAGGCCGAGGCGGTCATGCTGGGCCAGCCGCTCTACATGACGCCGCCGCAGGTCGTCGGCGTGCGCATCGGGGGCGAGCTGCGCACGGGCGTCACCGCCACCGACCTCGTCCTCACCCTGACCGAGCAGCTGCGCACGCACGGCGTGGTCGGCAAGTTCATCGAGTTCTTCGGCCCCGGGCTCGGCTCGCTGACGGTGGCCGATCGGGCCACCCTGTCCAACATGTCGCCCGAGTTCGGGGCGACGGCGGCCACCTTCCCCGTCGACGCCCAGACCATGCGCTACCTCGCCGACACCGGCCGGCCGGCCGATGTGATCGCGCTCGTGGAGCGCTACACGAAGGAGCAGGGCCTTTTCCGCACCGGATCCGAGGCGGCGCCGGTCTACTCCGAGACGCTCGACCTCGACCTCGACGCGGTCGTGCCCAGCCTGGCGGGCCCGCGCCGGCCGCAGGATCGGGTGTCGCTGCCCCAGGTGGCGCGCTCGTTCTCGGACGCGTTCGGCGTGAGCACGCAGAACGGCACCCAGCTCGGCGACGGGTCGGTCGTGATCTCGGCGATCACGTCGTGCACGAACACGTCCAACCCGGCGCTGATGGTGGCCGCGGGCCTGGTCGCGAAGAAGGCGCTCGCGCTCGGCCTCAGGCGGCGGCCGTGGGTGAAGACGAGCCTTGCGCCGGGCTCGCGCGTCGTCGTCGGCTACCTCGAGCGGGCCGGCCTGATGGCGCCGCTCGACGAGCTCGGGTTCAACCTCGTCGGCTTCGGCTGCACCACCTGCATCGGCAACTCGGGGCCGCTGCCCGACGAGGTGGCGGGCGCGATCGAGCGCGACGACCTCAAGGTGGTCGCGGTGCTCTCGGGCAACCGCAACTTCGAGGCGCGCATCCACCCGGCCGTGCGCGCGAACTACCTGGCCTCGCCGCCGCTCGTCGTGGCCTACGCGCTGGCCGGGAGCGTCAACACCGACCTCACCGTCGACCCGCTCGGAGAGGGCAGCGCCGGGCCGGTGTACCTGCGCGACGTGTGGCCGAGCGCGGCCGAGGTCGAGGCGGCCCTGGCCGGCTCGTTCAGCTCCGACCTCTTCGCCGACGAGTACGGCCGCATCTTCGACGGCGACGAGCGCTGGACGGCCCTGCCGGTGCCGGAGGGGGAGCTGTTCGCCTGGGATCCGCACTCGACCTACGTCCGCGAGGCGACCTTCTTCGAGCACGACGCCGACCTCTCCGACATCGTCTCGGCCCGCGTCCTGGTGGTGGTCGGCGACTCCGTCACTACCGATCACATCTCGCCGGCGGGGGCCTTCTCGCCCGATACGCCCGCCGGCAGGTATCTGGCGGAACAGGGCGTTGCGCCGCGCGACTTCAACTCCTACGGCGCCCGCCGCGGCAACCACGAGGTGATGGTGCGGGGCACGTTCGCGAACATCCGCCTGCGCAACGCCCTCGCCGACCGCGAGGGCGGGTACACCCGGCACCTGCCGTCGGGTGAGCAGATGCCGATCTACGACGCCGCCCAGCGCTACGCGGCCGAGGGAGTGCCGCTCATCGTCATCGCCGGCCGCGAGTACGGCTCCGGCAGCTCGCGCGACTGGGCGGCGAAGGGCACGGCGCTCCTGGGCGGGCGGGCGGTGCT
>DASXOR010000050.1:0-10394 GCA_036494095.1 Gaiellales bacterium | reverse complement strand
CTCATCCGCGGCGACGCCGAAGCGCGCGTCGGCCGCCGCCGCCTCGAGCACGCGCACGATCGCCTCGAGCTCGCCCGTCGCCTGCGCCCGTCCGTCGAGGGCCTCCGCCAGCCGGCGCGCGAGCGTCACGTCGTCACTCCGGCGCATCGATGCCCTCCCGCTCGAGCGCCTCGCGCAGCTCCCGGCCGGCGCGCAGGACCAGCATCTGGCAAGCGCCGACGCTTCTGCCCATCACCCGGGCGACGTCGGCGAACGGGTAGCCCTCGACGAGCCGCAGGTGCACTGCGAGCGCATGGTCGGGGGGCAGCGTTGCAAGCGCGCGGCGCAGCAGGTCGCGCTCGACCACGCCCTCGGCCTCGTCGCCCGGCGACGCGGTGTCGCGGGCCTCGGCGACGACCGGCTCTCGCCGCCGGGCGCTCATCCGGTCGGCCGCCATATTGGCCGCCACACGATAGAGCCACGCCAGCACCGGCCGGCCTCTGTAGCGCAGCGACGGCGTGCGCCGCCACGCCTCGACGAACACCTCTGCGGCGACGTCTCGGGCCTCCTCGCGGGAGCCGAGCCGCACCGCGAGGTAGCGCACGATCTCGGCGTGGTGGGCGCGAAAGAGCGCATCGAAGTCATGTTGCTCATGGCGAAACCGGGCCTCGGGAGTCCCTTCCGCCACGCGCTAGGCAACCCGCGCCCGCCGCCACGGGCGCCGCCGCAGGGCCACGACCAGCATGGCGGCGATCGCAATCGCGACGGCCACCACGGCCGCCACCGTCGCCGGGCTCGCGCTGCCGCCGTGCCCCGCGCGCCCTCCCGGATGCAGGTCGGAGGCGATCATCGCCGCCTGGGCGGCGCCCACCCGCACCCACACACCGTCGGGCACATGCAGCAGCCGGACCGACGGGAAGTATTCGGCGCCGCCCCAGTAGCTCCACGGCGACTCTCCGGCGAGATCGATGGCGATCAGCACGTCACGATGGTTCCACACCGACGCGGGCGGATACACCGGCCGGCCGAACAGCAGCGGCATGTACGCCAGCGGATGGGCGGCCGGATGGGCGCCGACCGTCACGCTCTCGATGCGCGGAGGGATCGGCTGCAGGTCGCGCAGCGCGGAGTCGAGGCGGGCCGCGTGGTGGCGACCGACACGCAGCGTCTGCCCGTTCACGACGATCATGCGACTCACAGGGACGTAGAAGAGGAGCGACGGGCCGGGCTGCGGCCGGATGTGCAGCCGGTAGAACGGGCCCAGACGCATGCCCGGATTGCCCGTGTCGCCCCCCTCGAACCGGCCGAGCATCTGCGAGACCATCCCCGCCGGCAGGGGCACGCAGCCGGTCGGGCCGCAGGCTCGGGCCGAGTGCACCGGCATGAACTTGGCGGCGGCCGGCGCCGCCGGCCACAGGGACAGCAGCGCGAGCGAGAGGACGGCGATACGGCGCGGGTTCATCTGGGCTCCTCCTTGTGAAGCATCGTCGATCTATCCGCCCGTGGCCGCCGAACATCACGCCGAGTGTGCGTCGTACAATCGCGGCGGCATGGCCGGTTACTCCCAGACACCGCTCGCGCAGAAGCTCGGCATCAAGCCGGGCGCGCGGCTCGCGCTCGACGCCGCGCCGGGCGGCTGGAGCGTGCCCGGGCTGCCCGAGGGAGTGGCGCCGGCCGACGGCGACGGCCCGGCCGACGTCGTGGTCGCGTTCTTCCGCGAGGAGGCCGAGCTGCCCGAGCGGCTGCCGGCGCTCGCGCAGCGCGTCTTCCCCGCCGGCTCGCTGTGGGTGGCCGGGCCGCGGCGCGCCGGCGGCCACCGCAGCGACATCTCCGAGAACGGGCTGCGCGACCACGCCCTGCCGCTCGGCATCGTCGACACGAAGGTGGCCGCGATCGACGAGAACTGGTCGGGCCTCAAGTTCATGTGGCGGCGCGAGAACCGCTAGGCGGCGGCCGTGGTGAGCCAGATGAGCGCGGTCGCGGCCATCGCGGCGACGGTCGCGGTCGCCGGCCACAGGCGCAGGTAGCCCTCGCCGATCGCGGCCGAGAAGCTGCGGCCGGCGAGGTCACGCACGAGCAGCGTCGCGACCGATCCCCGCGCCCCGGCCAGGGCGCCGATCGACACCCCGGTGAGCACGGCGAAGGCCGCCGGCCCGGAGTGCAGGAGCGCGCCCGCGGCGACGGCGGCGGGCAGGTTGTTCACCGTGGCGGCAACCGCCGCGGCGACCACGGTCACCGCCAGAAGGGCCCACACGGAGCCGGACGGGAGCCGCACCGCCGAAAGGCCGGCGACCGCGGCGGCCAGCCCGAGCGCCGTTGCGAGCACCGTGACGAACAGGCCGATCCGCCAGGGCACCGACACGGCCGGAGGGCGGACACCCGTGGCGGTGAGCCAGATCGCGGTGACGACGGCGACGACGCAGACGGGCCACCACGGCGCCAGGCCGATGACCGGCGCGGCCGCCTCGCCTACCCCCGCCGCCACGAGCGCGGCGGCCGCGACCGCGGCACCCGCCCCGAGCGCGGGCACCGCGCCGGGACGCACCGATCCGCGCAGGCGCGGCCACTCACGCACGGCCACGACCACGGCACAGATGAGCGCGGCCGCCGTTCCGGGGCCGAGCATCGTGGCGTCGAACGTGCCGGGATCGAGGTGCAGGCCGCTCATCACGACGAGGTTCGTGGGGTTGCCCTGGACGACCGCGATCGAGAACGCGTTGGCCACGCCGATCGTGGCGAGCAGGAGCGCCCGCCCCGGAGCCCCGAGCTCGACCAGAGCGAGGATCACGGGCACCATCACGACGACGGCGCCGTCGAGCGACAGGGTTGCGGTGAGCAGCGCGCAGGCCAGGCATACGAGCACGTACAATCGCGCGGTGCTTCCGCGCGCCTGCCCGGCCAGCACGTGTGCGATCCGGCCGGCGAGGCCAGTGCGGTCGGCGACGTTCGCAAGCCAGATCACGGCGGTTAGGAAACAGACGAGCGGAATCGAGGCCGCGAGGGCGGCGTGGATGGCGGCGAACAGGGTGTTCATGCGGGCGGTTCCCTTCCATATACTAAAGCTCACTTAAGTATATGCCCCCGCGGCCGCGCACGCGAAACACCGCCGACACGCTCGCCGCAGTCGCGCCCCTCGTGACCCGGTGGATGGAGCGCGTGCTGGCGGGCCACGACCCACCCCTCACGCTCGGCCAGTACCTCGGCCTGCGCGCGATCGCCGCGGGAACGGAGTCGGCCGCCGACCTGGCGCGGGCCGCCGGGGTCTCGGAGGCCGCGGTGTCGCAACTGATGGCGGCGTTCGAGCGCGCGGGGACGGTCGAGCGCACCGCGACGGGCGACGACCGCCGCCGTCGCCGGCCGGCGCTGACCGGCGAGGGTGAGCGCGTCCTCGTGTCGGCGCAGACGCTCGTGCGGAGCCGGCTCGACCCGATGCTCACGGCGCTCGCCCCGCACGAGTCAGACGCGCTGGCGGCGGCGCTCGAGCGGCTGGAGCCGGTCCTGGCCGGAACCGCCCCGCCGCGGCGCCCGCGGCCGCCGCATCCGCCGATGGGCCACCATCCCCACCCACCGCCGCCGCCGCAGTAACATCGAGCCGTGAGGATCGCCCTGCTGGCTCCGGCCTGGTTCGCGGTTCCGCCGGTGCGCTACGGCGGCATCGAGTGGGTGGTCTCGATCCTGGCCGACGGCCTCGTCGACCACGGCCACGATGTCGCCCTGTACGCGGCCGGCGACTCGCAGACGAAGGCGCGGCTCGTCACCACCTACGACGAGCCGCCCTCCTACCGGATCGGGATGTCGATGCCCGACCTCCACCACACCCTCGGGTGCCTCGAGGAGGCCGGGGACTACGACGTCGTGCACGACCACTCCGGCCCGCTCGCATGCGCGCTCGGCCAGGCGATCTCGACGCCCTTCTGCCACACCGTCCACGGCCCCCTCACAGGCGAGCCGGGGCTCGTGTACGCCCAGATCGCGCGGGTGTCGCCGCGCGTGCGGCTGGTGTCGCTGTCCGAGAATCAGCGCAGCCCGCGGCCCGAGCTGAACTGGCTGGCCACATGCCACAACGCGATCGACCTGGACAGCTATCCCATCCACACGGGCAACGACGGCTACCTGCTCTTCCTCGGTCGCATGTCGCCGGACAAGGGGGCCGGAAACGCGGTGCGGGTCGCGCGCGAATCCGGTATGCCGCTGCTCCTGGCCGGCAAGATCCACGACCCGGTCGAGCACGAGTATTTCGACGCCGCCGTGCGGCCGTACCTCGGCGACGGCATCGAGTACGTCGGCGAGGTGTCGCACAACGAGAAGGTCGAGCTGCTGCAGAAGGCCGCCGTGACGGTGTTCCCGATCCAGTGGCCCGAGCCGTTCGGCCTGGTCATGGTGGAGTCGATGGCCTGCGGCACGCCGGTGCTCGCGACCCGCCTCGGCGCCGTTCCCGAGGTGGTCGAGCACGGCCGCAGCGGCCTCGTCGTCGACACGATCGACGAGATGGCCGCATGCATCCCCGAGCTACTGGCGCTCGACCCGCTCGAGGTGCGCGCGGTCGCCGACGAGAGCTTCTCGGCGAAGCGCATGGTCGACGACTACGAGCGGGCGTACGCGCGCCTGCTCGCCGAGCAGTAGCCCAGCAGCCGACTCGAAAAGCGGGGCCTGGCCTCATATGGGGCCAGGCCCCAAACTGTGGCTCAGTGCAGGAAGTGGCGGCGGCCCGTGAAGACCATCGCAGCGCCGGCGGCGTCCGCGGCGGCGATCACGTCGGCGTCGCGCACCGAGCCGCCCGGCTGCACGATCGCCCGCACGCCTGCGGCGAAGGCGGCCTCGGGCCCGTCAGCGAACGGGAAGAAGCCGTCCGACGCCAGCACGGCGCCCTGCGCGCGCTCGCCGGCCTTCGCGACGGCCATCTTCACGGCATCGACGCGGCTCATCTGGCCCGCCCCGATCCCGATCGCGGCCAGGTCGCGCGCGATCACGACCGCGTTTGAGCGGACGAAGTGCACGGTGCGCCACGCGAACAGCATGTCCTCCCACTCGCGCTTGCCCGGGGCCTGCTCGGACACGACCTGCATGTCGGCGCGATCCTCGGTCTCGTTGTCGCGATCCTGGATCAGCACGCCCCCGAGCACGCGCCTCAGGTCGCGCTCGCCGGGGCTCGTCTTGCGCCGCTCCCGGTCTTCGAGGACGCGCGTGGTCGGCTTCGACGAGAGCGTCTCGCGGGCGGCGTCGTCGTATCCCGGGGCGAAGAGGACGTCGACCTTCGTCTCGATCATGCGCTCTGCGAGCGCGCCGTTCACGGGCCGGTTGACCGCGATCACGGCCCCGAACGCCGACAGCGGATCGCCGGCGAGCGCGCGTGCGTACGCCTCCTCGAGCGTCGCGCCGACCGCCACGCCGCACGGGTTTGCGTGCTTCACGATCGCACAGGCGGGGAGCTGGAACGCGGCGGCGATCGTGCGCGCCGCCTGCAGGTCGGCGAGGTTGTTGAACGAGAGCGGCTTGCCGCTGACCTGGTCGATGCGCGAGAGCACATGCCGGCGGGCGCCGGCCTCGCGGTAGAACGCGGCCCGCTGGTGCGGGTTCTCGCCGTAGGCCAGGTCGCCGACCTTGACCAGGTCGATCGTGAGCCGGTCGGGGAAGGGCTCGGTGTCGGTGAACCAGGCCGCCACGGCCGAGTCGTAGGACGCCACGTGCGCGAACGCCTCGCCGGCCAGGTCGCGGCGGGTATCCAGCGAAAGCGAGCCGCCGTCGGAGTTCAGCTCGTCGAGCATGAAGCCGTACCGGTCGGGCTCCGTGACCACGGCCACGGAGTGGAAGTTCTTCGCCGCCGCCCGCACCATCGTCGGCCCGCCGATGTCGATGTTCGCGATCACCTCGGCCTCGGACACGCCGCGCCGCGCCGCCACCGACCGGAATGGGTACAGGTTGCAGACCACGAGGTCGATCGGCTCGATCCCGGCCGCCTCGAGCGAAGCCATGTCGTCGGGATGGTCGCGCCGGGCGAGGATCGCCGCGTGCAGCGACACGTGCAGGGTCTTCACCCGCCCGCCGAGCAGCTCGGCCGAGCCCGTCACCTGCTCGACCGACGTCACGGGGACGCCCGCCTGCTCGAGGAACGCGGCCGTGCCCGACGTCGAGATCAGCTCGACGCCGAGGGCGTGCAGCCCCAGCGCGAACGTCGAGAGGCCGTTCTTGTCACTGACCGAAATCAGGGCTCGTCTGATCTTCATCTGCTCACCCTCACCCGCCGTCCATCGACGTGGATCCTGCCCGCCCCGTACAACCGCACCGCCTCCGGCAGCAACCGGTGCTCGATCCGGTGAAGACGCTCCATCACCGCGGCGGCGGTGTCATCATACGAAACGGCCAGCGCCTCCTGCAGGACGATCGGCCCGCTGTCCACCTCCTGGTGGGCCGCGTCCACCAGGTGCACCGTCACACCGGTGAGCTTGACGCCGTGCGCGATCGCGTCCGCGACTGCTGTCGCACCCGGAAATGCCGGCAGAAGCGACGGATGCACGTTCAGAATTCGACCCGAGTAGCGGCCGACGAAGTCGGCCGAGAGGATGCGCATGTACCCGGCCAGGACGACGAGGCCGGCGCCGTGCTCGTCCAGGAACGCGACCGCCTCGTCCTCGGCGGAGCAGTGCAGCGCCGGGACGCCGGCCCGGTGGGCACGATCGAGGCCCGGCGCGCCTGCGCGGCTCGAGACGACACACGCCACATCGATGTCGGGAGCGTCGATCAGCGCCTGCAGGTTCGTGCCCTCACCGGAGATGAGCACGCCGACTCTCAGCGGAAGCGCACCCCCGCGCCCTCGGCGACGCTGCCGGCGACGAAGCCCGCGCACCCGCCGCGCTCGAGCGCCGCCAGCGCGGCCCGCTCGTCATCGGGGGCGATCACCGCCGCGAAGCCGAGCCCGAGGTTGAAGACGCGGCGCAACTCGTCCTCGTCGACGCCGAGCGACCCGAGCCAGTCGAACACGGGCGGCCGCGGCCACGATCCCAGGTCGATCTCGGCGCCGAGCCCCTCCGGGAACTGCCGGGCGAGGTTGCCCGGGATGCCGCCGCCGGTGATGTGCGCCATCGCCCGCACGTCGACGGTGCGGCACAGTTCGCCCACCGGGCGCGCGTAGATGCGGGTGGGCTCGAGCAGGACGTCGGCGACGGTGGCGCCGCCCAGCGCGTCCGGCGTGTCGGCGAGGCCCGTCCCTGCGCGCTCGAGCAGCCGGCGGACGAGCGAGAAGCCGTTTGCGTGCGGCCCGCTGGACGGCAGGCCGACGATCGTGTCGCCGGCCTGCACGCGGCTGCCCGAGACCAGCTCGCGCCGCTCGGCGATCGCGACGCAGAACCCGGCCATGTCGAACTCGCCGGGCCGCATCATGTCGGGATGCTCGGCGGTCTCGCCGCCGAGCAGGGCGCAGCCGGCCTGGCGGCAGCCCTCGGCGATGCCGGACACGAGCTCGGCGACGACGTCGGCGTCGATCTGGGCGCACGTGATCACGTCCATGAAGAACGCGGGCCGGCAGCCCGAGGTGACCACGTCGTTCACGCTCATCGCCACCAGATCGATGCCGAGGCCGGCGTGACGGCCGGCGGCGGCGCCGAGCAGCACCTTCGTCCCCACGCCGTCGCAGCCGGCGGCGACCAGCGGGTCGCCGACCGACGGCGTGAACAGGCCGGCGAAGCCGCCGTGGCCGCCGAGCACCTCGCGGCCGTGTGTCGAGGTGACCGCCGACCGGATCCGCTCGACGACGGCGTCGGACGCATCCAGGCTCACACCCGACCCGGCGTATGTCAGCGGCGGGCGATCGCCGCTCACCGGATCTCCACCGGCACCGGCGCCGCCTCGAACCGGAGCTTCGCCAGGCGCATGTCGGCGGGGATCTCGGTTGGGTACTCACCTGTCAGGCAGGCCCGGCAGAAGCCGTCGGGCGGCCCCGTCGCCGCCGCCAGGCCCTCGAGCGACAGGTAGGCGAGCGACGTCGCCCCGAGCCGCTCGCGCACCTCCTCGACGCTGCGCCCGGCCGCGATCAGCTCGTCCTGGTCGGCCATGTCGATGCCGTAGAAGCAGGGCGAGACGATCGGCGGCGACGACACCCGTAGGTGCACCTCCTGCGCGCCGGCCTCGAACAGCATCTGCACGAGCTTGCGGGTCGTCGAGCCACGCACGATGGAGTCGTCGACGACCACCACCCGGCGGCCCTCGAGCACCGACCGCAGCGCGTTGAACTTGAGCTTCACGCCGCGCTCGCGCAGGGCCTGGTCTGGCTGGATGAACGTGCGCCCGACGTAGCGGTTCTTGACCAGCCCCTCGCCGAACGGGATCCCGCTGCGCTTCGCATAGCCGACCGCGGCGGGCGTCCCCGAGTCGGGCACGCCGATGACGACATCGGCCGCGACCGGCGCCTCCTCGGCGAGGCGCTCGCCCATCCCCCGCCGCACCTCGTGCAGGCCGTGGCCGCCCATCACCGAGTCGGGCCGGGCGAAGTAGATGTACTCGAACACGCACAGCGAGCCGGGACGGTCGCCGACGCGGCGATAGCGGGGGCCGTGCTCGTCGATCACCACCATCTCTCCCGGCTCGAGCTCACGCTCGGCCCGGGCGCCGATCAGGTCGAAGGCGCAGGTCTCGGACGCGAGCACCCACGCGTCGTCGAGGCGGCCGACAACGAGCGGGCGGATCCCGTCCGGGTCGCGAAAGCCGGCCAGCGCGCGCTCGCTCAAGACCACGGCCGCAAACGCACCCTCGATGCGGCCCATCGCATCGGCGACCGCGTCGCCCAGGTCGGCGGAGTCGTGCTGGGCGATCAGCGCCGCCATCACCTCGGTGTCGGACGTCGAGCGCATCGACACCCGGCGCGCATGCAGGTCCGCGCGCAGCGCGGCCGTGTTCGTCAGGTTGCCGTTGTGCCCGAGCGCGATCGTGCGCCCGCCGGCGTGGCGGACGACGGGCTGCGCGTTCTGCCACACCGTCGAGCCGGTCGTCGAGTAGCGAGCGTGCCCGATCGCGATGTGGCCCTCGAGCCCCGAGAGCCGCGGCTCGTCGAACACCTGGCTGACGAGGCCCATGTCCTTCATCGCGGTGATCCGGTCGCCGTCGGAGACGGCGATGCCGGCGCTCTCCTGCCCGCGGTGCTGGAGCGCGAAAAGCCCGAAGAACGTCATCCGGGCCACGCCGCGATCGGGATCGCCCGGCGGTGCGTAGATGCCGAAGACGCCGCACATCAGCCGTCGCCGTCCATGATGGCGGGAAGGGCGCCCTCGTAGGCCGCGACCGCGTCTGCGAGCGCGATCCGGGCCGGCCCCACGGCAATCTCGGTGCCACCCACGGCCCCCAGCCGGCGCAGGGGCAGGCCGGAAGCGAGCCGGCGCAGCGCGGCGACATCGGCCCGGCGGGCCGACACGACCACCCTGCCGTCGCCCTCACCGAACAGGTCGCCGCCCTCCTCGACGCGAACGCCGATGCCGCCGGCCATCGCCGACTCGGCGACGGCCACTGCCAGCCCGCCGCCGCCCACGTCGTGGGCGCTGCAAAGCAGCTTGCGATCGGCGGCCGCCGCCAGAAAGGAGTGCAGCGCCCGCTCGTGCTCGAGATCGGGCTCCGGGATGCGCCCCGCCACCTCGCCCAGGATCACCTTCTGGTAGTCCGACCCGTCAATGGCGCTGCGGCCGGCACCCGCCAGCAGCACCACGTCGCCGGCCTCGTGAAAGCCGATCCGCACCGCCAGCTCGGCGTCGTCAAGGACGCCGACCACGCCGACGACCGGCGTCGGCAGGATCGGGCGGCCGTCGTGCTCGTTGTACAGCGAGACGTTGCCCGAGACGACCGGCAGGCCGAGCGCGGTGCAGGCGGCCGCCATGCCGGCGATCGCCTCGGCGAGCTCGTAGCCGATCTCGGGATCCTCCGGGTTTCCGAAGTTGAGGCAGTTCGTGACCGCGGCCGGCCGGGCGCCCGTGCACGCGACGTTGCGCGCGGCCTCGCAGACGGCGCTCATGCCGCCCCGGCGCGGGTCGAGCCACGTCCGCCGGCCGTTGCCGTCGAGCGAGATGGCGATCGCGCGCTGCGAGGGCGTCAGCCGCACGACCGCTGCATCGCCGCCCGGCCGCACCACGGTGCCGGAACCGACGAGCTGGTCGTACTGCCGCATCACCCAGCCCCGGCCGGCACTGCCCGGGGCTCCGAGGAGCGCGCGCAGGGCGGCCTCGGGGGTCACGTCGGAGTCGGGCGCCGCCACCGGCTCGTCAACCAGCCGGGCGGGGCGGGCGCAGTCGAGCTCGTAGCGGGGGGCGTCGTCGGTCAGGGTCGACACCGGGATGTCGCCCACCAGCTCTCCGTCGTAGAACGCACGCAGGAGGCCGGTCTCGGTCACCTCGCCGATCACGGTCGCATCCACCTCGTGCCGCCGGCAGATCGTCTCG
>DASXOR010000049.1:0-12664 GCA_036494095.1 Gaiellales bacterium | reverse complement strand
AGCGACGACTGCGCCCGCCAGTAGGAGTCGAAGTCGGGGTACGACCACGAGACCGGGATCGGCTCGACCGCGCGCAGCTCGAAGCCGGCGTCGGCGACGAGCCCGCGGACGACAGCGGGGTCGGCGAGGGCGAACATGCCCGGGCCGCCGGGCGGCGTCACCGGCAGGTCGGTGCGGGCCTCGAGCACCTCCCAGAGCGTGGTGGCCCACTCGTTCTCGGCGGCTGCGCCCCAGACGGCGAACGCGACCCGCCCGCCCGGACGCAGCACACGGCGGGTCTCCCGGAAGGCGGCCGCCCGGTCGGCGACCAGCATGTAGGCAAAGCGGCAGACGACGCGGTCGACCGAGGCGTCCGCCAGGTCGAGCGACTCGGCGTCGAGCACGCGCATCTCGACGTTCTCGAGGCCAGCCGCGGCCGCCGCCCGGCGCGCGGCCTCGACCATCGCGTGGGCGCGGTCAGACAGGATCACCCGACCGCCGCCGGCCAGGGCGGCTGCGACGGCAAGGCCGACGTCGCCGGGGCCGGACGCGAGCTCCAGAACGGTCGCCCCCTGATCGAGCGCGAGGTGCTCGATCAGCCACGCGGTGATGGGCGCGCCCATCGTGCGCACGCGCTCGGCTTCGGATTCCCACCCGGCGGCGGCCTGCTCCCAGTTGAGCGCGCTGCGCTTGCGGTACTCGTCGGCTGCAACCCGGCTGGTAGCTTCCTGATCGTGCATGAGCGGACATTCGCCGTCGCCGGTCTGCGTGTCAACCTGGAGGAGTGGGGCGATGGTCCGCCGGTGGTGCTGCTGCATGGGCTGACCGGCTCGCGCGCCTACCTGCGCCCCTTCGCCGAGCGGCTTGCGCGCACGCACCACGTGGTGGCGGTCGACCTGCCGGGCCACGGCGGCTCGGACATGCTCGTGCCATTCTCGTTCGCCGCGGCGGCGCGCCTCATGGCCGCCGCCGTCGGCCGGCTCGGCATCGAGCGGCCGGTCGTGATGGGGCACTCGTTCGGCGCCCCGCTGGGGGTCGCATGGGCCGCGGAGGCGCCTGTGGCCGGCGTGGTGGCGTGCTCGCCGGTGGGGATGATCCCGCTCGAGCTGCGCCGTGCCCAGTATGTGCTCCCGTTCCATCGTGCGCTCGCGGTCACCGAGCCGGTGTGGGGCGGGGCGGCCGTGTCATGGCCTCTCGCCCGGCGGCTCGTGTTCGGCTGGTTCGTCGGCATGGCGGGCCTGGACGGCGTCGATCCGGCCATGGGGCGGGAGATGCTGCGCGACTCGGCGGCGGCTGCCCACGTCGTTTCGGAGGTCATGCCCGCCCTTGCCGGCCTCGACCTGCCGAGCCTGTGCGCGGGGGTCGCAGTGCCGGCGCTCGTGATCTGGGGCGACCTCGACCGCGGCGGCTGGGACAGCGGACCGCCGCTCGCGGCGGCGCTGCACGGTCGCGAGGTCGTCCTGCCCGGCGTCGGCCACATGCCGATGCTCGAGGCCCCGTATGCCTTCTCGATGGCGATCGCCGAGTTCCTGTCGGCTACCGTCCCCGCATGATCCCGGCGGCCCGATCCGACGTGTGGACGTGCCGCCGTTGCGGCGCAGCCCACGAGCTCGCGCTGCGCTCGCTCGAGGTTGGCCTCGTGCGGCTGGCGACCCACGGCGAGGAGGGCTTCCTGCTCGGCAGCAGCGGCATCGAGGCCGAGCTCGAGCCCTTGCTCGAGCCGTGCGCCTGCGGCGGCCGCTTGAGCCACCACCCCCCGGTGCCTGGCACCGCGGACGCGGTGCCAGGCACCTTCCACGACGAGGCGCTGTTGCCCCTGGCCGAGCGCGGGTGGGCGGTGCTCGAGGCGAGCCCCGATCCGCGCCTGGGGCGGCTCGCCGCGCTGTGGCGGTCGCGGGCGCTCGTGCTGCTCGGCCGCGCTTCCGACCTGACCCGCGAGCAGCAGCTCGAGCTGCGGCTGGAGGGAAGGCTCGCAGGGCTCCAGGCCGAGATCGAGCGCGCCACGAGCGCCGGTGACGAGGAGGCGGCGCAGGCCGCCCACGCCCGCTACATCGAGCTCGGGACGATGTTCATGCGCCGGTTCGTGCTGGTCGAGGATGGGCGCGCCGGAGCCGCTGGCTAGCCGGGTCGCCGCCTTCGTCGCCGAGCATGCCCTGCTCGAGCCCGGCGACGCGGTGCTGGTGCTCGTGTCGGGCGGCGCCGACTCGGTGTGCGCCTGGGGCGTGCTGCGAGAGCTTGGCTACGAGGCCGAGGCCCTGCACGTCGAGCACGGCCTGCGCGGCGCCGACGGCCTCGCCGACGCCGCCCACTGCGCCGGGCTCGGCGCCGCCGTCGTCCCGGTCGACGTGAGGGCGGGGCCCAACCTCGAGTCCCGCGCCCGCGAGGCGCGCTACGCCGCCGCCCGCGAGCATGCCGGCGATCGGCCGATCGTGACGGGCCACACGCTCTCCGACCAGGCCGAGACGGTGCTCTACCGGCTCGCGTCGTCGTCCGGCGCGCGGGCGATCCGGGCGATGCGCCCGAGCGCCGGCGGGATCGTCCGGCCGCTCCTGTGCGCGACCGCAGCCGAGACGCGGGCGTGGTGCGCCGAGCACAGGGTCGAGCCGCTCGAGGACTCCACCAACTCGGACACCCGGCTGCGCCGCAACCTGATCCGGCGCGAGGTGATGCCCGCGCTGCGGCGCGTCCACCCCGGCGCCGAGGTGAACCTGGCTCGGTCGGCCGAGCTCCTGGGCGAGCTGGACGAGCTGCTGCGCGAGCTGGCAGGCGAGCACGTCGAGCCGCGCATCGACCTTCCCGGCCTGGACGACATGCCGCGGGCGTTGCGGGTGCTGGTGCTGCGCGAGGCGGCTGAGCGGGCCGCCGGGCGCCCGCTGCGCCTGCCGCGCGCGCTGACGGCGAAGCTCGAGGCGATGGCGGCGCGCAGAAGCGGCGTCGAGCGGCTGTCGCTCGGCCGCGACCTCGAGGCGGTGCGCGACCGTTCCATACTCGCGTTCGTCCCGCCGGGAACCCGGTATCCTCCGCCGCGATGAATGTCGAGCAGACCGGCCTCGAGCGTGATCCGCTGATCGCCGAGGTGCTCGTCGAGGCAGAGGCCCTGCGCGCGCGTGTCGATGAGCTGGGCGACGAGCTCTCGCGCGACTACGCCGGCCTCGATCCGCTGCTCGTGTGCGTGCTCAAGGGCGCCGTCTTCTTCCTGGCCGATCTGGTGCGGCGGATCACGGTCCCCTGCGAGATCGACTTCATGGCCGTCTCGAGCTACGGCAACAGCACGGACTCGTCGGGCGTCGTGCGGATCCTGAAGGACCTCGAGGCAAATATCGAGGGCCGGCACGTGATCGTGATCGAGGACATCGTCGACTCCGGCCTGACCCTGTCGTACCTGCTGCGCAACCTGCGGGCGCGGCGGCCGGCGTCGCTCGAGGTGTGTGCGCTCTTGACCAAGCCGGCCCGGCGCAAGGCGGACATCGTGTGCCGCTATGTCGGCTTCGAGATTCCCAACCGGTTCGCGATCGGCTACGGGCTCGACTTCGGCGAGCGCTACCGCGGCCTGCCCTACGTGGCCGCCCTGGACGAATCGAAGCTGCCCGACGAGTTCGAGTAGCCGATCTCGGCCTGCGGTCTTCAGAACCCCCTCGCGCGTGCCGATACCGGGCGTGGCGAAAACACCGTGGTATCGTTCGGTCCGGTATGAGGCTCCCGGCGACCGCGGGCAGGGCCGTCCGACTCTATCCCCGGGGGAAGTAGGCGAGGCGTTGTGAACAGACTTTTCAAGAGCGCACTTTTTCCAATTCTGGTCGTGCTGGTGCTCGCGTTCTTCGCGCTGAAGATCGTGAACTCGTCGAGCAGCCGCCCCGGCCAGACCTGGACATCCCTCGTCAAGCAGACGACCGACGGCCGCGTGGCGTCGATCAAGACGGACATCGGCGGCAATAGCCTCAGCTACAAGCTGCTGAACGACCAGACCTACAGCGTCGGCATCCCGTCGGTGCAGCTGCTGAACGACGAGCTCGCGCTCGCGAAGGATCACGGCGTCCAGACCGTCGACGGCACGAAGACCGGCGGCTCGCCCTGGTGGAGCGCCCTGATCACGATCCTCCCGTTCCTGCTCTTCTTCGTGTTCTGGATCTTCCTGATGAACCAGATGCAGGGCGGCGGGTCGAAGGTCATGAGCTTCGGCAAGAGCCGCGCCAAGCGGATGTCGGTCGACTCGCCCAAGATCACCTTCAAGGACGTCGCCGGCGTGGACGAGGCCGTCGAGGAGCTGCAGGAGATCAAGGAGTTCCTCGAGAACCCGAAGAAGTTCCAGGCCCTCGGTGCGCGCATCCCGAAGGGCGTGCTCCTGTTCGGCCCTCCAGGCACCGGCAAGACGCTGCTCGCACGAGCCGTCGCCGGCGAGGCCGGGGTGCCGTTCTTCTCGATCTCCGGCTCGGACTTCGTCGAGATGTTCGTGGGCGTCGGCGCGAGCCGGGTGCGCGACCTGTTCGAGCAGGCCAAGCAGAACTCTCCGTGCATCATCTTCATGGACGAGATCGACGCCGTCGGCCGCCATCGCGGCGCCGGCATGGGCGGCGGCCATGACGAGCGCGAGCAGACGCTGAACCAGCTCCTCGTCGAGATGGACGGGTTCGAGATGAAGGACAACGTCATCCTGATCGCGGCCACCAACCGGCCCGACATCCTCGACCCGGCGCTGCTGCGCCCCGGCCGGTTCGACCGCCAGGTCGTGGTGGATCGCCCCGACCGCGTCGGCCGCAAGAAGATCCTCGAGGTGCACAGCCGCGGCAAGCCGATGTCCCAGCAGGTCGACATCGAGGCGCTGGCCGGGCAGACCCCCGGGTTCACCGGCGCCGACTTGGCCAACCTCGTGAACGAGGCCGCGCTGCTCGCCGCCCGCAAGGGCAAGAAGCAGATCGAGAACCTCGAGCTCGAAGAGGGCATCATGCGCGTCATCGCCGGGCCCGAGAAGAAGACCCGGCTGCTCTCCCCGAAGGAGCGCGAGATCACCGCCGTGCACGAGATGGGCCACGCGCTCGTCGGGCATTTCCTCGAGCACAACGACCCCGTGCACAAGATCTCGATCGTCGGCCGCGGCATGGCGCTCGGCTACGTCGTCACGCTCCCGTCCGAGGACAAGTTCATGCGCTCGCGCGCAGAGCTCCTCGACGGCCTGGCCAAGAACCTGGGCGGGCGCACCGCCGAGGAGCTCGTCTTCGGCGAGGTCACCACCGGCGCCGAGGACGACCTGAACAAGACGACCGACACCGCCAAGCGCATGGTCACGCGCTGGGGCATGTCCGAGAAGCTCGGTCCGCGCACATTCGGCCGCGACTCCAGCCAGCCGTTCCTCGGCCGTGACTTCGGCCACGAGGCCGACTACTCCGAGGAGATCGCGCGCGAGATCGACGACGAGATCCGCCGGATCGTCGAGCAGGCGCACGAGCGCGCCCGCGAGGTGCTGGGCACGAGCATCGACGAGCTGAACAGGATGTCGAAGATCCTGATCCAGTACGAGACGTTCGACGCCAGCCAGTTCCAGCGGCTGCTCGCGGGCGAGGCGCCCGAGGACGTGTTCGTCGATCAGGAGCCCAGGGAGACGGAGACGCCCGCCGAGGCGCCGCGCAAGGAGCCCTCGCGGCCGCGCGGGCTGGGGCTGCCGCTTCCCGGCAACATCGCCTCCGGCCAGCCGCCGGAATCTCCGCAGCCCTCCTGATACCGCGTACTTTCGCGCAGATCCCCGGAAAGGGGGGGACGGCGATGACCCGTGATTGCCGATCACGTGCTCAGCCGTTCTTCCACGCCACACGAGGGGTCACGCGTTGCGCTTCGTCCGGGTCTCAGCCACTCTTGCCGCCGTCGGCCTCGCCGGCCTTGTCTCCGCCCAGCAGGCGCTCGCCGTCAAGCCGCACATCGGCGGGCCGATCACGTCCTACGGGTGCCCGCCGGTGCCGATGTGGTGCACGAAGGCGCTGAAGCCGGGGATCACGCTCACGCGGTGGCGCGCGAGGTTGCGCTCCGGTACGACCCAGACCATCTACAAGATCTCGTGGAAGCTCGGCGATCCGCACGTGAGCCTGATGGCGGCGGCGCTGAACCGGCCGAGTGCACGCGGCGACATCGCCCTCGGCACGATCTCGCACTGGGCCGCGGCCAGCGCGACGCCCGGACTGCTCGGCGCGATCAACGGTGACTTCTTCAGCTCGGTGGGCTGGAGCTCCGGCCATCCCAGCGGGATGCTCGTCCAGTCGCGCCACGTGATCGCGTTCGGATCGGGCGGCCCCGGGGTCGGCTACGAGCCTGCCGGGCGGATGGTGATGGGCACGCCGTCGGCGAAGCCGGCCAAGTTCCTGTTCGGCGAGGGCGTCACCGCCACGATCGGCGCCTTCGACCCGGGCTCGAGCCTGAGCGGCATCAAGCGCGATCAGGTCGTCGTGAAGACCGACCGCACCGGTCCGCAGAACATCCCCGCGGGCTGGGACGGCTACATCGTGGGCGGCGCCCCGACGCCGAACCCCTTCCCGACCATGCTGCGCGGGAGCGAGCAGGTCAAGAATCCCTCCGGGAACAACGCCTGGGAGCCGGTGGCGGGGTTCCGCTTCGGCGACGCCGCCGGCGCGGTCGCCACCGTGTCGCTGCCGATCGTCCCGGCGCCGGCGAACCCGGTGCAGCTCGGCGCCGGCCAGGTGCTCGTGATGGCGGTCGCGCCGACGACGCTGTTCCCGTCGCCGCCGGCCGACATCGCCCTCAAACGCCTCGCCACCCACTCCCAGGTGATCAAGGTGTCGATCGACGCGCCGGCCTGGAGCTCCGTGCAGGACGTGATGGGCGGCAAGCCGCAGCTCGTCAAGAACGGCAAGACCATGTACCCGGCCGCGCAGCAGGATCCCCCGATGATGTCGGGCGACGGCTGGCAGTGGGAGTACCCGCACTGGCGCCCGGCGGTCGCCGAGACGAAGACCCGCGGCTGGCTGATCATCACCGGCGGCGTGCGCTACGGCGACGGCGTGTACGGCTGGAACTGGGGCAAGATGCTCGTCCAGCTCGGCGCCCAGAACGCGATGGGCTTCGACAACAACTCGTCGACCGAGATGTTCGCGCCGGGCCACGGGACGTGGACGTTCTCGCCGGGCTGGGAGCGCGACATCACCGAGGCCACCGCGCTCACATACCACTGAGCGCCTGGCGGCACTAGGCTGCGCGGCGTGCAGCCGCTGCGCGACCGATTCCCCGCCCCGGCCGTGATGGGCGTGGTGAACGTGACCCCCGACTCCTTCTCGGACGGGGGCGTGTTCCTCGACGCCGGCGCAGCCGTCGCCCATGGGCTGCAGCTCGTCGCCGACGGCGCCGACGTGCTCGACGTCGGCGGGGAGTCGACCAGGCCGGGCGCCGACCCGGTGCCGCTCGAGGTCGAGCTCGAGCGCGTCCTGCCCGTGATCGACGGGCTGGTGCAGCAGACCGACGTGCCCATCTCGATCGACACGGTCAAGGCGGCCGTCGCCGAGCAGGCGATCCGGGCGGGCGCCGGCTTCGTGAACGACGTCTCGGCGCTGCGGCATGATCCGGCGATGGCCGAGGTGGTCGCCGAGGCGGGCGTGCCCGTGTGCCTGATGCACATGCTGGGCGAGCCGAAGACGATGCAGCGCGACCCGCGCTATGCGGACGTCGTCGAGGATGTGGCCGCGTTTCTGACCGAGCGGGTCAGCTTCGCCCGGTCGAGCGGAATCTCGCCCGACCTGATCTGCGTCGATCCGGGCATCGGGTTCGGCAAGACTGCCGAGCACAACTGGACGCTCCTGCGCCACCTCGACCGGATCGCCGCGGTGGGCCCGCCGCTCGTGGTCGGAGCGTCGCGCAAATCGTTCCTGGGGCGGCTGACCGGGGAGCCCGAGGAGGGCCGCGAGTTCGCGACCGTCGCCGTCAACCTGGACGCGGTGCGCCGCGGCGCCTGGATGCTGCGCGTGCACGCCGTCAAGCCGACGCGGCAGGCGCTCGCCGTCGCCTCTGCGATCGAGACCGCGCCGTGAGCGGCCCTCTCGTGGAGCTGCGGGGCCTGCGCGTGTACGCCTTCCACGGCGTGCGCGACTTCGAGCGCGAGCGCGGCCAGGTGTTCGTCGTCGACCTGTGGCTGGCGTGCTCGCCGTCGGCGGCCGAAGCCAGCGACGATCTGGCCGACGCCGTCAATTACTCGGCGGTGTGCGACCGGGTGGCCGAGCTCGTGGCCGGCGGGCCGTACGACCTGCTCGAGCGGCTCGCCGCCGTGATCGCCGACGCGCTGCTGACCGGATACCCCGTCGAATGGGTGCGCGTGCGGGTCGCCAAGCCGCACGCCCCGGTCAAGCACGACGTGGCCGAGGTGGCTGTCACGGTGGAGCGGGGTATCCGCACCGGCGAACCGCCCGTATAACCGAATCATGGACGGCATGCGGATCGTGGTGGTCGAGGACCAGCCACTGTTTCGGCGCGGCCTGATCGACCTGCTCGATGCCGAGGGATTTCGGGTGGACGGATCGGCCGGCACCGTGCGCGAGGCGATCGAGGTCGTCGCCGCACGCATGCCCGACATCGTGCTGATGGACCTGCAGCTCGCAGACGGCAGCGGCATCGACGCCACCCGCCGCCTGTTCGAGCTCCACGGCGATCGCGTGCGCGTCGTCATGCTGTCGGAGTCGCGCGACCCGGCCGACATGATCGCGGCGGTGCGCGCAGGCGCCGTCGGCTACCTGACGAAGGATCAGGCACCGGAGCGGCTGGCCGAGGCGCTGCGCGGCGTCCTGCGGGGCGAGGCGGCGCTGTCGCGGCGGATGGCCGCCCACCTGATCGCCGACGTGCGCGACACGCAGCGGCGGATGGTGCTCGCGACCAAGCTGCCCCACCGCGAGCGGCTCACGCCGCGTCAGCTCGAGATCCTGCAGCTGATCGCCGCCGGCGAGACGACCACCGAGATCGCACGGCGGCTGTTCCTGTCGCCCGAGACCGTGCGCTGGCACGTGAAGGCGATCCTGCGCAAGCTCAAGGCCCGCACACGCGCAGAGGCCGCGGCGTGCCTGCGCGAGGTCATGGTCTAGCAGGTGTTCTCCGAACGCTCGGGCGTCAGTTGCCCGCGCGCATCGTCTCGGTCGCCCAGCGCACGATCCACACCGACACCGTCAGGCAGTAGGTGATGACCGCGCACGCGGCCGCGATTGCAGCGGCCTGGCCGGCAGCGCCGGAGACCAGCGTGGCGATGCCGACGAGCAGCGGGCGCATGAGGACGAAGGCGAGCACCCCGCCGATCCCGAGATGGACCGTGGTGCGCCGCAGCTCTCGCGGGCGCAGGTTGGGGTAGCGCGCGTCGGCCCAGATGGCGAGTGCAGCCGGGCAGAGCACGAGCACGACGGTCAGTTCCATGAGGGTCGACATGGCACCATCCTTGGTACGAGCTTGGAGCGGTTGGCGGCCCAACGCAAGGCCGTCCCGCCCAGAACATCGGCAAATGTGAGCAATCCGTAAAGGGGATCCGTGAAAAGTGCCCCCGGAGGGGTGAAGAGGGCGTACGTGGGGTTCGGCGCGAACCTCGGCGACCCTGCCGCCACGCTGCGCGCCGCGGCGGCCGAGCTCGGCCGCCGCGCCGGCACCGTCGCGGCCGGCTCGCACATCTTCCGCAGCCGCCCGATCGGCGTCACCGACCAGCCGGCGTTCCTGAACGCCGTCGCGCGGCTCGAGACCACGTTCGAGGCTGACCGGCTGCTGGAGGAGCTGCTCGCCGTCGAGGCCGAGTTCGGCCGCGTGCGGGACGTGCGGTGGGGGCCGCGCCCGCTCGATCTCGACCTGATCTGGTACGAGGGCGAGCGGAGCGAGGACGCCCGCCTGACGCTGCCGCACCCGCGCGCACACGAGCGCGAGTTCGTGCTCCGGCCGCTGGCGGAGCTCGACCCCGGCCTCGACCTGCGTGGAAGGAGCGTTTCCGCTTGGCTGGCCGGGCTCGAGCCGCAGGGGGTCGAGCCGACCGGGATGGCGCTCATGTAGAGGCCCGCGCACGCCGATGACGCATGTATGACCGACGTGGCGGCCACACCGATCGCGCGCATCTCCGACGTCTTCACCCTGGTCGGCTCGCGCCTGATCCCGACGCTGCTCTTCACGACGATGGCGACCGTCTCGGTGCTCGGCGTCGGCCACGCGCCGAGCCCGAGCGCCGCCGCCTTCCACGCTCTGTCGGCCACCCTCTGGGGCCTCTTCATCGTGCTGATCAACATCCGCCCGGCGCCGCTTCGGCGCAACCGCTCGCCGGTGGGCGTCGCGGTCGCGCTCCTGTCACAGCTGGCCGTCATCGCCGTCGGCCTCTTCGGTGCGCGCACCGATGGCGGCGTCCTCGTGCTCGCCTCCGACGTGCTGCTGATCGCGGGGCTCGCGTTTGCGATCGGCTCGGTGGCGGTGCTCGGCCGCTGCTTCGGCATCCTGCCTGACGTCCGCGGCCTGGTCACACACGGCCCCTACCGCTGGGTGCGCCATCCGCTGTACCTGGGCGAGCTGACCGCTGTCCTCGGCATCGTCATGGGCTCGCGCGCGCCCCTCTGGGCCGGGCTGACCTGGGTCGCCTGCGTTGCGCTGCAGCTCGCCCGCACCGGCTACGAGGAGCGCAACATGAGCGCCGAGTTCCCCCAGTACGCCGAATACGCCGCTCGCACCAAGCGGCTCATACCCGGCGTCATCTGACGCCCAGCCGCTCCCATTAGACTGCGGGCATGTCCTACATCGAAGACCTCGAGGAGTTCGACGCGGAGCTCGAGCTCCGGTTGAAGCGGGAGTACGCGACCGTGTTCGGGCTGTTTCGATACTGCGTGCTGACGGCCGAGGCCACCTATCTGTGCAACCGGATGGAGATGGAGACGGCCAACTCCCCCGCCTACCCGCTGGTGCACCTGACCATGGAGGACGTCTGGGTCTGGGACAAGAACCGGCCCAGCCGGATCATCCCCCGCGCCGAGGTGCACACCACCCAGGACGTCACCGTCGAGGAGCTCAAGCCCGAGACCGAGATCGACACGACCTTCCCGCCCGGCTTCGAGCTCAGCGATGAGTGATGCTGCTCGCCCTCGACGTCGGTAACACGCAGACCGTCGTCGGGCTCTACGACGGCGAGGCCCTGCGTGAGCACTGGCGCACGACGACCGTGCGGACGCACACCGGCGACGAGCTGGCGCTGATGCTGGTCGGGCTGCTCGAGCTGCGGCGGCAGACCCTCGCGGCGATCGACGCGATGATCGTCGCGTCGAGCGTGCCCCAGCTCGCGGTGGAGTACGCCGCGATGAGCCGTGAGCACCTGGGCGGTGAGGCCCTCGTCGTCGGCCCGGGCGTGCGCACGGGCGTGGCGCTGCGGGTCGACAACCCGCTCGAGGTCGGCCCCGACCGGGTCGCGAACAGCGTCGCCGCCCACGCCCTGTACGGCGGCCCGTGCATCGTGGTCGACTTCGGCACCGCGATCAACTTCGACGTCGTGTCGGTCGCGGGCGATTTCGTCGGCGGCGCGATCGCGCCCGGCTTACAGGTCGCGCTGGATGCGCTCGGCGACCGGGCCGCGCGGCTGCAGAAGGTCGAGCTCGTCGCGCCGGCGCATGCGATCGGCACGAACACGGACACGAATGTCCAGTCCGGAGCCGTCTTCGGGTGGGCAGGTCTGGTGGACGGGCTCGTGCGCCGGTTCCGATCGGAACTGGGCGCCGAGGCGACGACGGTCGCGACCGGCGGCCTGGCCGCGCTCGTGGCGCCCCACTGCGAGACCGTCCAGCATGTCGAGCCGTGGCTGACGCTGCAGGGCCTGCGCCTGATCTTCGAGCGCAACCTGTAGGTCGTTAGGTGCCTGGCACCGCTGCGCGGTGCCAGGCACCTTGACTATGCGAGTCTGGCAGTCACCATGCCCGCCGCGTCCACGGCGACCGCGGTCGGCACGATCCCGATGCCGTACTTGCGGGCGAGGTCGGGCCGCACCTTCACGTCGACCGTCACCACCGCCCGTCCGGCGTCGCGCAGGCGCCGCTCGAGCGTGTGGCACTCCGAGCAGAGCGGGTGCGTGAACTGCACCACCGTGTCGTGCGCGCCCGCCGCGATGCCGACGTCGGCCGGGTCGACGCGTCGGAGCTCGCCATGGCCGATGCCGCGCAGCCGCGCCCCGAGCCGGTAGATCTCACAGCCGGTGCAGAAGCCGGTGACGGCGGCGAGCAGCGCAAGCGCGGAGACGAGCAGGGCCAGCGCCCAGCCGAGCGTGTGCAGGCCGGCGGCGCTGGCGACGGTCGCCGCCGTGAGCACCACCAGGCCGATCATGTTCGCAAAGCGCGGCGCGCGGGCGTCCTCGAGCTCGCCCTCGCCGAGGCGTGGCTGCACGAGCTCGAAGTAGGCCACGCAGGGCAGGCACCAGCGCCGCCCGAGGGTGAGCCCGAGCGCGAACTGGAGCGCGAGCAGACCGAGCAGCGGCCACCAGCCGGTCAGGAACGCAACGAGCGCGAGCATCCCGATCACAGCCTGGTTGAACCGCGGCGCGCGGGCGTCGATGACCTCCAGGTCGCGGTAGGGGTGTGCGAGTCGGGCCGACACTTTGGATCCAAACTCTAGCGCACAGGAGGCTCTTGACTTATATACCGATAGGCGGTATATATCCGGTATGCAGCCGATGCGAGAGCCGACGTACTACACGCTCGCCGCCCTCCTC
>DASXOR010000048.1:0-3028 GCA_036494095.1 Gaiellales bacterium | reverse complement strand
CCGGCGAGAAGCAGGTGGTGTGGAGCAGAGAATACGAGGACCTCGGCCGGCAAGTGGGAACGGTGAACGCGCTGGTCTCGCTGCTCGTGGTCGTGATGATCTTCGTGATGGTGGCCGGGCCGACGTTCTAAACGCGGCAGGAGTCCTCCGGCCTCGCGCGAACTTGACGCGGATGCCCGAGGTCGAAGCCCAACGCACCCTGGTGAAGTCCCCGCCCGAGCTGTGGGCGGAGCTGAGCGACGTCGAAGGCCTTGCCCGCCATCTGGGGTCCTTCGGCGAGATCCGCATCACCCGCACCGACCCCGAGACCGCCGTCGCCTGGGAGGGCGAGCACGCCCGCGGCACGGTCGCAATCGAGGCGTCGGGATGGGGGACGCGGGTCACGCTGACCGCCGAGGCGGTCGCCGAAGATCCGGAGCCGGTCGCGATCGAGCCGGAGCCGGTGCCGGACCCGGTCCCCGACCCCGTTCCGGATCCGTCCCCCGACCCGGATCCGGAGCCTGAGCCGAACCCCGAGCCCGGCCCGCTGCGGGGAGCCGTCGCGGGCTGGGCCGAGCCCGAGCCGCAGCCGGTCGCCGCCCTGGACCCCGAGGCCGAGCCGGAGCCGGAGCCCCGGCGCGGGTTCTTCGCGCGCCTGTTCCGGCGCCGGCCGAAGCCGCCGAGCGAGCCCGCGCCCCCGGAGCCCCAGGCGGAGCCGGTCGCGGTCGAGCCGCCGCCCCCGCCGCCGCCGCCGGAGCCGGAGCCGGAGCTGCCCGAGCCGGAGCCCGAGCCCGAGCCCCCGGCGGTCCAAGCGCCCGAGCCGGCAGAGCCGACGGTCTCCGACGACCGCGCCCGGGCCGCGCTCGAGGCCGCCCTGGACTCGCTCGGGTCGGCGCACCACCGGCCGTTCTCGCGCGGCTAGCCGAGCTGCAGCCGTCTCGCGCGCGACGGCGGTAGTCTCGCGGCCGCATGCTGCCGCACCTGCTCACGTTCGCCGCCGATGCGCCCAGCAAGGTGCCGTTCTACATCTGCGGCGCGCTGTTCGCCGCGTGGGCGGTGGTGCTCGCCTTCCTGGGCCTCAGCCGCTCCAGCTTCCCCGGCAACCGGACCGGCCAGCTCGCGGTCATCGGCATCACCGTGGTGCTCGCCGCGGCGGCCATCGGCACCGCGATCGGTACCGCCTCGACCGAGAAGCCCGGCAACGAGGCCCAGGCCAACACCGGCGCCGCCAAGCCCAAGGCGGCGGCGCCGAAGGCCGCGGCGACCGGCGGCACCGCCGCCCCGAGCGCCGCCTCCGGCGCCAAGGCCGGCGCACCGATCCCGCTCGCGGCCGACCCCACCGGGGCGCTGAAGTTCGACAAGAAGACGCTGCAGGCGAAGGCCGGCAAGGTCACGATCGCGTTCACCAACGCGTCGGCCGTCGGCCACAACGTGACCATCACCCAGGGCCCCAAGAACGTCGGCGCGACCAGGACGATCACCAAGGCCAAGGCCACGCTGGCGGTGACCCTGAAGCCGGGCTCGTACACGTTCTACTGCTCCGTCCCCGGTCACCGGCAGGCCGGCATGCAGGGAACGCTCACCGTCGCCTGATCTACACTCCGGCGCCGCCATGGCCCGCGCGAAGGCGCCCGAGACCTACGACGAGAAGCTCGCCCAGCTCGAGGAGCTGCGCCGCGCCTCGCTGCAGGGCTCCGAGGCAGCGGTCGAGAAGCAGCACGCTCGGGGCAAGTACACGGCGCGCGAGCGGGTCGAGAAGCTGCTCGACCCCGGCTCGTTCCAGGAGCTCGACACCTTCGTGCGCCACCGCGTCCACGAGTTCGGCCTCGAGAAGAACCGCCCGTGGGGCGACGCCGTGGTCACCGGCCACGGCACCATCGACGGCCGCCGCGTCTGCGTGTTCTCCCAGGACTTCACCGTCTTCGGCGGCTCGCTGGGCGAGGTCATGGGCGAGAAGATGGTCAAGGTCATGGATCTGGCGGCGAAGATCGGCTGCCCGATCATCGGCATCAACGACTCGGGCGGCGCGCGGATCCAGGAGGGCGTCGTCTCGCTCGGCGCCTACGGCGACGTGTTCGTCCGCAACGTCCGCTGCTCCGGCGTCATCCCCCAGATCTCGCTGATCATGGGCCCGTGCGCGGGCGGCGCCGTCTACTCCCCGGCCATGACGGACTTCATCTTCATGGTCAAGGAGACCTCTCACATGTTCATCACCGGCCCCGAGGTCATCAAGACGGTGACGGGCGAGGAGGTCGACTTCGAGTCGCTCGGCGGCGCGATGGCCCACAACACGAAGTCCGGCGTTGCGCACTTCGCGTCCGACGACGAGGACCAGTGCCTCGAGGACACCCGGTACCTGCTCTCGTTCCTGCCCCAGAACAACCTCGAGACCCCGCCGCGCGTGCTCCCGACCGACGACCCAACACGCATGGACGAGGCGCTCGACCACGTCGTCCCCGACAACCCGAACAAGCCGTACGACATGCGGGACGTCATCCGCCTGATCACCGACGACGGCGAGTTCTTCGAGGTCCACGAGCACTACGCGCGCAACATCGTGTGCGGCTTTGGGCGCCTCAACGGCTACGCGGTCGGCATCGTCGGCAACCAGCCCAACCAGCTCGCCGGCGTCCTCGACATCGACTCCTCCACCAAGGCGGGGCGCTTCGTCCGCACGTGCGACGCGTTCAACGTGCCGCTGCTGACGTTCTGCGACGTCCCCGGGTTCCTGCCCGGCACCTCGCAGGAGTGGGGCGGGATCATCCGCCACGGCGCCAAGCTGCTCTACGCCTACACGGAGGCCACGGTGCCGAAGATCACGGTCATCACTCGCAAGGCCTACGGCGGCGCCTACGACGTCATGGCGTCCAAGCACATGCTCGCCGACTTCAACTTCGCCTGGCCGACCGCGGAGGTCGCGGTCATGGGGCCCGAGGGCGCGGTGAACATCATCTACCGCCGCGACCTCGAGCAGTCCCCCACGCCCGACACCCGCCGCCAGAAGCTCGTCACCGACTACAAGGCGCGCTTCGCGAACCCCTACACGGCG
>DASXOR010000047.1:0-3020 GCA_036494095.1 Gaiellales bacterium | reverse complement strand
CGTTGGCGTAGGCTGGCATTCCGTACCAGGTCTTGGCCGTGAGCTGCGGCGCTGCGGCCGTGATGATCTTGTGGATGCGCTCGGCCTTCGTGCGATCGGCGTCCGGCATCTTGGCGATGCTCGCGAGCAGGTCGGCCTCGCCCTCCTCCTTGCTCTGCTGGCGCTTCGTCTCCCGGACGCGCTCGCGCATCGCGGCCCGTTCCTCGGTGGTGAAGCGCTGCGTTTCGGTCTTCTTCGCCGGCATGGTCTGCAGACTACCCCGTGAGCACGTCTGGGCCGTCGCGCTCCCGCTCGGCCTCGTAGCGGGCGATCTCGTCCTCGCGCCGCTCGGTCAGGGCGATGTCGTCCCAGCCGTTCAGCAGCCGCTCGCGCACACCTGGGTCGATGTCGAAGCCGACAACCCGGCCCGACGGCAGCGTCACGGTCTGGGCCTCCAGGTCGATGGTCGCCTCGGCTGGGGCCGCATCGAGCAGCTCGCGCACCGCGTCCGGCGGCACGACGACGGTCAGGAGGCCGTTCTTCGAGCAGTTGATCGCAAAGATGTCGCCGAAGCTCTCGGCGATGATCGCCCGGTAGCCGAAGTCCTGCAGCGCCCACGCGGCGTGCTCGCGCGAGGAGCCGCAGCCGAAGTTGCGCCCGGTGACCAGGATCGGCGCGCCGTGGAACTCGGGCCAGAGCAGCGGGAAGTCCGCCTGATTCATCCAGTCGTAGAAGAGGAACTCGCCAAAGCCGCTGCGCTCGATCCGCTTCAGGAACTGCTTGGGCACGATCTGGTCGGTGTCGACCGACACGCGGTCGAGCGGTGCCACGGTGCCGGAGACGACGCGCACGGGCTCCACTAGCCCACCATCTCCCGCACGTCGGTCAGCCGGCCTGTGACTGCCGCCGCGGCGGCCATCGCCGGGCTCATCAGGTGGGTACGCCCCCCCCGGCCCTGGCGGCCCTCGAAATTGCGGTTGGACGTCGATGCGCAGCGCTCGCCGGGCGCGAGGATGTCGGGGTTCATGCCGAGGCACATCGAGCAGCCCGCGCCGCGCCACTCGAAGCCCGCGTCGCGGAAGATCTGATCGATACCCTCACTCTCAGCCTGAACCTTAACCTGGAAGGATCCCGGCACGACCATCGCCCGCACGGATGCTGCGACGCGGCGCCCGTCCACGACGGCGGCCGCGGCGCGCAGGTCCTCGATGCGTGAGTTCGTGCACGACCCCAGGAAGACGCGATCGACGGCGATCTCGCGCAGCGGGGTGCCCGGCCGCAGGTCCATGTAGCGCAGCGCGCGCTCGTCCGACTCGTCGGCCGGCTCGGGCACGACGCCCGTGATCGGCGCCACCTGTGAGGGGTTGGTGCCCCACGAGACCTGCGGCGCGACCCCGGCGAGATCCACCGTGACCGTGCTGTCGAACGTCGCGCCCACGTCGGTGGAGTAGGCGCGCCAGCGCTCGACGGCGCCGGCGAAGTCGGCCGGGGCGCCCGGGCGCCCCTCCAGATGGGCGAAGGTGACCTCGTCGGGGGCGATCATGCCCGCGCGGGCGCCGGCCTCGATCGACATGTTGGCGATCGTCGCGCGGCCCTCCATCGACAGGGCGCGGATGGCCGCGCCCGTGTACTCGACAACGTGGCCGGCGGCACCGTCGGTGCCGATCTGGGCGATCGTGCCCAGGATCATGTCCTTCGCGCTGCAGCCGGGGCCGAGCGCACCCGCGTAGTCGATGCGCATCGTCTGCGGCCGCCGCTGCGGCAGGGTCTGGGTGGCCAGGACGTGCTCGACCTCGCTCGTGCCGATCCCGAAGGCGAGCGCGCCGAAGGCGCCGTGGGTGGACGTGTGCGAGTCGCCGCAGACGATCGTCATGCCCGGCTGGGTCAGCCCGAGCTCGGGCCCGATTACGTGGACGATGCCGTTGCGGCGGTGGCCGAGCGGGTACAGGCGCACGCCGAACTCCTCGCAGTTGCGCGTGAGCGCCGCGAGCTGGGCCTGGGACAGCTCGTCCGGCTCGCCGGGCCCGGTCGCCACGTTGTGGTCGGCGGTGGCGACGGTGCGGTCGGGCCGGCGCACCCCCCGGCCGGCGACGCGCAGCCCCTCGAACGCCTGCGGGCTCGTCACCTCATGCACCAGATGCAGATCGACGAAGAGCAGATCGTCGCCGATCAGGTGGTCGTCCCAGACCTTCTCGAAGAGCGTGCGCGGGGCGGCTGGCATGGCCGATTCAGTGTACCGAGCGCGTGCGAAGCGCTCCGGCGGTGCCGTACACTCTCGGCGTGATCTGCGCCGCCTGCGGAACGGAAAATGCTGCCAGCAAACGGTTCTGCCGCGGCTGCGGCGCCTCCCTCTCGGCGGCCTGCCCCGGGTGCGGGGCGGCGGTCGCGGCCGACGACCGGTTCTGCGGCGAGTGCGGCACGGCGGTCGTCCCGGGCCCGGTCGCCGCCACGGCGTCGCCGAGCCTGCCCACAGCGGGCGGCCCACGCATCGAGTCTGCGACCGAGCGCCGCCTCGTCACCGTGCTCTTCGCCGACCTGGTCGGTTTCACGACGCTCTCAGAGGCGCGCGACTCCGAGCAGGTGCGGTCGCTGCTCTCGCGCTACTTCGACGTGTGCCGGCGGCTGATCGAGCTCTACGGCGGCGTGGTCGAGAAGTTCATCGGCGACGCCGTTATGGCCGTCTGGGGCGCCCACAGCGCGACCGAGGACGACCCCGAGCGGGCCGTGCGCGCGGCGCTCGACCTGGTGGCCGCCGTCACCGCGCTGGGCGACGAGGTGGGCGTGCCCGACCTGCGCGTGCGGGCGGGCGTGCTGACCGGTGAGGCGACGGTGACGATCGGCGCCGTCGGCGAGGGCATGGTCGCGGGAGATGTCGTCAACACCGCCTCGCGCGTGCAGGCGCTCGCCGACGCCGGGCAGGTGTTGGTCGGCGACTCGACCCGCCGGGCGACCGAGCCGACGGTGGTGTACGAGGACGCGGGCGAGCACGAGCTGAAGGGCAAGATCGGCCTGCACCGGCTGTGGCGGGCGGTGCGCATCGT
>DASXOR010000046.1:0-3374 GCA_036494095.1 Gaiellales bacterium | reverse complement strand
GCTCGGCGATCAGCACCCCGGCCCGGCCGCAGCGCTCGACGGGGCGCGAGGCGACGATGCCGACGACGCCCTCGTGCCAGTCCGGGGACGAGAGCACGTACGCGCGCCGTTGCCGCCACTCCTCGCCGCGGGCCTCGACCTGGTCGAGGGCGTCGCGCAGGATCGCGTCCTCGACGCTCTGACGCTCACGGTTCAGCCCCTCCAGGCGCGTCGCGAGCGCCCGCGCACGGGCCTCGTCGTCGGTCAGGAGCAGCTCGAGCGCCTCGCCGGGATGGCACAGGCGGCCGGCGGCGTTGATGCGCGGCGCGAGCCGGAAGCCGACGTCGGACGCGCCGATCCGGGCCCGGTCGACGCGGGCGCTCGCCATGAGCGCGCGCAGGCCGGGGCGCGTGGTGCGGGCGAGCCGGCGCAGCCCGGCCCGGACGAGGCCGCGGTTCTCGTCGACCAGCGGCACGACGTCGGCGATGGTCGCGAGCGCCACCAGGTCGAGATGCAGGTCGAGCGCGGCCGGGTCGCGGCCGGCCCCGGCGAAGAGGGCCTGGGCGAGCTTGAAGACGACGCCGGTGCCGGAAAGCTCCGGGAACGGATACTCGGAGGGCCGCGTGCACACGAGCGGGCAGGCGGGCAGCACGTCGGCGGGGCGGTGGTGGTCGGTGACGATGACGTCCATGCCGAGGGCGGCGGCGCGGTCGACCTGGTCGGCGGCGGTGATGCCGCAGTCGACCGTGATGAGCAGCTTCACGCCGTCGCCGGCCAGCCGCTCGACGGTCTCGGCCGCCAGGCCGTAGCCCTCGTCGAAGCGGCTCGGCACGTGCCAGTCGACGTCGGCCCCGAGCTCACGCAGTGCGAGCACGGCGAGCGCGGTGGCGCAGATGCCGTCGGCGTCGTAGTCGCCGTGCACGCACACGCGCTCGCGGCCTGCGATCGCACGGCCGATCCGCTCGCAGGCGGCGGCCATGTCGCCCAGGAGCATGGGGTCGTGGATCGGGCCGTCCAGGTCGAGGAACGTGCGCGCCGCCTCGGCCGTGCCGTGGCCGCGGCGGACGAGCACCTCGGCGCTGGTGCGATGCATCCCGAGCTCGGCCGCCAGCTCGTCGGCCGCCTGCGGCGGGCAGGGGTCGATCAGCCAGCGGGGGGACATCTCCATCCTCCCATGCTAGGGAGGGGTGCGGACGGCGCCCTCAGTGCGCCGGATCGCCGAGAACGAGGGCGGCGGACGACGACCACGACTTGCCGTGCTCCCACCAGCCGCTGACGTAGGGCTTCATGACGACCGGGTTCTGCCCGTACGCGAGGGGGATCATCGCGGCGAGCTCGGAAGGGCCTCGGGCGAAAGCTGGGCCAGCCGGTCGCCCGTCCCGCCCTCGGGGGCCAGCTCGAGCACGGAGGCCAGGTACGGGTGGATCTCGGCGGCGCGGGCGCCGAAGAGCCGCTCGCTCGCGATCGCCCGCGAGCTCGGCGCGTACGCAGACGAGGTGCGGCAGTGCCGCTGTGGCCGTTTCGCACGCACGGCGGTTGCGACGGCCTCGACGCCGAGCACTCAGGCTCGTGATCGGAGAGGCAGTCGCCCGCCCCACCAGGTCGGCGAAGAGCGCGGTCACCACGCGGCGCTGCTCGCGCTGGTCGTGCGTTCTCTCGGGGGCTGGGCAGCGCTCACGAGCGCATTATCCAACGGCCCGGCGTGCTTGAATCCGGCCATGCCCGACCTGCACGTCGCCGTCTTCGGGGCGGGCCCTCCCGCGCTGCTCGTGCATGGCAGCATGAGCTTTGGCGCCCTCGCCTTCTCCGAGCAGCGCCCGCTGGCGGCGGAGTTCGAGCTGCACGTCGTAGACCGGCGCGGCTTCGGGCGCAGTCCGGGCGGCGCAGGGCGGGTCGATTTCGAGCCCGAGGCCGCCGAGCTGGCGGGGCTGCTCGACCGGCCAATGCACCTGCTCGGGCATTCCTACGGCGCCATCGTGTGCATGGTCGCCGCGGCGCGACGGCCGGAATCGGTGCGCTCGCTCGCGGTGATCGAGCCGCCCGCCTTCGGGCTCGTACGGGGCGATCCGGCGGTGGAGTCGATGGTCGAGCGGCTCAACCTCCACATCGGCGACCAGGCCGGCATGACCGCGGAGGAGTACCTGCGCGGGTTCCTGGGTGCCTGGGGGTTCGACATGGGCGAGGGCCCGACCCTGAACGACGTCGCCCGCCGCTCGGTACGGCGCTCGATCGGCGAGCGCACGCCGCTCGAGGCCGACATCCCGCTCGCCGAGCTCGCGGCCGCCCCGTTCCCGGTGCTGGTCGCGCGCGGCGGCTGGGACGCGGTTCCGGCGCCCGCGCGCGAGATCGGCGGGCGCGCCTTCATCGCGGTCTGCGATCTGCTGGTGCGGCGACTCGGGGCCGAGGAGGCCGTCTTCCCGGGCGCCGCCCACCAGCCGCAGCTCCTGGGCGAGCCGTTCAACCGCCGCATCGCCCAGTTCTGGCACGCCGCCGACAAGCCATGAAGCGGGGACAGTTCAGGGGCCCGGCGTGAACCAGTTGTGCACCTCGTAGAACGCGAGTTTGGGTTCGCCGGGGACGCCGGCCTCGCGGGCGTACGGGACGATCTGCTCCTGGGCGAACCGCTCGAACTGCTCCTTCGTGTGCCACACGTCGACGACGCGGATCCCGTCGTCCGTCTTTGCGACCCAGTGGGAGATCGCTCCGGGAGCGCCGGGACCACGCGGGGTCAAGCCCATCTTCTCGATCACCTGCTCGTACTGGTCGAGTGTTGCGCCCGAAAAGTCCATCTGTATCGCAACCGCCATCACACGCTCCTCTGCGTTGGATCAGGGTCGGACGGTGTTCGCACGAGGCGCGCGGGCGGTTCACGGCGCGGCGGCGCCGGCTTACAGCCGGCCGCTGCGCACGATCGAGAGCACGAGCACCACGCCGAGCGCCGTCGCCGTGAGGAATCCCGCCAGCGCGAGGACGTGGATGCCGAAGATGTGCCAGCCGCCCTGCGCCGAGATCCCGATGAGCGACGAGCCGATCAGGAGCGCCGACATCACGACCGCGACGACCAGCCGGTTGAAGACGATGTCCGCCTGCCGGGTGAGGTCGTCCAGGCCCCGGTGGCGGAACTGCACCTCGACCTCGCCGTCGCGCAGCTGCTCCAGCGTGTCGTGCACCTGGTAGGGCAGCTCCATGAGCAGCCCGCCGTAGCTCTCGAGCCCCTCCTTCGAGCGGTCGAGCAGGTGCCGCGGCGAGAACCGGCGGGCGACCAGCTCGGCCGCGTACGGCTCCGCCACCTCGAACACGTTGAAGTCGGGGTAGAGCTCGGTGCCTACGCTGCCGAGCGTCGCGAGTGCCTTGTCGAGCAGCGCGAAGCGCGTCGGCAGGCGCAGGTGCATGCG
>DASXOR010000045.1:0-6011 GCA_036494095.1 Gaiellales bacterium | reverse complement strand
GCGATCTGCCTCGTCTCGCCGGCCGCCCTCTGCCGGGCGGCGATCGCGACCTTCCGTGACCAGCCCGATGGCGGCATCATCGTCAGCCTCGCGAGCCGCGCGGCCTGGCGCGGCGAGGACGCCGACTACTGGCACTACGCGGCCGCGAAGGCGGGGGTCGTCGCGATGACCAAGACGATCGCGCGCCAGTACGGCCGCCAGGGCGTGACCGCCTTCGCCGTGGCGCCCGGCTTCGTCGACACGCCGTTCAACGCCCCGGCGGTCGCCGAGCACGGCATGGAGCTGTTCGTGTCAGACACCGCGCTCGGCGAGGTCGCCCAGCCGCAGGACGTCGCCAACGTGATCGCCTTCCTGGCATCGGGCAAGGCCCGCCACGCGACGGGCGCGACGGTCGACGTGAACTCGGCGAGCTACGTCCGCTGAGGCCGGGAGCGATCCGCCGGTCCACCCGATCGTGGGGTGGCGCCGCGCGCCGATCGGTGCCAGACTTGCGCACGGGATGGGGTCGATGGGGGGTGACGAGGTGTCTCGCCGAATGCTCGGTGTGGCCGCAGGGGTGTTGGCGGCGGCGGTCATGCTCACGGCGAGCGCCGATGCCGCGGTGTGGCAGGTCGCGCCCAGCGCGAGCCCGAACCCGTACAAGAACTTCCTGACCGCCGTCGCCCGGGTACCCGGCACGAGCCAGTTCTGGGCCGCGGGCTACACGCTCGATCAGGCCGGCCCCGCGCACAGCCTCATCGAGGCCTCGAGCGGCGGCGCGTTCGCGGAGTCGCCGATCCCGCGGATGGGGCGCTTCGAGCAACTGCTCGGCGTCGCCGCCGCGTCCCCGGCGCACGCGTGGGCCGTCGGCGGCAGCTTCGTCCACGCATCGCTGCCGCTCATCTTCGTGTGGGACGGCAGCGCCTGGCGGCGCACTCCCGCGCCGCTGCCGGCGGGCGCCGCCGGCGGCACGCTCACGAGCGTGCGCGCCTTCTCGGCCACCGACGTCACCGCGGTCGGAACCTGGTTCTCGGCGACCGCCACGGGCGGCCCGCTGATCGAGCACTGGAACGGGCATCTGTGGAGGGCGAGCACCGCGCGGAGCCCATCCGGCTGCCAGGGATCGTTCACGTCGATCGCGGCGGTGCCCGGCTCGTCCACGCGCTTCGCCGTCGGCTACTGCGCGGGCGCCGACAGCACGTCCGACCGGGCCCTGATCGAGCGCTCGTCCGGCTCGGGCTGGTCGATCGTCGGAGACAACGCCCCGGCGGGCAGCTCGCTCCAGTCGGTGACCCCCGTATCGGCGACCGCGGTCTGGGCGGTCGGGTCGACGACGGACGCGACCGGCGCGAAGCACCCGCTCGCCGAGCGCTGGGACGGCTCGCGGTGGGCGGTCGTGCCGACGCCGGATCCGTCCGGGAACGCCTGGCTCCAGAGCGTCGTGCGTGTCCCCGGGACAGGGACGCTGTGGGCTGTCGGCTCCGCGATCGCCGGGGCCACGACGGTCGGCATCGCCGAGCAGTGGACGGGGTCGGCGTGGCAGGCGGTGCCACCCGTGCAACCCGGGGACGCCAGCAACCTGCAAGGGGTTGCGGCCGCGCCCGGGACGGTCTGGGCGGTGGGGGACGTCGTCCCGACGGCGCCCGGCTCCGGCCCGATCACGCAGACGCTGGCCGAGCTCACCGGCGGGTAGCGCCTAGCAACCGTCGCGGGGGATCCGCTCCTGCCAGCGGCGGCTGTGGAACGGCTCGCCGTCGCGGGTGACCGCGAGGTCGAGCTCGACCACGAACTCCGACCCGGTGCATGTGAACCGGCCGCTCGCCTCGGCCACGACGTCCAGGCCGGGCCGGGTCAGGCCGAAGCGCGTGCGCCCCTCCACGCGGGCCGAGAGCGGGTCGTCGTCGCGGACGCCGGTCGAGTAGACGTGTCCCTCCTCGCAGCGCACGCCCTCCTGTGGGAACTCGAAGGCCGACCAGTCGGCGGCCTCGATCCCGGCCATGCCGGTCTCGGCGTCGCGCACGACCTCCCACCGCGACGGCCGGGCCTCGACGACGCCTCCGGTCCATGTCACCGGCACCACGTCGACCGCGGCCGGGTAGGGCCGCGCGTCCGGCGGCAGCCCGGGGAGCGAGAGCTCGACCGCCGTGGACACGTGCAGCGGCTCCAGCCGCGGCAGCGGCCACAGGCACGGCCAGTCGTTGGCGGCGACCGCCACCCGGATCCGGTGCCCCGGCCGGAACCTCCAGCCGGTCGCCATCAGGTCGAGCTCGACCGCCGCCTCGCCGGCGCAGGCGAGGTTGACCGCGCCGCGCGTCACCGGCTGCGACGCGCCGCCGGGGGCAACGTCGTTCAGCTTGACCGACACGATCGCGCGCGGGCCGGGATGGGCGATCCGGAAGCGCACCCGCGGCACGCCCAGCACCGCGACCGGATCGCCCAGCGGCGCGCTGTCGAAGCACGCGCTCCGGGCCTCGTCGATGCGCTGATCCGCGAAGAGGCCGCTGTCGGGCGGTGGCGGGCACCAGTTGCCGGTGGCGAGGCCCACCGTGGCCGAGGCGTCCGCGGTCTGCGCCGTCCCCAGCGTCAGCACGGTCTCGGCGCTCGCCGCCGGCCACGATTCGCTCGCGATCCACTCGCCCGACACGCGCTCGGCCGGCTCGCCGGGATCGTCGTGCTCCTCGATGAACACCACCGACCGGGCTCGGCCGGCCCCCAGGGCCGGGGCCGAGCCGGGATCGAGATGCGCCCGGAAGAACTCGATCAGCTCGCGCATGAACGGATAGGCCGGCCGGGGCACGCCGCGGTCGGGCGCGACGTGCGTCCACGGGCCGGCCAGAAGCTGCCACGGGCCGCGCAGCCGGGCCGCCATGCGCACGCCCGCGGTGCGGTAGCCGTCGTGCCAGCCCGAGACGATGAAGACGGGGCACTCGATCCGCTCGTAGTCCGGGCGCAGGGAGCCGTTGCGCCAGTAGGGGCCGTCGCGCTGCTCGGTCAGCCACCGCACGCCCCAGGCCGGCGTCGAATCGATCCGCTCCCGCCAGCGGCGGTCGAACTCGGGCCCATCGCCCTCTCCGGGCGGAAGCGCGTTCATGCCGATCATGCGGATCGGGTAGTTGCTGAGCTCGAACGCCGCCACGGCGCCGCCGTCGTAGTGCATGTCGTCGGTGTACCGGTCGTCGGTCGCGTACACCGGCGCGATCGCGCGCAGCGCCGGCGGCCGGCGCGCGGCGAGCTGGATGCAGGAGAAGCCGCCGTAGGACTTGCCCCAGGAGCCCACGTTGCCGTTGCACCACTCCTGGCGCGAGATCCACTCGACCACCTCGACGCCGTCGAGCTGCTCCGCCTCGGTGTACTCGTCGGCCGCCACACCCTCGGAGCTGCCGGTGCCGCGGACGTCCAGCCGCACACACACGAACCCCGCCTCGACCAGCACGAGGTTCTGGCCGCGATCCTGCAGGGCGCGCAGGTCGTCCTTGCGGTAGGGGATGTGCTCGAGGATGGCGCCGAAGCGCCCCGGCCGGTCGGGGCGGTAGACGTCGGCGGAGAGGTGCACCCCGTCGCGCATGCGGATGCGGACGTCCCGCTCGACCACGATCCGCCCGCCGGGCGACTCCAGGTGCATCAGACGCCCCGGCGCGGGATCCGCTCCTTCCAGCGGCGCTCGGCGAACGGCGCCCCGTCGGCGCGGACGCGCAGGCGCAGGTCGACCAGGAACGCATCCGCCGTCGCCCGAAAACGCGACTCGACATGCACCTGGGCGTCGAGGCCGGGTCGCCTGAGGTGGTAGCGCCAGGTGCCCTTGACCGCCGCGCTCAGCGGATCCTCGCCCGTCATCGCCGAGCGGCTGCCGGACTCGGTCATGGCGAAGCCCTCGGCCGGGATCGCCTCGTGGGCGCGCATCGAGGTCACGATGCCGGCGCGGCCGGTGAGCACGTCGGTGACGACATCCCACTGCGAGCCGGCGGTGGCCTGCGCCCCCGGCTGTGCGATCTGCACGAGCGGCTCGTCGGCGGGCTCGAACGCGACGGCGTCGGCGGGCAGGCCGGGCAGCTCGAGCTCGACCGGCGAGGTGATCTCGAGCGGCGCGACCTCCGGCAGCGGCCACAGGTTGGGCCAGTCAGAGACGGCCACCGCGACCCGAATCCGGTGGCCGGCGGCAAACCGCCAGCCGGCGGCCATCAGCGGCAGCTCGACCGCGGTCTGCCCCCCGACCGCGATGTTCACCGCAGCGGTCGTGACCGGCTGCGCCGAGCCGTCCGGGGCGACGTTGTGGAGCTTGACCGATACCAGCGTGCGCGGCCCCGGATGCCGCAGCCGCAGGCGCACGACGGGCTCGCCGAAGAGGTCCACCGGCGCCGCCAGCGGCTCGCTGTCGAACACGGCGCTCTGGGCGTCGTCGCGGGACTGGTCGAGGAACTGGCCGGTCGCCGGAGGCGGCGGGCACCACTGCCCGGTCATGATCCCCGTGGTCACCCGAGCGGGCGCCGTCGCCGGCTCGCCCAGCACGAGATGCGTGTGCCGCACGCCCTCGGGCCAGCTCTCCGACGCGAGCCACTGCCCCGACACCACCGGATGCGGGCGCACCGGCGCGTCCGGGCTGCCGACGAAGAACACCGACCGCGGCCGGTCGGGCGGAGGCGGCGCATCGACCTCGCCGAGGTGACGGTGGAAGAACCGCGCCATCTCGGCCAGGAAGGGGTAGCGCGGCCCGGGGACGCCGCGATCGGGCAGCTTGTGCGCCCAGGGCCCGGCGAGCAGCTGCCACGGCGCCTCGAGGTTCCGCGCCATGCGCAGCGCCGCCGTGCGATAGCCGTCCCGCCAGCCGGCGCAGATCAGCACCGGGCAGACGATTCGGCCGTAGTCGGGCCGCAGCGAGCCGTTGCGCCAGTACGGCCCATCGTGCTGCTCGCGGATCCAGGCCACGAGCCACGCGGGGGTCTCCTCGATCCGGCGCCGCCAGGTGCGGTCGAACTCCTCATCGCGCCGGCCGAGCGGCGGCAGGGCGTTCATTGCGATCATCTCGGTGGGGTATCCGGGCAGGCTGCTGGCGTTGAGCGCACCTCCGTGGAAGTGCATGTCGTCGGTGTAGCGGTCGTCCGTCGCATAGACGGGTGCGATCGCCCGCAGCGCCGGCGGGCGCAGGGCGGCGAGCTGGATGCAGCTGAACCCGCCGTAGGACACGCCCCATGAGGCCACCGCGCCCGTGCACCACTCTTGCTGCGCCATCCACGCGACCACGTCGTAGCCGTCGTGCTGCTCGGCCTCGGTGTACTCGTCCTGCGCAACCCCCTGCGAGCTGCCGGTGCCGCGGACGTCGAGGCGCACGCAGACGAACCCGGCGTTCACGAGGAAGGTCGCCTGCGACCGGTCCTCGATGGCCCGCAGGTCGTCCTTGCGATAGGGGATGTGCTCGAGGATGGCGGGGAACCGGCCGGGCCGGGCCGGGCGATACACGTCGACCGAGAGCCGGATCCCGTCACGCGCGATCACCCCGACGTCCCGCTCCAGGAGGACGTCTCCATCACCGAGCTCGAGGCGTGAAGAGCCTTCCATGGGCCGCGAGGCTAGCACGACCACCGTCCGGTTTGACACGGTGCCGGAGCCGGGCCAAACTGCCCCTTCGGGCTCGTTGATGCTGACCGGAGGTACTGCCGTGAAGACCGAGGAACCCCTCTCACTCGATCCGCTCACCCGGGCTGCGCTGCTGCGGCGCGCGGGGACGGGCGCGCTCGGCCTGTCGGCGGCGTCGCTTCTGGCCGCGTGCGGCAGCTCGGGCTCCTCGGGCTCCTCGGGCTCGTCGGCGGCGGGCGGCTCGAGCGCCGAGGCGATCACCGGCCAGGCGATCCTCGCCAACTACCCCGACTGGATGGGCAAGCACAACCTGGCCGATTTCGCGAAGAAGTATCCCGGTGCCTCGATCAAGATGATCTCGAACGCGACGTCGAGCACGGCCGAGGTGGTGCTGCAGTTCAAGAGCAAGCAGTACGACTTCCTGCTCGCCGACACGAGCGATGCGGGCCAGGCGTCCGCGG
>DASXOR010000044.1:0-16349 GCA_036494095.1 Gaiellales bacterium | reverse complement strand
GCGAGGATGTTGTACGGGTCCACCTGCGGGTAGGCGACGTCCATGTACGGCACGAGGGTGCCCTTGTTGATCAGGTCCGTGAACTGCTCACCGATGATCTTGACCAGCGGGGGCGTATCGGGCGAGTACACCGTTCCCGGCGTGCCCGGCGGGTTGTCGTGCTTCAGCATGATGGCGCGCGCGGTCGGCCCCGTGAGGAAGTCCAGGAAGCGCGCCGCCTGGGTCGGGTACTTGCTCTTTGAGGTCACGCCGACCGACCAGCCCATCCACCCGGTCGACGTCGCCGCCGCGCCTGCGGTGAGTGGGGGCATCAGGAAGAACCCGGCGTTCTGGCCGAGGCCCTGGAGCGCCTGCTCCGTGTACCACGGACCGGAAACATGGAACAGGGCATCGCCCGCCGCGAAGCGGGTGCCCGAGTCGGCGTCGCTGACGCCGTTGGCGCCGTCCTCGAAATAGCCGGCCGAGTACCAGGACTGCAGCGTCGCTGCGGCCTGCGTCATCTGCGGCGTGTCGACCGTGGAGCCGGGGACGCCCCGGAACCAGTTGATCAGCCCCGGCACGCTGCCGTACCGATCCGAGATGATGTCGTACAGGTGGCTCCAGGGGAACTGGTCGAGGCCGCCGATGGTGATCGGCGTCATCCCGCCCGCCTTCGCCGCCTTCAGGGTTGCCTCGAAGTCGGCCATCGTCTGCGGCGGCTGCATGCCGAGCTTGCCCAGGAGCTCCTTGTTGTAGAAGACGCCGAGGATCTCAGCGAAGTCGGGGATGCCGTAGACGGGTCCGTTGCCGACGCGCTTGCCATCGCTCGAGAGCTCGAGCTGGGCGATGAACGACCCGAACTTCTTCGGCCAGCCGTACTGGGTCGAATAGCTATCGAGCGGGTGCAGCAGCCCGTCCGCCACGAGCGAGGACATCACGCCGCCCGGGCCCATGTCGCCCTCGACCAGGTCGGGGGCACTCGGCGACGAGGCGGCCAGCTTGGCCTTGACCCGGTAGCTGGAGCCACCGGCACCGTAGGCGACCGGGGTCCGCACGATGGTCACGCCCGGGTTCTGCTTCTCGAATGCGGCGATCATCTGGCCCCAGGCCGCCTCGACGGACGGGCTGTTGGCGAGGCTCATGAACTTGAGGGTCACGTGCGCTGGCTGCCCACTGCTGCTCGAGCCGCCGCTCGAGCTGCTGCCGCAGGCAGCGACCACCGCGCCCACGAGGAGGAGCGCAAAGCCCAGAACAAAGCCTTGCTTCCGGAACAACGTCATGTCGTGCATGCTCACGGCCTACCTTTCGTCTCCTTGGGAGGGGTCATCCGCGCCGCGATCGCGCCCCGATGGCGACGCCGCTCTGCGGGTCGAAGAAGTGGAGTGCTGCCTGGTCGACGGCGAGCGTCACCGGCTCGCCCGTGCGCAGCTCGCCGCCCTGCTTCAGACAAGCCGTGAACGTCGTCCCGGATTCCGGCGCCGCGCCCGGCTCGCGGAGCAGCGAGAAGTCCGCACCATCGACGCCGGATCCGGTGGTTGCCCCCGGCTCGGCCCCGGACCTCGCCTCGACGGTGAAGACGATCCGCACCTCGGCCCCGAGCGACTCGAGCACCTCGGCCCTGACGGTCATCGCCGCCCCCGGTTGGTCGCCCGCGGGGACGTGCTCGAAGTCGGTCGGGCGGATACCCACGATCACGTGCCCCGAGCCGTTCAGCCCCGCGTCAGCCCGGAGCGCCAGGCGGTGACCGCCGAACTGTACGCTGCCGCCGGCGACCGTCGCGTGGACGAGGTTCATCTCGGGCGACCCGATAAATCCCGCGACGAACGTGTTCACCGGGTGGTCGAAGAGCTCCTGAGCGGTACCAACCTGCTGGAGGACGCCCGCGTTCAGCACCGCGACCCGGTCGCCCAGGGTCATCGCCTCCACCTGGTCGTGCGTGACGTACACGGTCGTCACCCGCAGGCGGTCGCGCAGCCGGCCGATCTCCGCGCGCATCTGGACGCGGAGCTTCGCGTCCAGATTGGAGAGCGGCTCGTCCATCAGGTAGACGCGCGGCTCCCGCACCATTGCCCGCCCGATCGCCACCCGCTGGCGCTGTCCACCCGACAGCTCGGCTGGGCGGCGATCGAGCAGGTCCTCCAGGCCGAGGAGGGTCGCGACCTTCAGGACGCGGGCGCGCCTGTCCCTCTTCGGCACGCGGCGGAGCTTCAGCCCGATGCCGAGGTTCTTCTCGACCGACAGGTGCGGGTACAGGGCGTAGTCCTGGAAGACCATCGCGACGTCTCGGTCCTTCGGCGGCATCGACGTCACGTCGACCGAGCCGATGCTGGCCCGCCCCTCCGTGAGCGCCTCGAGGCCGGCGATCATCCGCAGGACGGTCGTCTTTCCGCACCCGGACGGGCCGACGAGCACCAGGAACTCGCCGTCGGCGATCGTCAGGTTGAGATCGCGAACCGCGAGGAACCCGGGGAAACGCTTCGTGACGTTGGTGAGGGTTATGCCGGCCAAGCGCCTTCTCGAGTGATCTGCTGAGCAGCTGACCTTAGGTATGTAACGAGGTCGCCTACTTTATTGCTTTGAGCGCCGACTTTGGTAAGAGATGTGTAAATCTATTGCCTGATGATCGGCGGAAGTCAGGGCTGCGTCTAAGCTCCGGCGGATCTTGCCGAGCGCAGCCGACACCCCGGGTTCAGCCAGATTCGGCCCGGGGGAGATGCTGCAACTGATCCGGCAGGGCGCGACGACGCGCGCGGCGCTCGTCGAGCTGACGGGCCTCGCGCGCTCCACGGTCTCTCAGCGGATCGACCAGCTGCTCGCCCACGGTCTGCTCGTCTCCGCAGGCGCCAACATCTCGACCGGCGGTCGCCCCCCCACGGTTCTCGCATTCAATCCCCAGTTCGGCGTCGTGCTCGCCGGGGACGTCGGCGCGACACGTTGTCACGCGGCGGTCACGGACCTCGACGCGAACGTGCTCGCCGAGGCCACTGATGAGATCGCGGTCGCCGACGGCCCGGACGTCGTGCTGCCCTGGCTGGCGGAGCGCTTCGAGCGGTTGCTCGCCGAAGCCGGCCGCAGCGGCGCCGACGTGCGTGGAGTCGGAGTCGGCCTGCCTGGCCCGGTCGAGTTCGCCACCGGCCAGCCGGTGCACCCGCCGATCATGCCCGGCTGGAACGGCGTGCGGGTCGGCGACCGGCTCTCGGAGCAGCTGGGCGCCCCGGTGCTCGTGGACAACGACGTGAATGTGATGGCGCTCGGCGAGCATCGCCTGGCGTGGCCGACGACCGAGAACCTGCTGTTCGTCAAGGTGGGAACCGGCATCGGCTGCGGCATCGTGGCGGGCGGTCATATCTATCGCGGCGCGGACGGCTCGGCCGGAGACCTCGGCCACATCCGCGCGCCGCGGGCCGCGGGGATCACGTGCACGTGCGGGAACGACGGCTGCCTCGAGGCGATCGCGGGAGGCGGCGCGCTCGCCTCCCGCCTGTGTGACGCTGGCATCGCCGCGCGCGACGTCCACGATGTCGCCGCCCTTCTGCATCAGGTCGACCGCACGGCGACCGGGCTCGCCCGCCATGCGGGACGCGACATCGGCGACGTGCTCGCATCGATCGTCAACTTCTTCAACCCGGCGGTCATCGTCTTCGGCGGCGAGATCGCAGACGCTGCCGAAGATCTCCTCACCGGCGTGCGGGAGGTCGTCTATCAGCGCTCCCCGCCGCTGGCGACCCGCCACCTCACAGTCGTGCACAGCAGCGCGGGCGCGCGGGCGGGCGTCGTCGGCGCGTCGGTCATGGCGACAGAGCACATCCTCGCGCCCCCGGCGATCGACCGGCGGCTCCTGTCCGCGGCCTGAACGAGCCGCCCGCCTACCAGCCGCCGATCGGCCCGCCCACCAGGCCGAGCGGATCGGGCTCCGCCGGCTCGCCCTCGCGGCTCCGCAGGAAGTCGAAGTCGCAGCCGGTGTCCGCCTGCATGACGTGGTCGAGGTAGAGGCGGCCGTAGCCGCGCGTGTATTTCGGGGCGGCCTGCGGCAGGGCCGCCAGGCGATCGGCGAGCTCGGCGGCCGGCACCTCGACATCCAGCCTGCGCTTCTCGACATCGAGCACGATCGGATCGCCGTTGCGCACGACCGCGAGCGGCCCCCGCGCCGCGGACTCGGGCACGACATGCAGGACGACGGTGCCGAACGAGGTGCCGCTCATGCGCGCGTCCGAGATCCGCACCATGTCGGAGACGCCGGCCTTCAGGAGCTTGGACGGGATCGGCAGCTGACCCCACTCCGGCATCCCCGGCGCCCCCTTCGGCCCGCTGTCGCGCAGGACGAGCACCGAGTCCGGGCTGACCTCGAGCGCCGGGTCGTCGATCCTCGCCGCCAGGTCGTAGACATCCTCGAACACCACCGCCGGGCCGCGGTGTCGCATCAGCTCCGGCGACGCGGCGCTGCGCTTGATGAGCGCGCCGCCGGGGGCGAGCGAACCGCGCAGCACGGCGATGCCGCCCTCGGTCGCGAGCGGTCGGTCGAGCGGCGCGACCACCGAGCGGTTGAGACTCGGCGCGGCCGCGGCGAGGGTCTCGGACAGGCTGGCGCCGGTCACCGTCAGCGCGGCGCCGTCGAGCAGCGGGGCAAGCTCGTGCAACACGGCCGGCACGCCGCCGGCGTGGAAGAGGTCTTCGACCAGGTGCTCTCCGCTCGGCCGCACGTTCGCGAGCACCGGCGTGCGCCGCGAGATCTCGTCGAACCGGTCGAGGCGCAGGTCGACGCCGACCCGACCCGCGATCGCGAGCAGGTGCAGCACCGCATTCGTCGACCCGGCGAGCGCCATCAGCAGCGTGATCGCGTTGTCGAAGGCGGCCGCCGTCAGGATCTGGGCCGGGAGCGGGCCGCCCTCGAGCACCATCTCGACCGCCCGGCGGCCGGTCGCCTCGGCCGCCGCGGCGCGGCGGGCATCCACCGCGGGGATCGACGCAGTTCCCGGCAGCGCCATCCCCAGCGCCTCGACCAGCGACGTCATCGTCGAGGCGGTGCCCATCTCCTGGCAGTGCCCGGCCGAGGGCACCATCGCGGCCTCGAGGGCGTCGTAGTCCGCCTGCGTGATCCGGCCGGCGCGCAGGTCGGCCGTGTAGCGCCACAGATCGGTGCCGTTTGAGATGTGCTCGCCGCGGAACACCGCCGGCTGGGCCGGCCCGCCGGTGATCATGATGGTGGGCAGATCGACGCTGGCCGCGCCCATCAGCTGCGCCGGCACGGTCTTGTCGCAGCCGCCGATCAGCACGACCGAGTCGAACGGGTTGGCCCGGATCGTCTCCTCGACGTCCATCGCCATCAGGTTTCGGAACAGCATCGTCGTCGGCTTCATGAACGCCTCGCCGAGCGAGATCGTGGGGAACTCGAGCGGCAGCCCGCCGGCCTGCAGCACCCCCCGCTTGACGGCGGCGGCCAGGCCGCGGAAGTGCACGTTGCAGTTGACGAGCTCGCTCCACGAGTTGCAGACGCCGACGATGGGCCGGCCCTCGATCGCCGCCTGTGAGATGCCCTCCGCCTTCAGGTATGACCGGTGGATCAGGCCGGCCACGTCCTGGGTCGCGAACCAGCGCGCGCTGCGCAGCTCCCCGCTCACGAAAGCTCGATCCCGAACGGCGTCGCGGCGACGCCCTCGGCCGGCGGGTGCCGCATCAGGTACTGGGCCTCGGCGGCGGCCTGCAGCGGGCCGGCGCCGAGCGCTCCGAAGCGGTCGACCCGATAGGCCGAGATGTCCGCGGCGCTCGCGCCGGTCGTGACCAGCTCGGCCGCGATCCTCGCCAACCCCGGGCCGTGGGTGACGCACGACTCGTTGCACCCCGCGAGCACCAGGTAGCCCTCGATGCCGGGTGCGAACCCGAGGATGTGGCGTCCGTCCGGAGTCCAGGTCGGAAGGCCGCTCGCCCGCTCCCGCACCGGCGCATCTGCGAGTGCGGGGATGACGCCGGCGAGCTCACGAGCGAGCTGCTCGTGCTCGCGGGCGGCGTGGTCGGAGAGCTCGGCGGTGCGCGGGGGGGCATCGAGGTCGACCCGCGAGCGCTCGCCGATGGTGCGCTCGATCGCCCCCACGAGGAGGCCGCCCGCCTCCTCCCGCAGGTAGAGCAGGTCGCGCTCGAAGAAGAGCATCATCGGCAGATCGTCCGTGACGCCCGCGATCGGCGCGGTCGTGAACCGCGACTCGAGCAGCGGCACCGCGGCGACGTCGACGCCGTCGCGCCCGCCGAGCGCCCGCGCCGCCGCGCCCGCCGCGTTGACGAGGGCGCCGGCGGCGATCGGCCCTTCCGACGTGCGCACGCCCGCAACCCGTCCGCCCTCGACGATCGCACCCTCGGCGGCGACGCCGGTGCGGACATCGACGCCCGCCGCGCGCAGCTCGCCCTCGAGCGCCCCCATCACGCGCACGGTGTTCACCTGGTACGCGTCCGGCTGCAGGAGCGCGCCGTGCACGGCGCGCGGAGCCAGGATCGGCGCCATGCGCACGGTCTCGGACGCGTCGATCATCACGACGCCCGGCGCGAACCCGAGCTCGCGCTCGTGCTCCTGGCGCAGCATCTCGACGCCCGGCTCGGACAGCGCCGGGAACAGCAGCCCGACCTGGCGTACCCCGAGGTCACCGCCCGCGCGGTCGCGCAGGTCGGCGTAGAAGCGCATGCCGTACTCGGCCAGCTCGGCCTCGAGCTCGCCCGCCCAGTAGCCGACGAATCCCGCTCCGGCCGCGGTCGTCTGCGTGCCCAGCGCAGGCTCGCGCTCGAGCAGCACGACCTCGCCGGCGCCCGCGTCGGCCAGGTGCAACGCGGCTGTCGCGCCGAGGATGCCGCCGCCGATCACGACGACGTCAGCCATCGGCCGGCACCGGATACTCGAGCGGAGCGCCCGTGACGCCCGGATCGATCGCCTTCACGGCCCACCCGCAGAGCGAGGCCAGCACGAGCTCGCCGAGCGCGGCGCCGGCGAACGCCAGATTGGTCGGCGTCATCACGTACTCGCCCGTCCAGTCGTCGACGACCACCGCAAGCCCACCGCCGCCATCGAGCCGGTAGATGCGGTTGGGCTGGTAGCACCCGATCCAGAGCCCGCCCTCGGCATCGAAGGCGAGGCCGTCGGGGACGGTGCGCGGAAGCTCGACCACCGCCTCGGCCGGTCCGCCTGCGAGCGGCATCCGCACGACGCCCGGCATCTGCGACTCGACCAGGTACAGATGCTCGCCGTGGATCGCGAGCCCGTTCGCAAACCGGAACGGCCCGGCGATGCGCTCGGTGGCGCCGTCCGGGGCGATCCGCACGAGGCCGCCGGACACCTGATCCCACGAGCCGGAGTCGGTCACCCACAGGTTCCCGTCGCGGTCGAAGACCGGGTAGTTCGGATAGCCGATGCGATCGCCGTGGGGCGCGATGCGGCCGTCGGGCGAGATCCGCTGCACACGGCCGCTCGATGCGTCGCACGCGTACACGTTGCCGGCGGCGTCGAGCGCCAGGCCGAGCAGGAAGCCGCCCGGCACGGTGGCGACCGTCTCGAGCCGGCCGCCGGCGAGGTCGAAGCGATACAGCTGCCCCGCCTCGCCGCCCGCGTAGACCGCGTCCTCGGCCGGAGACCAGCACACGCCCTCGGGGTGGTCGAGGCCGCTTGCGACAGTGCGCAGGCCCCGGCCGACGAGTGGTTCCGCGGATCCGGTCACGCCGAGACCGCCCCGTCCGCGGTCAGCCGCGACACGGATTCGACGCCGTCGTAGACGATCGCCGTGACCTCCGTCTCGAGCACCCCGCCCGGGTCGAGCACGCGCGCCCGGCCGGCCGCAACCGCCTCGGCCAGCGGGCTCGGGTACCCGGTCCAGGGCTCGGCGATGGCGTGGTAGTAGCCGCGCCAGCCGCCGTAGACCATCCACAGCCAGACGACCGGGAAGAGCGTCCGATCGAAGACCAGGCCGAACCCGCGCCGCGCCGCCGTGTCGGTGGTGGCGACCCAGCCCTCGCGCAGCTCGGTCAGATAGTGGAGCGCGAAGCAGCCGGCATCGGGGCCGAGGGCCCGGCGCACGTCCATGCCGTCCATCAACGGCCACTCGTACCGGTCGCCCTTGACGCCGAGCGTGCCGCCCCCGTTCTCGTCGACCTCGGCGCGGGCTGCCGGGACGTCGAAGCGGTGCTGCGGTGAGATCGCCGCCACCGGGTGCAGGCCCCAGTTGTAGTCGAACGGCATCGTGCCGACGTTCTCAAGCCGGTAGGAGATGCGCAGCACCGGGTCGTCGCCCGCGAGCACGAGCCGGCGCGTCCAGCACGCGGGCGTGATCGGCGTGGCCAGCACGAGCTCGAGCTCGACGCCGCCGGCGTCGTCGCGGACGATCCGGTGCGTCGCCGCCGTCGTCCACAGCTCGCCCATGTACGGCAGCTGGTCGCCGTAGCGGTTCGGCGACGGCGCCCCGCCCGGGAACGCCTCGTCCCAGCCGCCGGGCCAGTGGTCGTCGAAGTTCGCGTGCAGCTCGGCGCGATGAGGCTCGACGCGCGGTGAGTGCCACAGCACGTCACGGTCGCCGCGCTTGTCCACGATGCGCAGGATCTTCCCGCCCAGCTCCGGCATCACGTCGATCGCCAGGCGGGCGTTCTCGAGCCGGACGACGCGCAGGCCGTGGTACGTCCAGCCGTCGTCGATGCGGGCGCCCATCAGTAGCACGTGGCCAGGAGGCCACCGTCGACGACGAGCGGCTGGCCGCTCATGAACGAGGCGTCCTCGCCCGCGAGGAACACCACCGCCCGGGCGATCTCGCGCGGCTGGGCGATCCGCTCCAGCGGGTACTCGGCGCTGATCTGGGCGCGCAGCGCAGCGGGGTCGGCGGCCGTGTTGAAGTAGGCCTGGACGAGCGGCGTGTCGATGTCGCCCGGGCAGACGGCGTTGCAGCGGATCCCGTCGCGCCCGTACTGGACGGCGGTCGCGCGGGTGATGCCGAGCACACCGCCCTTCGCGGCGCAGTAGGCGGCCAGGATCCCGTCGCCGACGAGGCCCAGGATGGAGGCGATGTTCACGATCGCGCCCCCGCCCGCGGGCCGCATGGCGCGCACGGCGTGCTTGCACCCGAAGAAGACGCCCTTGAGGTTCACCGCGAGGATGCGGTCGAGCTGCTGCTCGGTGGTCTCCGCAAGTTCCTGCTCGATCTGGACCGCCGCGTTGTTCACCATCACGTCGAGACGGCCGTGGCGGCCGACCGCGTCGGCGATCAGCGCCTCGACCGCCCGCTCGCTGGAGACGTCGGCGTGGCGGTATTCGCCGATCCCGGCCATCGTCTCGGCGCCCGCGTCGTCGTCGATGTCGCAGCCGAGCACCAGCGCCCCCTCGGCCGCGAGCTCGCGCGCGATCGCCTGGCCGAGGCCCGAGCCGACGCCGGTGACGACGGCGCTGCGACCGTGCAGGGATCGTGAACGGGTGTCAGTATCCATACGGGTCGACCTCCTTGGGGCCTCGGACGAGCGCGGGGTTCGGATTTGGCCGCTCACGCCGACCCGCGCAAGCGCAACTCGACCGGGAGCGTGATGTGCGGCTCGGAGATCTCGCGGCCGTCGAGGTGGTCGATCAGGAGCTGCGCCGCCGAGCATCCCATCTCGTAGCCGGGGACGTGCACCGTGGTCAGCGGCGGGTCGACGAACTCGGCGAATGCGAAGTCGTTGAAGCCGGTCACGGCGAGGTCGTCGGGGACGTGCAGGCCGCGGGCGCGCGCCTGCCGCATCGCGCCGATCGCGAGCAGGTCGTTGCCGCCCATGATTGCCGTCGGCGGATCCGGCAGCGCGAGCAGGCGGTCGACCATCGATCCGGCGTCGGCCGCATCCCAGATGCCCTCGAAGAGCTCGAGGGAGGGGTCGCGCTCGAGGCCGGCGGCCGCGAGTGCCTCGCGGTAGCCGAGGTGGCGCTGCTCGACCATGGGCCACGGCTGGCGCGCGGCGATGAACGCGATTCGCCGGTGGCCGCCGCGGATCAGGTGATCCGCCAGCGACCGGGCGCCGATGCCGTTCTCGGCGGTGACGGACATCTGCGGCTCGTCGCCCGCGAGCGCCTCCTCCATGACCACCGTCGGCACGTTCAGCTCGGCCGCCCGGGCCGGGTACCAGGCTCGCTGTTCGGGTGGGCCGGAGAGGAACAGCAGCACGCCGTCGACGCGCGACTCGAGCACCGGTTTGAGGAGGCCGCTGTCGGGCCTGCCGGGCCGCCCGGCGTGGATCAGCACGCTGTAGCCGCGGTCGCGGGCGATGTCGCCGACACCGGCGATCACCTGATCCGTCATCGGGTCGGCGAGATAGCGCGCGCCCTCGTCCAGCAAGAGGAACCCGATGGTCGTCGTGCGCGCCGAGCGGAGGCTGCGCGCCGTCAGGTTGGGGTGGTAGCCGAGCTGCTCCATCGCACCCTCGATCCGCACCCGCGTCTCGTCGGACATCTGCCGCAGGCGGTTGTTGACGAGGTTCGAGACGGTCTGCGCCGAGACGCCCGCGTGCTCGGCCACATCGCGCATCGTCGGGCGTCTGCCAGGGGCACTCTTCACCACCGCCACTTTACTTGATCGTCAAAGTGGCGGAGTATGCGCCGACCCGAAGAAGGAGGAGCGGACGTGCGGATGGAAGGCAAGGTCAGCGTCGTGACCGGAGCGGCGACCGGGATCGGCCGGGCGATCGCGGAGCGGCTCGCGGCCGAGGGCGCGCTCGTGCTGTGCGCGGATGTGGACGGCGGCGGCGTGCGCGCGGCCGCCGCGGCCATCGAGGACGGGGGCGGACGCGCCGAGGCGCACGTCTGCGACGTCTCGGACGCTGCCCAGGTCGAGGGCCTGATGGCGGCCGCCGGGCGCCACGGTGGGCCGCACGCGATCGTGTCCAACGCGGCGATCCAGTACGAGCGCACCGTCGAGGACACGCCGCCGGAGGACTGGGATCGCGTGCTCGGGGTGAACCTGAAGGGCGTCTACCTGTGCGCGCGCGCCGCCATCCCCCGCATGCGCGCGCTCGGCGGCGGGTCGATCGTGAACATGGCGTCCGTGAACGGGTTCTGGGTCGAGCCGGCGCTCGGCGCCTACTGCGCCGCGAAGGGCGGGGTGATCAACCTGACCCGGTCGATCGCCCTCGAGAACGGGCGCCACGGGATCCGCTGCAACTGCATCTGCCCCGGGTACATCGACACGGGCATGGCCCAGCGCTACTTCGAGATCCAGGCCGACCCCGACGCGGCCAGGGTGGAGGCCGGCCGGATGCACGCGCTCGGCCGGATCGGTCGCCCCGAGGAGATCGCGGCAATGGCCCTCTTCCTGTGCTCGGACGAGTCCGGGTTCTGCACCGCGGCGCCGTTCCTGGTCGACGGCGGCCTCAGCGCGGGGGTGCCGGCCGGCTAGGCCAGCAGTTCCGGCGCAAGGTCGCGCAGCAGCCGCTCGGCCAGTGCCGCCCGGTGCACCTTCTCCCGGGCCTGGGCGACCGCGACATCCTCGAGATGCCCGCCGCTGGGGTACACCGAGCGGGCGTTTCGCAGCCCGAACTTGAGGTGCACGGGGGCGGCCACCCGCACGATCTCGGGCACGTCGTAGATGCGCACGAACCCGCCCAGGTCGTCCGGCGCCTCGATGTAGAGGTCGAGCGGCCGCTCGGTGACCCGGCGCATGGCCGCGAGCATGTCGATCGTGAGGTCGGTGGCGACGTTGATCGTGTCGGCGCCGATGCGGTCGTAGAGCGCTGCGGTGGCAGGGTTCGCGGCGCACATGACCGCCGAGGTCTTGAAGCGCAGGTCGGCCGGCAGGGCGCCGGACGCGCGCAGCCGGGCGAGCACGTCGAGCACGCCGATGTCGCCGACGAGGAGGCTGCGGATGCCGTGCGAGCAGGCACGGTCGGCCTCGGCGATGCAGGCCTCGACCGCCTCGGGGCCGCGGGCCACGCCGGCGGCGGCGTCCATCACGAGCGCCTGGCCGCCCGGATCCCAGCCGCCCCGCGGGCCGAGGAAGAGACAGACCTCCACGCCGCGGTCGCGCCCGATCGCCGCCATCTCGTCGAGCGCCGCGTCGGCGAGCATCATGATGCCCGACCCCTGCGACACGCGGTCGACGCGGACGCCCAGAGCGTCGGCCTCGGCGAGCACCGCCCGCAGCACGCCCGGCCCCTCGACGCTCGCGATCTCGAAGTGGTAGCGGCGGCCGTCGCCGAAGCGCCCCGCCGAGTCGCCCCCGTGCCGCGCCGCGGGCTCGAGCCCGACGCCTGCGAGCATGGCCGCATGGCGAGCGCGAAGCCCGTCGGGTGTGTCGGAGCCGTTGGCCATCGCGCCAGTCTAATGTGGTTTACTTGATCGTTCAATGTGGCCCCCGAACCAGGTTGATGCGCGATGGGCCTGACCGAGGTCGCGGCCGGCACCTGGCGGCTCGAGTCGATGGTCGGACCGCGCAACGTCTACCAGTACCTGCTCGCCGACGGCGGGCAGGCGCTGATCGTTGACACGGGCATGACCGCGACGCCACGCGAGGTGATCCTGCCGGCGCTGCGGGCGCTCGGGATCGCCCCCGCCGACGTCGCGATGGTCGTCGTCACCCACCCCGACCTCGACCATCAGGGCGGCCTCGCCGGCCTGCGCGAGACGCTGCCGAACGCGATCGCCGCATGCGGGTTCGCCGACCGGATGATGGTCTCGGAGCCCGAGCGGCTCGTCACCGACCGCTACGGGGCCTACGAGCTCGAGCACGACGTCGGCTACGGCCCGGCCGACAAGGTGTGGATGCGCGCGAACTACGGCGCGCCGGCGACCGTCGAGGTCGGGTTCGCCGGCGGCGAGTCGGTGCACGTCGGCGGGCGCCGCATCGACGTGCACCACGCCCCCGGCCATTCGCCCGGCCACCTGGTGCTGCACGAGCCCGGCGCGGGCCTGCTGTTCTCCTCCGATGCGGTGCACTGGCGCATGTGCCCGGCCGCCGACGGCTCGCCCGCGCTGCCGCCGACGTACGAGGATGTCGACCCGTACCTGGAGACCATCGGCATGGTCGGATCGCTGGGCGCGACCGCCGTGCACTCGGGTCACTGGCCCGAGCGGCGCGGCGCCGACATCACCGCCTTCCTGGACGAGAGCCGCGCGTTCGTCCAGCGGATGGACGCGGCCCTCGCCGAGCGCCTGGAGCGGCCGGCGACGCTCGCCGAGCTGTGCGGGCACGCCGACGAGCGGCTCGGGCCGTTCGGCGCCGACCCGGTCAACCTGATGTTCGTCGTCCACGGCCACGTCCGCCGGATGCTACGCACCGGCCTGGCGCGGATCGAGCACGCCGGCGAGCTTCCTCCCCGGTACGTGCGGACATGAAGATCACCGCGATCGACACGGTGGTCGTGCACGCCGAGATGCGCAACTGGGTGTTCGTCAAAATGAGCACGGACGAGGGCCTCGTGGGGTGGGGCGAGGCGACGGTCGAGTGGAAGACCCGCGCCGTCGTGGGCTGCGTCGAGGACTACCGCACGCTGCTCATGGGCGAGGACCCGCGCCGCGTCGAGCACCTGTGGCAGATGATGTACCGGCAGCACTTCTTCCGCCCCGGGATGGTCGAGTGCTCGGCCATGAGCGGGATCGAGCACGCCTGCTGGGACATCACCGGCAAGGCGCTCGGCGTGCCGGTGTACCAGCTCCTGGGCGGCGCCGTGCGCGACACCGTGCGCCTCTATGACCACCTCGGCGGCGGCGAGATGCACTCCGTCTACCACGCCCTTTCGCCCGAGCAGGCGCGCGAGCGGGCCCGCGAGTCGGTCGAGCTGGGCTTCGACGCGATCAAGCTCGAGGTGGTCATCCCCCGCACCGGCCGGCTCGACGGCAGCGCGGCGCTCGGCCACGCCGACGCGATCATGGCCGCGGTGCGCGACGAGGTCGGCGACGAGGTCGAGCTGATGGTGGACATGCACGGGCGCTGCTCGCCGATGATGGCCGCGCAGTACATCCGCGTGCTCGACCCCTACCGGCCGTGGTTCTTCGAGGAGCCCTGTCCGCCCGAGCACCCGCGGGCGATGGCCGAGCTCGCCCGCCGCACCACGGTGCCGTTTGCGACCGGCGAGCGGCTGTGTACGCGGCATCCGTTCAAGGAGCTGCTCGAGCTGGGCGCGTGCTCGGTGCTGCAGCCGGATGCCGTGCACTGCGGCGGGATCTCGGAGCTGCGCCGGATCGCGGCGATCGGCGAGGCCTACCACGCCGCGCTCGCGCCGCACTCCTCGACGGGGCCGATCGGGCACGCCGCGTCGATGCACGTCGCGTTCGCCACCCCCAACTTCATCATCCAGGAGACGTGGCGCGCCGACGTGCCGTGGCGTTTCGACGTGCTCTCCCAGACGCTGCCGTTCGAGGGCGGCACCGCCCAGCTGCCGACAACGCCCGGCCTGGGCGTCGAGGTCGACGAGCGCGAGGCGGCCAAGCACCCGTTCCAGCAGGAGCCGCTGATGCGCTACTTCCACGACGACGGCTCCGTCGCCGACTGGTGAGGCAGCGGTATGGGGCTGTCCCGAGCGGGGACAGTCCCCGCTTTTTCGACCGGGGTCTGACCCCGTGGTTCAAACGGTGGCGAGGCGTCCCCCGAGAGCAGCGCCACGTATCATGGCTGCAGGAACAGATTCCGCAATTGGCTGCGATCGGTGTGGCTGCGGGTCACGTGCGCGGAGCGCGGCGCCAGCGACGACCTGCCGGAGGAGCACGCCGGGGCGGCCCCATCCGACCTCGTGCGCACCCTGCCTCCCGGCGGCGCCGGCCGCCTCCTCTAACCACGGTGCTTGAGCGGGGCCTGGCCCCGGTTCTAGCCCGTCACGAACTGGTGCACGGCGGTGTCGCCCCGCAACGTCACCAGGCAGCCCGAGATGCGCCCGGTGTGGTAGTCGCTGCCGGGGTTCACGCACAGCGTGCGCCCGATCCGGTTCATGCCGGGCGACTCGTGGATGTGGCCGTGCAGGGCCGCCAGCGGCTGGAACTCCTCGATCGCACGCCGCACGCCGGTCGACCCGACCGGGATCATGTGCGGCTCCTTGCCCACCAGCACCATGTTGAAGTCGTCGTCGAGCTCGGCGGCCGTGTCGAGCCGCGAGTCGTACGGGGGGACGTGCAGGTTGAAGACGCACCGGCTCATGTCGGGCACCTTCGCCGCAAGCTCGGCGATGCGCGCGTAGAGGTCGTCCTCGTCGAGCTCCCGCGGCGAGTCCCACGGGGTGCGGTTCGAGTAGCCCAGGGAGAGCATGGAGTAGCCGTCGAACTCGACGACGGCCTCGTCGCAGGCCTCGACGTTTCGGCCGTTGCGGATCGAGTCCTCGATCCGGGGCGGGTCGTCGTTCCCCGGCATGACGAAGCAGCGGATGTCGGTGCCCTCGAGCCGCTCGTCGGCGAGCGCGATCCACTCGTCGAACGTGTGCACCATGACCGACTCGAACCACTCCTCCTGGTCGGCTTCGGACATCCCGGAGATCCGGTGCACCTCCTCGGCGGTCGCGCGGTACGGGTACATGCCGTTGCCGCGGATGCGGCGCTCGATGCCGTCGAGCTCGGCCTCGGTCGTCGCCTGCAGCTTGCTCCCGAACAGGTGGCCCGACCAGCCGTTCTCGTCCTGCACGAGCGGGACGACGATCTTGCCGGTGATGTCGCCCCCCATGACGAGCACCCGCGCCTTGTAGTACTTCGGCGCGTTCAGAAACTTCTTCCACAGCACCTCGGTGCCGTGGATGTCGGAGGCGTAGTAGAGGCGGAGGGCGGCATCGCCGCCCTCCGCCTGCTTGCGCCGCAGAAACCCCACGCGGCTATTCCGGTGGGATCTCGAGGTAGTTCAGGGACAGGTCAATGCCCTGCGACGCCCGCCACGCCTTGCCGGCGTAGTAGATGAGCGCACCGACGATCAGGTCGGCGACGACGAGCGCGAGGCCGCCGCGGAACGGGCTCGTCAGGAGCTGAGCGGCGAGGCTGTCGCCGGCCCGCGGGAGGCCCAGCGTCGGATACGCGAACCACAGCCATGCGCCGAACAGGCCTGCCAGGATCGAGCCGATGCCGAAGTACACGAGCAGCGGCAGCCCGAGGAACGAGATGTTCGACACGGAGGCCTCGTAGGCGGCCCGGCGCCGGTAGGGGAACAGGATCGCCGAGATCCCGACCAGCACGAACGTCGGGAAGCCAACGATCGTCGAGAGGGCCACGACCTTCAGGAAGTTGGCCGAGTAGGCGGCCATGTAGAGGAACGGGATCGAGCAGACCGTGATCAGCGCGAGCGTGAAGACCGGCGTGTGCGTCCGGTCGTTGATGGACGCGATCCGCTCCGGGATCACCTGGTCGAACGACCAGGCGAAGAGCGCCCGCACCGGCTGCACGATCTGGATGTACACGATCAGCGGCGCCCAGGCGACGAACGTGA
>DASXOR010000043.1:0-10979 GCA_036494095.1 Gaiellales bacterium | reverse complement strand
GCTCGCGCAGCTGCCGCTCGCCCCAGGCCACGTCGCCGCTCACGCGCCGCCGGTACGCGGCGAAGCTTTCCATGTGGCCGCCGCCTCCCGGCCCGGCGATCCAGCGTCGGTAGGCGTAGGCCTCGCCCAGCGTGCCCGCGGCGTCGATGGGGACATGGGTGTGCTCGCGGCCGGCGTGCTCCTGGATCGACCAGCGGCCGCTCGCCTGCATCTTCGCGAGCTCGTCCCAGTGAAGCGCGAACCCGGGATGCTGCGTCACCCAGGCCGCGACGACGAACATCGTCGCCCGGTAGCCGAAGCGGGCGAGCACGCTGTCGGCGCCGCGGTACGAGTCGAGGCGGCCGTCGTCGAACGTGATCAGGATCGGCCGGGTCGGCAGGCGAACCGGCTTTCCCTCGACGAAGCGCGCGTACTGGCCCATCGAGATCGCGTGGAAGCCGCCCGTGTGCAGCGCGAGCATCTGCTGCGCGAACATCCGCCTGGTCACGGTCAGGTAGTTCTTCTGCGACCCGATGCCGTGGTAGCAGAGCACAGGCACGGCGTTGCGCCCGGCGGGGAAGTGCGCCCACGCCCAGGCGTCGCGGCGCGGCAGCGACACCCGCAGGGCAGGCTCCGGCGCCCGCGCCGCGGCGGCCACCTCGTCGCGGTGGACGAGGACGGCCGCCGCGCCGCCGACCAGCGTGCCCCAGCCGACGACGCCGACCAGGAGCGTGCGCAGGGATCGCAGGATGCGCGGCATCGGCTCGATCAGACCAGGGCCGGCTCCACCGACCAGCGCGTGGTCGGCTCGATCGTCTCCGGGATGACCCGGTCGCGGTGCCGGTCGATTGTCCGGAACATGCTCTCGACGAGCGTGGTCGAAAGCAGCGCGGGCTCGAGGCCCAGGTCGACGAGCTTCGTGTGGGCGGCGCGATAGTGGTGCTTCTCGAGCTCGACGCGGGGGTTCTCGACGTGCTCGACGGCGACCTCGATGCCGACATCACCAGCGGCCTCGGCGACGACGGCGGCCAGCTCGCGGATCGAGAACTGCTCCGTGAACTGGTTGAACACGCGGTAGGCGCCGGCGTCGGGCGGGTTCATCGCAGTCAGCTCGACACAGCGCAGGGTGTCGGTGACGTTCAGGTAGCCGCGGGTCTGCCCGCCCTCGCCGTACACGGTCAGCGGGTGCCCGATCACCGCCTGCACACAGAACCGGTTGAGCGCCGTGCCGAACGTCTCGTCGTAGTCGAACCGGGTGGCGAGGCGCGGGTCAAGCGCGGTCTCGGGCGTCTCGATGCCGTAGACGACGCCCTGATTCAGGTCGGTGGCGCGAAGACCCCACACCCGGCACGCGAGGTGGATGTTCGTCGAGTCGTGCACCTTCGAGCAGTGGTACATCGATCCCGGCAGCTTCGGGAACGGCAGCACGTCACGCCGTCCCTTGTGCGCGATCTCGATGAACCCCTCCTCGATATCGATGTTCGGTGTTCCGTACTCACCCATCGTGCCCAGCTTCACAAGATGCGCATCCGGCGCGTGGTCGCGCATCGCCCAGAGCACGTTGAGCGTGTTTGTGACGTTATTGATCTGCGTCTCGACGCAGGCGTCACGGCTCATCATCGAGTAGGGGGCGCTGGGCAGCTCGCCGTAGTGCACGATCACCTCCGGCTGGAACGCCGCGAAGATGTCGCAGACGAGGTCGTGGTCGGTCAGGTCGCCCTCGGTGACGCCGATCTCGCGGTCGGCCACGTCGGCCCAGGCCGCGGCGCGGGCCGGCAGGTCGGGGGCGACGGGCGTGAGCGAGTCGCGTCCGTGGGCACGCTGGACGCGCCGGCGCAGGTAGTTGTCGGCGACGTGGACGTCGTGGCCGATGGCGGAGAAGCGCAGCGCGGTCGGCCATCCCAGATAGCCGTCGCCGCCCAGGATCAGTACACGCATGGTCAGCCTCCTTGCAGTTGCGGTCGGGTGTACCTCGCCGCCCGTTCGGGGACGAGCGAGAGCGTGAGCAGGGTCTCGAGTGCGTAGTAGGTGACGATCAGCCGGAAGACGAGGTACGCCGGCACGAACGCGATCAGGTCGAGCCGCCGGTACCAGGCGAGCACGATCGTCATCTGGACAAGCTGGACGCCGAGCAGGATCGCGCCCGCCGCGGTCACCTCGCGCAGCGGCAGCGTGCTCGGGTGGGCGGCGATCATCCCCACGGCCGCCACGGCAAGCGGGATCAGCATCAGCTTGCGGAACATCACGAAGGCCGCCCACGGCAGCATCCAGGCGCCGCGGACACCCTGCAGGCCCCAGATCGCCGAGCGGTTGCGGGCGACCATGTGGTAGAGCCCGCGCGACCAGCGGATGCGCTGCTCGCGCAGCTGGCCGAGGTTGCGGGGCACGTCGGTGTGGACGCGGATGCGGTGGTCGGAGACGATCCGGTAGCCGAGCCGCCCGACCCGCACTGTGATATCGGCGTCCTCCCCGTTCACGCCCTCGGCGAAGCCGGAGAGCTCGACGAGGAGGTCGCGGCGGTACGCGACCGTCGCCCCCGGCAGCACCGTCACGGCGTCGACGACGCCCTGGGCGACGCGCTTGAACGCCACGCCGTAGTACGTCTCGAGCGCCCGCATCGGCCCGATCCAGCCCGCGTTCGAACGCGGCAACGGCAGGACTCCGACGCCTCCCACGTCCGGATCGGCGAAGTGCGGAACCGTCTGGGCAAGCAGCTCGGGCGTCACGAGCGTGTCGGCATCGATGCGGACGACCACGTCCTGCGTGCAGCAGGCGAGACCGACGTTCAGCGCGCGCGACTTGCCGAGCGGGGGCGCGGTGACGACCTCGCCGTGCAGGTGCGGGCATTCGGCCAGCGCCTGCGCCGCCTCGAACGGGGTGGCGTCGGTCGAGCCGTTCTCGACGATGTAGGCGGCCACTTCGCCCTCCCAGCCGGCCGCCGCGGCGTCGAGCGCCCGGATGCAATCGCCGATCATGCCCTCCTCGTTGTGAGCGGGGACGATGAACGCCGCACTTCGCGGCATCGGACCGCGGCGGCGGCGGCGGACCCGGGCGATCAGGCCGGCCGTCGCGCCGTAGGAGCAGATCACGGCCGGGAGCAGCGCGATGAAGAGGACGACCACCGAGCCGACGCCACCGAGGAGCGGGATGCGCGCGGCTGCGGCGATCCGGCCGCCCTCGACGTGCAGGGCGAGCGCCACCGCGAGCGCGGTCGAGACGATCGAGGCTCCCAGCACGAGCAGGCGCCAGCGGGCGCGCCGGATCCGCCGCCGCACGTGCACGTTCCCCGGCAGGCGGGCGCTCGCGAAGACCACGACGGCGGCGACGAGCACGCCGATCACGCCGACGATCAGGTTTCCGCGGGCCTCGAACGGCGACGGCGCGCCGTAGCGGCCGAGGCGCGCGAGCACGACGTCCGTGGCGACGATCACCGGCACGTACGTACCGACCGCGAGCACGGCGAGGCGCAGGCGGTCGCGCCAGCGGCCCGCGCCGAAGCCGGCGAAGAGCGCGAGCAGTGCGAGGAAGAGCGGCCGGATCGCGATCGACGCCTGCCTGGGCAGGCGCAGGCTCTCGTCGCCGGCCAGGTGGCGCACCTCGCGGCCGTAGAGGTACGTCATGCGCGGAAACGACGGCTCGATGAGGGCAGCGATCACCGCGAAGCTCGCGAGCATCGCCGGCGCCACCCAGACGCTTCGTCTGACCGCAAGTCCCCCCGGAGCCGTGTCCGGGGTGAACGGGATCACGTCGAAGCTTGGACGTGCCTGCACATCGTCGGGAGCGCCGGTACGCGCACGCAGACGATGCGTAACATTGGTGTCAGTTGACACTGATCGTTACCCACAGATAGGTGAGGAGGCGCGGCTTTCGCGCATGCGTAGCACTAGTGCGACCGTTCACCATACGGTCACAAACCCTCCTGCGTGCCCGCCTCCGTTGTGCGACTTCAACGTAGCCACACTCCGCTTGGGGCGCAAATCCGAACCGACCTCCTGATAAACCTCTTACACATGTTTCGTGCGGGTAAACAGGAGCCGAGAGGTGTAAGGCCGTGCGCCGCCAAGGTGACGGTTTCCCGCATGTGGCCTACGATCCCGGCTGATGGCAGGCGACCGTCCGACGCCCCACGAGGAGCTCGTGCGCATGTCCGACGCGCAGCTCGTCGCCCATGCCCGCGAGCGGATGGCGACGGGCGAAGCGGGCGTCGCGACCGCCAAGCGCTGCGTCGCGCTGGTGTTCGAGCGCCATCGCGGCCTGGTGCGGGCGATCTGCGCGGCCAAGGCCCCGATCGACGTCGTCGACGACCTCGAGGCCGACGTGTATCTGCGCTTCGTGCGCGCGGTCTACCTGCGCAGCACCCCCATCGGGGCGCCCGCCGGCCTCCTGTCCGTCATGGCGCAGCGGGTGGTGGCCTCCTTCCACGACCGCCGCAAGCCGGCGGGCGTCTCCCTCGACGAGGCCGACGACGTCGCGGCCGCAGAGGACGGATACGACCAGGTGGCGGCGGCCGAGGTCGCCGAGCAGCTGCTCGCGGTGCTCTCCGACCGGCAGCGCGAGGTCGTGTGGGGACGGGTGTGGGATGACCTTACGAGCGCCGAGATCGCCGTGCGCATGCAGACGACGCCGGGCAACGTCGATGTGATCTTCTTCCGTGCCATGCGCAGGCTGGAAGAGGAGCTCGGGCGATGAGTGCCGAGCGCGGCTTCGCCGACTTCACCGCCGCGTGGGAGCGCGGCGAGCGGCCCGACCCGGCGGCCGCGATCGCCGCGGCCGCGCAGGCCGACCGCGAGCCGCTGGCCGCCATGATCGCCGCCTACCTGGCTGCGCACCCGCGCACCGACGTCTCGGCCGACGAGGTCGCGGCCCGGGCCGCCGACCCGCGCAGCGAACCGCCGCGGGCCTGGGCCGAGCTCTTGCCGGCGCTGCGGGCGCGCAGCGGCACCACCCGCGGCGCGCTCGTCACCGCGCTCGCGGCGGGCCTCGACCACCCCGAGGCGCGCGCCCAGGTCGAGGAGCACGTGCACGATCTCGAGACCGGGCAGCTCGATCCGCGGCGCGTGCGCCCGCCGGTCGTGGCGGCGCTGGCGCGGATCCTGGGCGTGCCCGAGGCGCTGCTCGAGCTGGGCCGGCGGATGGTGCCGCCCGCCGCGGCCGCGAGCCCCGCCCCCGCGTTTCACCGCCTCGCCCAGCAGCGCCTGGACATGCCCGCGGCGTCGGTCGGCTCCGACGGGCCCGAGCGGATCGCCGCGATCGACGACCTCTTCACCGGTGCCGATGGATGAGATCGCGGCTGCGCGCGCGGCGCTTGCCCGCTTCAGCGCCACGTATGCGGCTCCCGCCCCGCCAGTCGACGTCGAGGAGCTCGCCGGGAGCCTTTGCCGCCTGCGGGTGCGCGACGCCGACGACCTGTGCCCGATCGCGGGCACGGCCCCGGCGACGCCGCTCTCGGGCCTCCTTCTGCCCACCCGGTGGGAGATCTGGGTGCGCCGCGACGAGCCCGCGCCCCGGCGCCGCTTCACCGTCGCCCACGAGGTCGGCCACCATCTGCTGCACTCCGACGGGGCGGCGGTGCTGTGCCGGCCGGCCGACGTCGAGGCCCCGGCCGGCGACGAGCGGGCCCGCGAGCGCGAGGCCAACCGCTTCGCCGCCGAGCTGCTGATGCCCGAGCCGCTGGTGCGCGCCGAGGCCGACCGGGCCGGCCCCGACCCGATCGCGCTCGCCGGCCGCTTCGGCGTCTCGGACGTGGCGATGGGCTACCGCCTGGTGAACCTCGGGTACCTGCAGGCGCTGCCCGTCGAGCTGCAGGCCGAGGCCGATCGCTGGCGCTCGCTGTAAGACCGCGGGCGTCCGTGCGGACGTCTCCTCCGCAACCGCCGAAGGAGGACGCCGCCCATGCCGATCACGCTGCCCGCCCAGCTCGACGAAGCCACCACCTATCGAGGCATCACCGTCGTGCCGCTCTTCCCGCGGCGCGACCCGGCCGCCGCCTACACGACGCTCGCGGGCGCGCTGCGGCGCGGCCTCGAGGTGACCGAGAAGGGCAGCGACGGCAGCGTGCCCGAGCTCGTGGTCACGAATCCGCTGGTCGAGCGGGTGCTGCTCTACGACGGCGAGGAGCTCGTCGGCGCCAAGCAGAACCGCATCCTCAACCTGACGGTGCTGCTCGCCGAGGCGTCGGTGACGCCGATCCCGGTGAGCTGCGTCGAGGCGGGCCGGTGGCGGCGGCGCTCGGCCACCTTCGCCGCCGCGGACCATACGGCGGGCCCCGAGCTGCGCCTGCGCAAGGCCCGGGCGCTCGGCGACGACGCGCTCGCCGGCGGCGCCCAGCACGAGGTGTGGCAGGCCGTGGCCGACCAGGCCGGCCGCCGCGGCGTCGACTCGCCCACCGCCGCCCACGCCGACATGTTCGTCCACCACGAGGGCGCCCTGGCCGGGCTGCGCGAGGCGTTCCCGGCCCGGCCGGGCCAGTGCGGCGTGATCCTCGTCCTGCCCGACGGCCACGTCTGCCTCGACTACCTGTCGCGGCCCGATGCGTATGCCGAGCACCACCGCAAGCTGATCGACGGCTATCTGATGGACGCGCTCGACCAGCTCGACCGCCCGCCATCCGGGATCGAGCCCGCCCACCGGCTGCTGCACCGGCTCTCGCTGGTGTCGGCGTCGCGCCGGGGCTCGGCCGGACTGGGGATCGACCTGCGTGTGACCACGAGGAGCGTGGCCGCCACGGGGCTCGAGCTCGACGGCGAGATCCTGCAGCTCTCCGCATACGCGTAGCGGTCATGCGCGAGGCGATGGTACAGTCTGGAACCTGTCATGCTGAGCCGCCTCGAAGAGCTGATCGAAGGGCTGCGCGAGCGGTCGGCCGAGTGGCGCCAGATGCTGCCACGCCTGCGCGGCCGCGGCCCGAAGTTCCAGGAGTTGCGCGAGCGGCTCGCCGAGCGCGCCGAGATCCTGCGCGAGCGCCGCGCCGAGCGCGGCCCGGTGCGCGATCGGCTCCACGATCGCTCGCGCGGGCTGCCCGACCTGTCTCCGCGCATCCACGACATGAAGGAGCGGATCCGCGAGAGCGACGGCTGGGTGGCGTGGGCGCTGGAGCGGCTGCGCCCGTGGCATGCGGTGCCGGCGCTGCTGTCGGCGGCCGTCCTGATCGTGGGCGGCTTCTGGCTCGGTGGCGCCGTCGGCGGCCATGCGAGCGCGGCGGTGCTCACCCGCACGGTCAAGATCCAGGGGAAGGTGATCACGATCGACGGCGCCCGGTTCGTCTCGACGCCCGCGCTGACCGTGAAGGTCAAGGGCAAGACGGTGCACATCCCCGCGAGCACGGTCAAGCTGCCCTCGAGCACGGTGATCTCGGGCAAGACCGTCGCGGTCAAGGTGGATGTGAACCACACCGTCAAAGTGCCGGTGACCGTGTCCGTGCCGACCACCAAGACGAACACGACCACGGTCAACCATACGACGGTGACGACGGTGATCAGGACGGTCACGGGGCCGACCGTGACCACGACCAGCCTCATCACGATCACGCTGCCGGTCTCGACGGTCACCGTCACCGTGACCAGCTAGCGGCGAGCGCCGCCTAGGATCGGGCGGCATGGAGAGTCGCAACGGCGAGCTCCGATTCTCGCCCTCTGACCTGACCGAGTACCTCGCCTGCGCGCACGCCTCGGCGCAGTCGCGCGCGGCTGCGAAAGGTGAGCGGTCGAAGGCCTACGTGGGCAGCCAGTACGCGAACCTGATCTTCGCGAAGGGCGATCAGCACGAGGCGGCGTATCTCGAGCGCCTGCGGGCGGCGGGACGCGGCGTGGTGGACGTCGGCCGCTTGGGAGACTTCTCCGTGGGGGCCGCGCGCACCGCGCAGCTGATGCGCGCCGGGGTCGACGTCATCTATCAGGGCGCGTTCGTGGTCGGGGCCTGGCGCGGTCTGGCCGACTTCGTCGAACGGGTCGATGAGCCCTCCGGTCGCTTCGACTGGTCCTATCAGGTGGTCGACACGAAGCTCGCCCGTGCCCATGCGGCGCCGTCGCACGTGCTGCAGCTGTGCTTCTACAGCGAGGGCGTGGCGCAGGTGCAGGGCTCGGCGCCCCCGCTCGCGCACCTCGAGTTGGGCTCTGGGCTGCGCGAGACGATCAGGCTGCGGGAGGTGGCGCCGTACTTCCGCCGGTCGCGGGCGGCGTTCGAGGAGGCGGCGCGGAGTGACCTGCCGACGGCGCCCTATCCCTGCGAGCACTGCGGGTTCTGCGCCTTCCGGCGGGAGTGCGACGCGTGGTGGCTGGCCGAGGACCACCTGACGCGGGTGGCCTGGATCAGCCGGGCACAGGTCGAACTGCTCACGGCGGGCGGCGTCGGGACTCGCGGCGGGTTGGCGGCGCTGCCGCGTGAGGCCAAGATTGCCGATCTGCGGCCGGCCACGCTGGCCAACCTGCACCAGCAGGCCCGGCTCCAGGTCGCTGCCGACACCGCCGAGCGGGTGCCGTACGAGCTGCTCGCGCCCGAGCCCGACCGCGGCTTCGCCCGCCTGCCCGATCCGTCGCCGGGCGACGTCATGTTCGACCTCGAGGGCGATCCGCTGTGGACGCCCAGCCGCGAGCTGACGTTCCTCTTCGGGCTTCTGCTCGCGGAGGGCGACGGCTGGCGCTACGAGCCGGTGTGGGCGCACTCGCTCGACGACGAGCGGACGGCCTTTCGGCGCGTCATCGACCTGATCGCTGCCCGGCTCGAGGCGCATCCGGACATGCACGTGTATCACTACAGCCCGGCCGAGCCGGGCGCGCTGCAGCGGTTGATGGCCGACCACGCGACCCGGGAACTCGAGGTCGACGACCTGCTGCGACGGAAGGTGATGGTCGACCTCCTCACCGTCGTGCGGCAGGCGATGCGGGTGGGGGTCGAGTCGTACTCGCTGAAGCGGATCGAGCACCTGGCCGGCTTCCGGCGCGAGGCCGACATGGGCTCGGGCGCCGATGCGGTGCTCGGCTACGAGCGCTGGGTGGATTCGCACGACGACGCGGAGCTCGATGGGATCGCGCGCTACAACGACGAGGACTGCCGGGCGACGCTCGCGCTGCGCGACTGGCTGGTGTCGATCCGCCCGCCCGGCGTGGGGCGGCTCGAGCCGATCGCACGCAAGGACATCGGCGCCGACAAGGTCGCAGAGGCGACCGCCCGCGAGGCGCTGCGGCTCGACCTCGTCACCGGCGCCGACCCCGGGAGCGTGCGCTGGCTCGCAGGTGAGCTGCTCGAGTACCACCGCCGCGAGGCGCGGCCGGGATGGTGGCGCTATTTCTCGCTCCTCGACATGGACGGCGAGGAGTTGATCGCCGACGCCGAGGCGATCGGCGGCCTGGTGCCGACAGGCCCGCCTGTGCCGCGGCCGAACAAGGTGTTCGATGTGCCACTGCGATTCCCACCGCAGCAGCACAAGCTGGAGGCGGGCAGCCTGGTCGACCCTGACGCCGAGAAGGCGGTCACGGTGAGCGCGATCGACAACGACGCGTGCACGGCAGTGGTGCGGGCGCAGCGGTTCGCGACGGAGCCTCCGCCGCGGGCGCTCGTACCGCTCGGGCCGATCGACAACCACATGCATCGCGAGGCGCTGACGCGGCTGGCGACGGCGGTGCGGGACTCGCACGATCGGTACGGGGCCCTGCGCGAGGTGTTGGCGATCAACCCGCCGCGATTCGTTGATCGACCGCCGAGTGCTCCGATCCAGACGACCGATCTGGCCGAACAGCAGGCGCTCGCGCGAGGGCTCGACCGCAGTTACCTGCTCGTGCAGGGGCCACCGGGCACAGGCAAGACATACACGGGCGCGCGGCTGATCGTTGACCTGATCGAGCGGGGCCACCGGGTGGGTGTGACCGCGCTCAGCCACCGGGCGATCAACAAGCTGCTCGAGGAGCTCGAACATGCCGCGGACGAGCGTGGGGCGCACTTCCGCGGTGCGCGCAAGGCGGCCGATCACCCCGCCGGCCGCGTTCCCGATGGTGGCCGGATCGAGAACGTCGAGAAGAACCCCGCGTGCCTCGATCCGGAGTTCCGGCTCGTGGCCGGCACGACGTGGCTGTTCGCGCCCGAGGAGTTCGACGAGACGCTCGACTACCTCGTGATCGACGAGGCCGGCCAGCTCTCGCTCGCCGACGCGCTCGCGGCTGGGACAGCCGCGCAGAACCTGATCCTGCTCGGCGACCCACTCCAGCTGCCGCAGGTCTCGCAGGCGACACATCCGCAGGGGACGAACGCGAGCATCCTCCAGCACCTGCTCGGCGTCGACGCGACAGTGCCCGAGGATCGCGGCGTCTTCCTGACCGAGACGTGGCGCATGCACCCCGACGTGTGCCGGTTCATCTCGGATGAGGTGTACGAGGGCCGGCTCTCGAGCCACCCGTCGTGCGCGCTGCAGACGACGAGCGCCGGCACGGGGATCCGCTACCTGCCGGTCGTTCACCGCGGGAACGGCTCACAGAGCCCCGAGGAAGCGGAGCGCGTGCGGGCGCAGATCGCCGAGCTCGTCGGGACGCCGATGACGGATCAGCAGGGGCGGACGCGGCCGCTCACGACGGCCGACATCATGGTGGTCTCGCCGTACAACGCGCAGGTACGGTTGCTCCGCCATCGACTGCCCGATGGTGTCCGCGTCGGCACGGTCGACGCGTTCCAGGGTCAGGAGGCGCCAGTTGTGATCTTCTCGATGGCGACCTCGAGCGGCGAGGACGTGCCCCGCGACATTGCGTTCCTGTTCAGCCGAAACCGGCTGAACGTCGCGATCAGCCGCGCACGGAGCCTGGCCTACCTGTGCTGCGCCCCGGGCCTGCTGGAGGCAAGGGCGAGGACGGTCGACGAGATGCGACTGATCTCGACGTTGTGCTCGTTGGTGGAGACCGCCGAATATGCTGCGTAGGGCCCGCAGGCCACCACAGATGCTCCCACGCTGTCGCGGCGCCGGTTACGTCACCCGACCCCCCATACCGCGAACCCGCGGATCCGCCTCGCGGTCCCCG
>DASXOR010000042.1:0-14596 GCA_036494095.1 Gaiellales bacterium | reverse complement strand
CACCGGGCACGGCGTGCGCCGCCTGCTCGAGCTCACGGGCATGGAAGGGCGGCTGGCGACCGCGCCCACACGCGCAGCCGCGATCGCCGGCGCCGCCGCCCCGGAGCACGCCTAGTCAGGCGATGGCGGCGCCGTCCATCTCGGCCTCGATCGCGTCGAGCGAGGCGCGCAGAAGCCGCGAGACGTGCATCTGACTGATGCCCGTGCGGGCCGCGATCTCGGCCTGGGTGAGGTCGTGGTAGACCCGCAGCCCGACGATCCGCCGCTCGCGGGCCGGTAGCGCGCGCATCGCCCGCTCGAGCAGGTCACGATCCTCGACGGCCGTGAATCCGACCTCGTCGCTCGCGAGCACCCGCCCGGGGGGCACGCCGTCGGACGAGCCCGCGTCGGTGGCGGTGTCCGGATCGACCAGCGGCTCGGCGGTGTACGCACGGCCGGCGGCGATCGCCTCGGCGATCCGCTCCTCGGTCTCGCCGGTGGCCTCGGCGAGCTCGTGCAGCGACGGCGACCGGCCGAGCGTGTGCCCGAGCCGCTCGCGCACCAGCGCCACCCGCCGGCTCATCTCCTGCAGCGAGCGCGGCACCCGCACCGCCCAGCCCCGGTCGCGGAAGAGATGCATGATCTCGCCCTCGATCGTACGCGCTGCATACGCGCGGAGGGGCACGCCGCGCGAGGGGTCATAGCGGTCGACCGCCTGGATCAGGCCGAGGTAGCCGGTCTGCTCGATGTCCTCCTGCGCCAGGCCGCGGCCGTTGTAGCGGCGCGCGATCGAGCGCACCAATCCGGTGTGACGCATCACCAGCTGCTCGCGCGAGGCAGAATCGCCGTCGCGGCGATGGGCGGCGACGAGCTCGATGTCCGTGCGGTGTGAATCGGAATGCATGCGGTGCGGTCTCCTCTCGAGATCACGTGTTCCTGGAAGAGACGTGTGCGGTCCGGCCCGCCGCTCAAACATCGCGCCGGTGTGTGGTACGGTCGTGTCTCAAGGCAACGCCGCAGGGGTCGCTTCGGTGGTGGGGGAGGTCGCCGGCGGGGTAAGGTGTTGGGGATGGAAGACGCCAGCAGCAGCAGCGCGCCCAGGGCGACTTCGGCGCGATTCACGCGGGACACGATCGAGGAGACGGCCACCGTCGTCCGCGTCGACGGTGAGCTCGACATCAATTCCGCCGACTCTCTCCGCGAGGCGCTCGACGCCGCCGAGGCGGAGCACTGCTCGGTGCTGCGGGTGGACGCGGCGTCGGTCACGTTCCTCGATTCGACGGCGCTCGGAGTGATACTCGCGTCGGCGCAGCGGATGGCCGAGCGGGGCGGCCGGTTCGAGCTCGTGTGCGGATCGCCGTCGATCCGGCGCATCCTCGACATGACCATGATCAGCCGCACCGTCCACCTGCTTCCCTAATCCGTTGCCAAGAAGGGTGTTTGGGCGACGTTCGGCCCGGGTAGCCCTTGCAATGTGATCTCGAACGTCGTCGGACTCTTCCTCTGCCTGGCGCTGCTCGTACTGTGGCTTGGCGCCAAGCGTGAGGACCGGCTCGCGCTCGAGCGCTCCTGCCGCCACCGCTGGGTGCTCGAGTCGCTCTATGACGAGGGCCAGCTCTGGTATCGCCGCTGCGAGCTCTGCGGCAAGCAGCAGCCGGTGAAGCACTCGGAGCTCGAAACCAGCCGGGCGCGCTCACACGCGCATCGCCCGCCTGAGCGCCGCCGCCCGCGCCGGTAGAATCCGCGCATGCTGCTCTTCATCATCGTGCTGCTCGTCGTCGGCCTTGCCGTCGGCGGGCTCGGGCGGCTGCTGCACCCCGGCCGCGACGAGATGAGCCTTCCCGCGACCCTCCTGATAGGCATCATCTCGATGCTGATCGCCGGCCTCGTGGTGCGGCCGCTGCTCGGCTTCGGCGGCGGGTTCATCACCGCCGTGATCGTGGCGATCGGGCTCGTCGCGCTGTACCCGCGCGTGGCCGGCCCCCGCGCCTCGCACTGAGCCGGACTGCCCTCAGGCAGCGACGGCGGTGCGCAGGCGCACGGCCTCGACCAGGCTCTCGGTGACCTCGGCGAGCTGATCGCGCAGGTTCTCGTCGAGCAATGCCCCGCCGGCCGCGAGCTTGTGGTGCGCGTGCCCGATGGCGACCTCGCCCTCGACGACCCGCGCACCGGTCGCCGCCAGCACCTTGCGCAGCTCGGCCTGTGCCCAAACGGCGCCGAAGGCGCCTGTGCTCGCCCCGACGACGGCCACCGGCATGTTGCGCAGCACATTGGTGGCGAGCGGGCGTGAGGCCCAGTCGATCGCGTTCTTGAGCTGCCCCGGCACCGACGAGTTGTACTCGGGGGTGGCGAACAGCACGGCATCCGCCCCGGCGAGCGCCGCGCGCAGCGCGGCGACCGCCGGAGGGGCCGGCTCGACGTCGGAGTCCTCGTCGTAGGGGGGCACGTCCCGCAGGCCATGCCAGAGCTCGAGCTCCACCCCGGCGGGCAGGAGCTGCGCCGCTCCCTGCAGGAGCAGCGTGTTGTGCGAGTCCGCCCGCAGACTGCCTGAGACGCCGAGCACCTTCATCGCGACCGTTACTCCTTGACCAGGTAGAGCTCGGCGGCGAGGCTGACCTCGTTCGCGAGCGCCGACTTGCCGCTCGGCAGCGGGTTGTTCCAGGTGATGCCGAACTCCGTCCGGTCGATCGAGCCGGCCAGGGTGATGCCGATCCGCTCCCGTCCGTAGGGATCGGTGATCGGCTCGGTGACGTCGCCCTCGAGCGTGACGGGCTTCGTGACGCCCTTGATCGTCAGGTCACCGTCGATGACCACGTGGTCGCCGGAGACGCGAATGCCGGTCGACTCGAACCCGAGCTCGGGTGCGCGCTCGGCGTCGAAGAAGTCGGGCGAGAGCAGATGTGCGACGAGGCTCGGCTCCTGCACCTGGACGTTCTCGGCGCGGGCCGACCCGGTCAGGCTGACGCCACCGTCCTGCGCCACGGACAGCGTCGCCGCGACGGGCGAGAAGCTGCCCCGGAACGTGCCGACCATGTACTTGACGGCGAAGCCGACCTGGGAGTGGACGGCGTCGAGCTGCCACGTCCCCGTGGGGAGCGTGCCGGTTGCGGTCGATTCGAGTGTGCTCATTGGGTGATGCCCTCCGCTGATTGGGGAAACTTGACTACGCAACCAACAGTATCAGGCAAATACTGATCAGTCAAGTATTGCGCCATCAACTACCCCGGATCCGGGGAGGGCAGACGGCGCGAATCCCCAGATGGTCGATTCAACGCCGCCGTGATGTCCTGGGCGGCTGCGAACCGAGCGGCGCAAGGACGCAGGGAGCGTTCAGACCTGGTCGTGGGCGCGACCGAGGACGTGGCGATGCGATGGCTCGCAGTCGCAGCCCCACCACGAACCGAGCCCCCGCCACAGCCCGACGACCAGGCGCGCGGGGGCGTGGAATCAACCATCTAGACTCGGGAGGGTGACCGAAGCCAGGCTCACCGGGCTCACCGCGGTCGAGGCCCGCCGCCGCCTGGAGGCGGCGCCACCGCACGAGCCGGCCGTCACGAGCCGCTCTTACGCGAGCATTGTGCGGTCGAACACGCTGACGCTGTTCAACCTCATCCTGGGCGCATTCTGGGTGGTGATCATCGCCGCGGGCCGCCCGGCGGACGGCCTGTTCGGCGGCGTCCTGGTGGCGAACACGAGTATCGGCATCCTGCAGGACGTCCGCGCCAAGCGCGCGCTCGACCGGCTCGCGCTGCTCGTTGCGCCGCACGCACGCGCCGTTCGCGACGGCCGCGAGGAGACCATCCCGGCGGGCGAGGTGGTGGCCGGCGACGTGGTCGCGCTGCGCCCGGGCGACCAGGTGGTGGCCGACGGGGCGGTGGTCGAGAGCTCGGCCCTCATGCTCGACGAGTCCCAGCTCACCGGCGAGTCGCGCGCCGTCGCGAAGGGGGTGGGCGACGAGATCATGTCCGGGTCGTTCTGCGTCGAGGGCGCGGGCCGGTATCTGGTGAATCGCGTGGGCGAGTCGAGCTACGCGTCCCAGGTCGTTGGCGAAGCACGCGAGTTCCGCTACCGGCGCTCGCCGCTCGAGCACCAGATCAACCGGCTCCTGCTCGTGACGACGGCGGTGATGCTCCCGCTGGGAGCGGCCTTCGTCTGGGTGCTCATTCGCCACCATGCGCCGTTCCGGTCGGCGTCGGCCACGGCGACCGCCGGCATCGTCACGCTCGTGCCCGAAGGCCTCGTGCTGCTCACGAGCCTCACGTTCGCGGTCGCCGCGGTGCGCCTGTCCGGCCGCGGGATGCTCGTGCAGGCGTTCAACGCCGTCGAGTCGCTCGCAAACGTCGACACGGTGTGCATGGACAAGACCGGCACGCTCACCGACGGCACCCTGGCCCTCCACGGCGTGACGCCGGTCGGGACGGCCGACGCGGCCGCCGCCGAGGCCGACGTGCGGGACTTCGCCGCGAGCACGACGTCGCGCAACGACACGGTCGACGCGATCGCCGCGGCCCTGCCGGGCACCGCCCGGGCCGCCGGCTCCGAGGTACCCTTCTCGTCGCGGTGGAAGTGGAGCGCCTGCCGTCTCCAGGGCGACGATCACACGCTCGTCCTGGGCGCGCCCGACGTCCTGCTCGGCGCCGGGGCGCCGGCGCTCGTCGCCGAGCACGAGCACGCCGGCCGGCGCACGCTGGTGCTCGGGCGTACGCCGGCCGAGCTCACCGCTCCGGGCGCCGACGGCGCTCCCCCGCCCGCGATCGAGCCGATCGCCGTGATCGCGCTCGAGGAGCACGTCCGGCCCGAGGCCGCCGCGACGATCGCCTACCTGCGCGACCAGGGCGTCGCCGTCAAGGTGATGTCCGGCGACTCGCCCGCCACCGTGGCCGCGGTCGCCGAGCGGGCCGGAATCGAGGTCGAGGGGCCCACGGTCGACGGCGCCCACCTGCCCGAGCCGGGCGCCGAGCTCACGCTCGCGGCCACCACGTCGACCGTCTTCGCCCGCCTCTCCCCGCAGCACAAGCGGATGCTGGTCGAGGCCCTCACGGGCTCCGGCCGGTACGTGGCGATGATCGGCGACGGCGTGAACGACGTGCCGGCGATGAAGGGCTCGCGCCTGGCGATCGCGCTCGGCAGCGGCGCGCAGATGGCCAAGAGCGTCGCCGACAGCGTGCTCGTCACCGACAGCTTCGCCGCGGTGCCCGCGGCGATCGGCGAGGGCCGCCAGATCATCCTGAACATCCAGCGGGTCGCGCGCCTGTTCGCCACGAAGACGGTGTTCGCGGCCTTCGTGATCCTCGCGTTCGGACTCACCACCGCCGGCTTCCCATTGCTGCCGCGCCACCTGACCCTGGCCGCGACGGTCACCGTCGGCATCCCCGGCTTCGTGATCGCGCTGATCCCATCGGAGGAGCGCCCCGACCAGACGTCGTTTCTGCGCAAAGTGGCCCGGTTCTCGATCCCGGCCGGCGTGGTGATGGCGACCGGGGTGCTGGCCGCGTACCTGCTCGAGCGGGCGGTGCGGGTGCGGTCGATCACCGACGCGCGCACCGCCGCGGTCACCGTGTTCGTCGCCCTCGGCCTGTACCTGCTGCTCGTCCTCGACGCCGAGCGCATGTCGGCCAGCCGGTCGTACGCGATCGGCATCGTGTCGCTCGTGGGTGCGCTGGCGGCGGCCTATCTGGGGACGCTGAGCGCCGAGCCGGCGCGCGACTTCTTCGCCCTCGCCCGCCCCGACCTGCTGGACGCGCTGATCATGATCATCGCGACCGTGGCCGGGATCCGGCTGATGGCCTGGGCCGGCCTCTCGCCGTACCCGCATCCGCCCCAGTCGGCCCCGCCCGCGAGCGTCGAGGCGGGCGACCCGCCCCCGCCGCCGTCAGGCTGAGTCGACCGTCACGTGGGCGCCGAGCCGGTGGGTGCGGCCACGACGATCGATCAGCTCGACCCCGTCCGGCCCGCTCGAGACGACCCGGCCGCCCTCGGCGAGGGTCTGCTCGAGGAACACCTGCTCGTACTCGCGCCGCCACCGGTCGGGATCGCCGCAGCACCCGATCATACGCACGGACAGCCGTCCCCGCTCGTTGCGCTCGATCCTGAAGGCGGGCATCCCCGGATTGTACGGCCGCGGTCGCGGCGCGGGCTGCCAAAACCTGTGCGATAGTCAAAAAAAGCCTGCGTATGTAAGAATTCGGTGTGTCACCACGAGGGGGGACGGATGATCCCCCGAACCGGGGAGACGGACAGGCGACCGCGGCAGCGAGGATGACCAGACATGCAAGTCGTCTCGGCACATCCTCGGTCCTGGCGCCATCGCCATCTGCTGCTCGCCGCTCTCCCCGCGGCCGCGGTGGGGCTGGCTGCGGTGCATGTCGCCCGCGTTGTCCTCGGCCCGGCCGGCTCGTGGGCCGGCTCCGCCGCAGACGCGAGGCTCTACGCCGTCGCGATGGTCCTCTGCGGCCTGGCGGTGCTCGGACGCAGCGTCGCCGACCGCGGCGACCGGGCGGCGTGGGCCGCGCTCGCCGTGGGCCTCATCGGCTACGGCACCGTCTCGATCGCAGCGGCGCCACGGCTGCACCAGGGCATGGCGTCGTTCACGCCCTCGGCCGGGTTGCTCTGGCTGACCTTCTACCCGTTCGTGATCGCCTCCGTCGTGCTGCTCGCCCGTAGCCGCGCCGCCCGCTTCGACGCCGGCCTCGTGGTCGACGGGCTGATCGGCGGCGTCACCCTGGCCGCGGTCGCGGCCGAGGTGGGCCTGCGGCCGCTGCTCGCCCATACCCACCAGCAGGTGCAGGGGATCGCCGTCGACGGGATCTGGGTCGCGTCCGACCTGGCCCTGCTCGGCGTGATGGCCGGCTGCGCGGCGCTGGCGGCGTCGCGCGGGCAGCGGGAACGCTGGTTGCTCTTCGCCGGCGGCGTCGTGCTGGTGGCGGCGGATGCGCTCTCGCTCTACCACGGCACCGCTGCGGTCGTCGGCCTTCCGGGAGGATGGCGGCAGACGCTTGCCCCGCTCGCGGCGGCGTTGATGGCGACCGCGGCGATCGTGCCCTCCGGCCAGCCGCGGGCGACGCCCGCCCGGCCCGTGGTCGGGTTCACGGCCGTCTTCGCCCTGATCGCGGTGACCCTGCAGGCGCTCGACCTGGTCAATGCGGCCAACCAGGTGGCGATGGTGCTCTCGGTACTCGTCCTGCTGGCTGTTGCGGTGCGCGTCTCGCTCAGCTTCCGCAGGCTGCGCGAGAGCGAGCAGCTGCGCACGGCCCTGGTCGATGCCGAGGAGCAGCGCCGGCTGGTGCTGAACCAGATGCTGCGGGCCGAGGCCGACGAGCGCGCCCGGATCGCCGAGGAGCTGCACGACGACACGGTGCAGGTGCTGACGGCCACGCTGCTTTCGCTCGATCGCCAGCGTCTCTCCGAGGAGCGCGGCCAGCCCGAGGCGGCCGCCGAGGCCGCGGTGCGGGCCCGCAACACCCTGGCTCTGGCCCTGGAGCGCACCCGCCGGCTGATGTTCGAGCTGCGCCCGCCGCTGCTCGAGGCGCACGGCCTGGCGCACGCCGTCCGCGACCTCGTCGACCACGCGAACCACGAGCTCGGGCTCGAGGTGGAGGCGCACGTCGAGGTGCCGCGCTATTCGGAGGCGTTCGAGACGCTCGTCTACCGGATCGTGCGCGAGGGGGTCGCAAACGTGCGCCGCCACGCCCGCGCCCACCGGCTCGAGGTGACGCTCGTCCACGAGGAGGGCGCATTGTGCGGCGTCATCTGCGACGACGGCCGCGGGTTCGACGTGCACCGCGCGCTCGACCGCCACCGCACCCGCCTGCATCTGGGCCTCGACGCCACGATCGAGCGGATCCGGCTCGCCGGCGGCGAGATCGACATCGAGTCCGCCCCAGGTGAGGGCACGCGGATCGAGTTCCGGCTGCCCGGGGCCGAGATCGAGGCCGAGACGCCCTGCATCGTCTCCGCCGGCGCCTGGGAGCCTCGCGGCGATCTCCCGCCCGGCCACGGGGAGGGGTTACCCGTTAGCCGGGCGGGTTAACCGCCCACCACGCGACCTGCGATGCACCGGGGGCCCAGCGGCCGGCTTGTCTCCCGATAGCCGGCTCGCGGGCTCCCCGGGCGTCTCCGAGGAGGTCACGCGGGCTGTGGGTGCTATTGAACACAGCCCACCTAAGAACAGTCTGAGGGCGGGCTAAGGGTTTGTCGAGATCTTCCAGCCGACGGCGCGGCCGCCGCGGCCGGTCAGGCGTCGACGAGGTCCTCGGTCGGCACGGGCAGCGCGGGCACCGACAGCACGAAGCGGCTGCCGCCGCCGGGGGGCCGCTCCACCATGACCTGGCCGCCGTGCGTGTCGGCCACCTGACGCACGATCGCGAGGCCGAGGCCCGACCCGGGCATGCTGCGAGCCTCGGCGGAGCGGTAGAAGCGGTCGAAGATGAACGGCAGGTCATCCTCGGAGATGCCGGGGCCGTGGTCGCGCACCCCGACGATCCCGCCTGCGACATCGACCTCGACCACCTCGCCGGCCGGGCTCCACTTGGCGGCGTTGTCGAGCAGGTTGGTGACGGCTCGGTCGAGCCGCGCCGGCACGCCCCGCACCAGCGTCGGCTGTGCGACGAGCCGGAAGCTGACGTCGTGGGCGTTTCGCTCGGCCCGCTCGACGGCGTCGGAGACGAGCACATCCAGGCGCACCTCGTCCTCCTCGGCCTGCGGTTGGCCGTCGCGCGCGAGCTCGACGATGTCGCCCACGAGCGCGGCCATCTCCTCGAACTGGCGATGCACGTCGCGCACCAGCTTGCGGCGGCTCTCGGCGGGCAGCGGCCCCGGCCGCAGCAGCACCTCGAAGTTCGTGCGCAGGCTGGTGAGCGGCGTGCGCAGCTCGTGCGAGGCGTCGGCCACGAGCTGGCGCTGGGCGGCGACGGCCTGCTCGAGCGCGGCCAGCATCGTGTTGAAGCTGGCCGCGAGCCTGGTCAGCTCGTCGTTTCCCGAGACCTCGATCCGGCGGGAGAGGTCGTGCGTCTCGGCGACGAGCTCGGCCTCCTCGGTGAGGCGCCGCACGGGCCGCAGCGCGTCGCGCGCGACGAAGGCGCCGAGCAGCGCGGCCAGCGCGACACCGCCGATGGCGACCAGCAGGAACCAGATCCGTAGCTTCGAGAGGACGACATCGGCGTCCGTGAGGCGGTGCGCAATCTGCAGGGATGCGCCACCGCCCGGCAGCGTCACAGTGGCGACGCGCAGATGGATCCCTTGGACGGTCATGTCGTTCAGGAGGAGCGGCGTGGTCTCACGCGCGGCGTCGAGCGCCGTCTGTGAAGGGGGAAGCCGGCCGCTGATCCCGCGCGACTGGGCCAGGATCGCGCCGTCGGGAGACACGATTTGCATGTAGTCGATGTCGGCGCTCGAGAAGAGCCCGGACGAGGGGATCCGGAACGTCCCCGCCATCCGCTGCAGCACGAGCGCCTCCTCGGTGCGCAGGCCGGAGTCGACCTGGCCGTAGAGCTGACGGCCGACGACGACGTAGGCGACGGCGCACGCGACCGCCACCGCCAGGGCCACCGCCGCGGCCACCGACAGCGTCAGACGCAGGCGAAAGCTCACGGCTCCCGCAGCACGTAGCCGATGCCGCGCTTGGTGTGGATCAGGCGCGGCTCGCCGCCAGCCTCGGTCTTGCGGCGCAGATAGCCGATGTACACGTCGAGCGAGTTGGACGCGTAGCCGAAGTCGTACCCCCACACGCGCTCGAAGATCGTGGCCCGGGTCAGCACCTGGCGGGGGTGCTGCATGAGCAGCTCGAGCAGGAGGTACTCGGTGCGGGTCGTCTCGATGACGCGGTCGCCCCGGCGGGCCTCGTACGTGGAGGGGTCGACGACGAGATCGGCGAACCGCAGCACGCCCTGGCCGTCGTCGGCCGTCGTGCGCCGCAGCAGCGCGCGCAGCCGCGCCAGCAGCTCCTCGAGCGCGAACGGCTTGGCCAGGTAGTCGTCGGCACCGGCGTCGAGGCCGGCGACGCGGTCGGTGACCTGGTCGCGGGCCGTCAGCATCAGCACCGGCGTGCGATCGCCGCTCGCGCGCAGCCTGCGGCACACCTCGAGGCCGCTCATGTGCGGCATCATCACGTCCAGGATGACGGCATCCGGGTGGGCGCTGGCCACCCGATCGAGCGCAGCCCGGCCGTCGCCCGCCGAGACCACCGAGTAGCCCTCCTGCACGAGCGCGCGGTCGAGCGCATCGACGACCGCAGGCTCGTCATCCACTATCAGGACTTCCACAGCCAAAGTATCGGTCGTCATCCTAAGACGGGCGTAAATTCGCTGCAAGCCGCGAACTTTCGCCGGCCCCGTCCTAAGCTTCGCCGATGCTCTGGCTGAAGCGCCGCTGGCCGCTCGTCGCGATCATCGCCGTTGCGCTGCTCGGGGCGGCGGGAGCAGGGGTGATCCTCGCAGGCACGGTGGCCACCGCCGGAGGCTCCAGGCCGGCCGCCGTTCCGACGTCGACCACGACCACGCCACAGGCCACCGCGACCGTGCGCTCGGCGCCTTCCACGAGCGCGGCGGTCGAGGTGACCACGGCGCCGCCGCCTCCGCCGGCCCCGCGCCTGCCCCACCCCCACATCGTCTGGAAGCCCATCCCGTTCCCACCGCAGCGGCTGGCCGAGACCGCCGCCTACGCCACGCGCCACTACGGCATCGACACCTGGCACCTGCGGCATCCGCGTGTGATCGTGGAGCACTACACCGGGTCGACCACGATGATCTCGGCCTGGTCGCTGTTCGCCCAGGACGTGCCCGACTCGGAGCTGCACGAGCTGCCCGGCACCTGCGCGCACTTCGTCATCGACCGCGACGGCACCATCTACCAGCTCGTCCCGCTCGACGTCATCTGCCGACACACGGTCGGCCTGAACGCCACCTCCTTCGGCATCGAGCACGTCGGCATGTCCGACGCCGAGGTCCTGGCGGACCCCGCCCAGATGCGCGCATCCCTGCACCTGACCGCCTGGCTGATGCAGCGCTACCACATCGCCCTCGGCGACGTCATCGGCCATGCCGAGAGCCTCACCTCGCCGTACCACCACGAGCTCGATCCGGCCTGGCGCTGCCAGACGCACGCCGACTTCCCGACGGTGGCCATGCGCGTCTACCGCGCCCGGCTGCGCGCGCTTCTGCGCCGGTATGACATCCCCGCCGGGTCGCCCGTGCGGCGGGTCAGCTCCGGCTGCTGACCGGCGGCTCGGCCGCGACGGCCTCCGCGCCGGGAGCGGCCTCGACCGCCGCAGGGGCGTGACCGGAGCGCAGCGGCACCTCCCGCAGGAGCAGCGTGATCGCAAACCCGACGATCGCAATCGGGACGCCCACCAGGAACACGGTGTCGATCGACCGCGCGAACGCCTCGACGACGGGGCCGCGTACCGCCGGCGGCAGGCTCAGGATCGCCGCGGGGCTGCCCTTGAGCGTGTCCGCCGAGACGCCGGCCGGGAGCTTCCCGCCCGGAAGCAGGTCGGCCAGATTGGTCGCCAGCCGGTTCGAGAGCACCGTGCCGAGCAACGCCACGCCGAACGCCCCTCCCATCGAGCGCAGGAAGGTCGCCGCGCCGGTCGCGACGCCGAGGTCGCGGGGATCGACGGCGTTCTGGACGGCGAGCACCAGCACCTGCATCACCATCCCCAGGCCGAGGCCGAGGACGACCATGAACGCCGAGGCGCGCACCTCGGTCGTGGTCGGGCCCATCGTCGAGAGCAGGTACATCCCCACCGCCATCACGAGCATCCCGAACACCGGGAAGGCCTTGTAGCGGCCCGTGCGGCTGATCAGACGCCCCGAGGCGATGGAGGTGAACATCAGCCCGAGGATCAGCGGCAGCAGCAGCAGACCGGCATTGGTGGCGCTGCGCCCCCCGACCACCTGCAGGAACAACGGCAGGTAGATGATCCCGCCGAACATCGCCAGGCCGACGATGAACATGGTCGCGGTGGCGACGCTGAAGACGCGGTTCTTGAACAGGTACAGCGGCAGAACGGGCTCGGCCACCCGCCGCTCGACGGCCACGAAGGCGGCGAGCAGGACGGCACCCACGACGGCCAGGGTGAGGATCGTCCCGGATCCCCACGCGTACTGCGTCCCGCCCCACGTGACGGCGAGCAGGATCGACCCGACAGCGCCGACGAGCAACGCGGTGCCCGCGTAGTCGATGCTGTGGGACACGCGCCGTACCGGCAGGTCGAGCACGATGCTCGTGACGACGAGCGCCACGGCGCCCACCGGCAGATTGACGTAGAACACCCACCGCCATGAGAGCTGGTCGACGAAGAACCCGCCGATCAGCGGGCCGATCACGCTCGCAAGCGCGAACACGGCCCCCATATAGCCCTGGTAGCGCCCCCGCTCGCGCGGCGGGACGACGTCGCCGATGATCGTCATCGCCAGCGTGATCAGCCCGCCGGCGCCGACCCCCTGCAGCCCGCGGAAGCCGATCAGCTCGGTCATGTTCTGCGACAGGCCGGCCAGCGCCGAGCCGACCAGAAAGATGACGATCGCGAATTGGAACACGCGCTTGCGGCCGTAGAGATCGCTGATCTTGCCGTAGAGCGGCGTCGTCACGGTCGACGCGACCAGGTAGGCGGTGACGACCCAGGAGAGGTGGTTCAGCCCGCCCAGGTCGCCCACGATGGTCGGAAGCGCGGTGGCGACGATGGTCTGGTCGAGCGCCGCGAGCAGCATGCCGAGCGAGAGCCCGCCCAGGATCACCATGATCTCGCGGTGGGTATAGGTCTTCACGGCGTCCTGCCCGGCATCAGCCGCCACCGAGGCCCCCGTGGCGGTGGATGTCGGCGACGAGCCGCTCGAGCAGGTCGGCGAGCCGGGCCCTGTCGGCGTCGTCCCAGTCGGCCAGCATCTGGCCAAAGGCGCGGTCGCGGGCCTCCCGCAGACGGCCCACCAGGGCGTCCGCGCTCGCGGTCGTCGAGACAAGCGCGGCCCGGCGGTCGCCCGGATCGAGCGTGCGCTGCACCAGCCCGGCGGCCTCGAGCTCGGCCACCTTGCGGCTGGTGGTCGAGATGTCGAGATCGATCCGCTCGGCCAGCTGGGAGATGCGTGCTGGCCCCTGCATCAGCTTGACCAGGAGCACGAACCCGGTGCGGTCGACGGCAACACCGGCTTCCTCGGCCACGCGCTCGTGCAGGCGGGAGGCGTGCCCGGCGCGGAAGACTCCGGAGAGGGCCTCGCCGATGCGGGCCAGGTCGTCGGCCGGCGTGGCCGGCTCGGTCAGCGTCATACACTCAACCTAGCAAAGTTGCTTGTCACATGCAACCTTCTGCTATGCTGCGGCGGTCGGGGACGCGACTCGGGGGGAAACGGCGTGCAGCACACCATCTCGCAGACGAGCTTTGCGAGCAACGGCTCGGTGACGTCTGCCGGCATGTTCCGGCCGGCCGCGGCTCGTGGAGCGCTGCCGGCCGTGATCGTGGTCCACGGAGCCTGGGGCGCGGACGCGCACATCCGCGATGTGGCCGACCGCATCGCCGCCGCCGGCTACCTGGCGCTCGTGCCCGACCTCTACGCCCACGGGGACGGCCGCCCGGCCGAGCTCGCGGCAGATCGCGTCGGCGCGCTCAAGCGGCTGGCCGACTCGCTGCCGCCGGGCGGGCTGGGCGATCCGGAGGTGCGCGCCCACGCGCTCGCCACGCTGCCCGAGACCGAGCGCGGCCGCATCGAGGAGTCGCTCGCGGCGGTGCGCTCCACCGTCGAGGCCCCCGACTCCTTCGTCGCCCAGCTGCGTGGGGCCGTCGCCCATCTGCGCGACCATCCCGACTGCAACGGCCAGATCGGCGCTCTGGGCTTCTCGATGGGCGCGCGTCTGGCCGGCCTGCTGGCCTGCGGCGAGCCCGATCTGCACGCCGCCGTCGCCTTCTACGGCACGCCGCCGCCGGCCGGGCGTGTCGGCCGCATCGCCAGCCCGCTCCTGGGCCTCTACGGCGGCAAGGACACCCGCATCACCGCCAACGTGCCAGCGTTCGCCGAGGCGATGGAGCGCGCCGGCAAGCGCTTCGACCACCACGTCTACCGCGGGGCGCCGCACGGCTTCTTCAACGACACGCGGCCGCGATATCGCGTCCGCGCCGCCCGCGACGCCTGGGCGCGCACGCTCGCGTTCCTCGTCGAGCACCTCGGCTAAGAGCGCCAAAGCCCACAGGGCCGCCCGGGTGATGTACGGTCCCGGGCGACCGGGCAGGAGCGTGCGATGGGTGCAGATCGCGAAGACGAGCTGGTCGCAGCGCTGGCCCGCCGGGCTGTCGCCGAGACCGCGCCGGCCGAGCTGCCGCTGTTCCGGGCGACGAGCCGGGCCTACTTCGAGGACCCCGATCGCGCCCTCGCCAGGCGCGCAGGCACAGACGATGTGCTCGGCTTCGGCCCGGCCGCCGCGGCGCTCCTGCTCACGCCCGTCGCCCTGGACGTGGCCAGGCGCGTCGTCGGCTTCGTCCTCGACCACGTCCGCGCCACGGCGGTCTCGGAGGCCGGGAACGCCATCGACGGAGCGACCGTGACGCTCCTGCACAAGCTCGGCGTCGGCGACGGGCACGCCGCCGCGGACGCCGCAGCCACGCTGCCGCTCTCGGCCGACCAGCTGCGCG
>DASXOR010000041.1:0-19930 GCA_036494095.1 Gaiellales bacterium | reverse complement strand
CACCGTGATCCGCTCACGCGCGATGCCGTGCTCGGCGAGGCGCTTGACGGCGCCGTCCAGCAGCTTCTGGACGACGACGGCGTTGTAGCGCGACGCGACCACCGCCACCGCCGTCTCGGCCATCGGCGGCGTGACGATCGTGTGGCACCCCTCGGGCACCGTGAGCGTCCCCGCCCCCTCCTCGCTCACCGCGGCGGCTCCGTCGTCCCGTCGGCTTCGAGCCGCAGCCCCTGGTGGTGCAGGATGTGGCCCATGCGCTGCTTCTTCGTGCGCAGGTACTCGGCGTTGAACGTGTTCGGCTCGGCCTCGATGGGCAGGTGCTCCGTGATCGTGAGCCCGTATCCGTCCAGGCCCTCGAGCTTGCGCGGGTTGTTCGTGAGGACGCGGATCGACGTCAGGCCGAGGTCGGCGAGGATCTGGTAGCCGACGCTGTAGTCGCGCGAGTCGACCGGGAAGCCGAGATGGAGGTTCGCATCGACGGTGTCATAGCCGCGCTCCTGCAGCTCGTAGGCGCGCAGCTTGTTCAGGAGGCCGATGCCGCGGCCCTCCTGGGCCAGGTACAACAGCACTCCCGAGCCGGCCTGGGCGATCTGGGACAGCGCCCGCTCGAGCTGCTCGCCGCAGTCGCACCGGAACGAGCCGAAGACGTCGCCGGTCAGGCACTCCGAGTGCACGCGGACGAGCACGTCGGGCTTCCCGGCGACCTCGCCGCACACGAGCGCGACGTGCTGCTGGCCGTCGGTCATCGACCGGTAGCCGTAGGCGGCGAACGGGCCGTACTTCGTGGGCATGTCGGCGATGGCGATCCGCTCGACCAGCCGCTCCGTCCGCCGCCGGTACGCGACCAGGTCGGAGACGGTGATCATCTTGAGGCCGTGGCGGACGCAGTACGCGGCCAGGTCGGGCACCCGCGCCATCGTGCCGTCGTCGTTCATGATCTCGCAGATCACGCCGGCGGGAGTGAGCCCGGCCAGCCGGGCGAGATCGACCGAGGCCTCGGTCTGCCCCATCCGCTCGAGCACGCCGTAGCCACGTGCCCGCAGCGGGAACACATGCCCCGGCTGAACCAGGTCGCCGGCCTTCGTGGCGGGATCGATCGCGACGCGGATGGTGTGGGCGCGATCGGCGGCCGAGATGCCGGTCGACACGCCGGTGCGTGCCTCGACCGACACCGTGAAGGCCGTGCCGAGCGGCGTCTCGTTGTGGGTCGTCATCGGGTACAGGCCGAGCTCGTCGCAGCGGCTCTCCTCGAGCGCGAGGCAGATCAGCCCGCGGGCGTGCGTCGCCATGAAGTTGATCGCGTCGGCCGTCACGTGCTGGGCGGCAACCACCAGGTCGCCCTCGTTCTCGCGGTCAGGCGAGTCCACGACGACCACCATGCGGCCGGCCCGCACCTCCTCGATCGCCTCCTCGACCGTGGCGAACGTCGAGGCGTCGATCTCGGGATATGCCTGCAGATATTCGGCTCTGATCGTCATGACGGCTGCTTCGATGGTATCAGCGCCGCCGTCCCGACCAGCTTCTCGACGTACTTGCCCACCAGATCGGCCTCGAGGTTCACCCGCGACCCCGGCTCGAGCCGCCCCAGGGTGGTGACGGCGCGCGTGTGCGGGATGAGCGCGACGGAGAAGGTGTCCTCGTCGAAGCCGGTCACCGTCAGGCTGACGCCGGAGACGCAGATCGACCCCTTCTCGATGGTGTAGCGCAGCACCGCCGCGGGCGCCGAGAAGGTCATGAGCGTCCCGTCGCCGTCGGGCTCGACCGCCGCCACGGCCCCCACTCCGTCCACGTGCCCCTGCACCCAGTGGCCGCCGAGGCGGTCGCCCATGCGCATGGCCGGCTCGACGTTCACCCGGTCGCCCGGGGCGAGATCGCCGAGCGTGGTTCGCCGCAGCGTCTCGGCGACGGCATCGAACTCGAGGACGCCGCCGCCAATCGCGACGACCGTGAGGCAGCAGCCCTCGATCGATACCGAGTCGCCGATCCGGCACTGGGCGGCGGTCTCGGCTGCCGCCAGCCGCAGCCGAGCGCCCGCGGCGGTGGCCGCGATCGCATCGATCGTGCCGATCTCGCTGACGATGCCGGTGAACATGGGCTCCTTACGGTTCGCGCAGCTCGCTGACGCTCAGGATATCCGGGCCAGATGAGGCCTCGCTCACCGGCTCCGGCAAGGCGACCGCGCGGGTGAAGAGACCAGCCCCCCGGCCAAGCTCGATCGGGGCCGTGTAGAGCATCAGCCGGTCGATCAGCCCGGCATCCAGAAAGGCCGTTGCCAGCGTCGCTCCGCCCTCGAGCAGGAGCGCCGAGATCCGCCGCCGCCCGAGCTCGGTGAGCGCTCCCGCAAGGCTCTCGCAGTGCAGCATCTCCACCCCGGGGGCAGCGATCGGAGCCGCACCGGGCGCGCAGACGACGAGCACCGGCTGTGCCGGCCCGGCGCTCGCCGCCAGCCGAGACCCGATCGGCAGGCGTGCCGCCCGGTCGAACACGACCCGCAGCGGCTGGCGCTGCGCCGGCGGGTCGACGTCGCGGGCGGTCAGGAGCGGATCGTCGGCGAGCACGGTGCCGATGCCGACGGCCACCGCCCCCATCGCCGCGCGCAGCTCGTGCACCTGCGCGCGGCTCTCGGGCGCGGAGATCCAGCGCGGGCCGGCCGGCGAGGCGGTATGCCCGTCGGTGCTCACCGCCGCCTTGTAGGTGACGTGCGGGCGGCCGAGCAACGCCAGGGTGAGCCACCACGCGTTCTGGCGGCGGGCGGCCCGCTCGATCTCGCCGCCGGCCACCTCGGCCGCGACCCCCGCGGCGCTCAGGCGAGCCACGCCGGCGCCGTTCACCTTGTCGGTGGGGTCGAGCATGGCGGTGACGACCCGGGCGACGCCGGCCGCGATCAGCGCGTCGGCGCACGGGGGGGTGCGGCCGTGGTGGCTGCACGGCTCCAGGTTCACATAGACGGTCGCGCCGCGGGCATCGCCGGCCGCGTGCAGAGCCGCCACCTCGGCGTGGTCGCCGCCCGGGCGCTCATGCCACCCCTCGCCGATGACGCGGCCGGCGCGCACGACCACCGACCCGACGACCGGGTTCGGCGCCGCGGTGCGCCGGCCCCGTTCGGCCAGTTCGGCGCAGCGCTCGAGGTGGGTGCGGTCGCCCTCGTCGATCACGAGGCCGTGCGCGCGCCCGCCACCGCCACCCTGTCGGCCAGGTCACGGTAAGCGTCCGCGGGGCTCGCCGCCCCGAAGATCGCCGACCCGGCGACGAGGATGTTCGCGCCGGCCCGGTGGGCGTCGGCGATGGTGGCCTCATGCACGCCGCCGTCGACCTCGACGGCGACGCCGTCGCGCTGCGAAGCGAGCGCACGCATCCGCGGCAGCCGATCGAGCGTCGCCGGGATGAACTTCTGCCCGCCCCACCCCGGGTTGACGCTCATGCACAGGAGCACGTCGGCGTACCGGGCCGCCTCGGCGATCGCCTCGACCGGCGTGGCGGGGTTCAGGGTGACGCCGGCCCGGCAGCCGAGCTCGTGGATCGTCTGCAGGGTGTAGTGCAGGTGCGGGCACGTCTCGACGTGCACGGTGATGCTGTCGGCACCCGCCTCGGCGAACTGGGCCAGGTGCCGCTCGGGGGCCTCGATCATCAGGTGCACGTCGGCGAAGCCGTCGTAGGCGTGGATCACGTCGGCCACGTCTGCCAGCATCTTCGGGCCGAACGTGATCACCGGCACGAAGTGCCCGTCCATCACGTCGACGTGGATCACCCGCGCCCCCGCCTCCATGACCTCGGTCACCTGTTCGCGTACGCGCCCGAAGTCGGAGGAGAGAATCGAGGGCGCAACCCGCACGTCTTGCGGCCAGGAGCGCATCGGCGCCACTGTAGTAGATCGCGCCGCGCGATCGCTCACGATGCGTCGGCGACGTAGAAGCCGTCTGTCCCGTCCCGCTGGGGCAGCGTCTGGCGCCCGCCGGCGACCACGCCCTCGCACTCGTCGCGCCGGATCGTGCACACCGAGTACACGAGCCGGCCGTCAGCCGCGAGCAGGCCGCGGGCGTGGTCGAGCATGCGCCGCTGCAGGGCCGCGACCTCGCGGGCATCGGCGAGCGTCCGCCGCCAGCGGGCGTCCGGCCGCCCGGCCAGCACGCCGAGACCGGAGCACGGAGGATCGAGCAGGATGCGGTGAAACCCGCCCTCGCCGAACTCGAGCGCATCAACGACGACGAGCTCGGCGCAGGTGACGCCCTGGGTCTGCAGGGTGCGCTCGAGCGCCGCCGCCCGGCCGGGGTGGCGTTCGACGCAGACGAGACGGCCGCGATCGGCCATGAGTGCCGCGAGCTGGCCGGCCTTGCCGCCCGGGGCCGAGCACAGGTCGAGCACGCGCATGCCCGGCTCGGGCGCGAGCAGCCGCGCCGCCAGCATCGAGCCGCGCGACTGCGGCCAGATCGCGCCGTCGCGCAGCTCGCGGCTCGCCGCCACGTCAAACGGGGCGTCGAGGACGAGGGCCTCGGGCAGCTCCGGATCGCCGTGGGCGGGGACGCCAAGTTCAAGCGGCGCCGTCCGCAGCGTGTTCACGCGGACGGCCAGCTCCGGAGGCTCGTTCTGCGCCGCCATCAGGGCCTGCGCCTCGGCGTCGCCCAGCATTGCCGTCCACTCGGCCGCGATCCAGTCCGGGTAGGAGTGGCGCAACGGCGGCGGCAGCGTGTCGACCCACTCCGGCCCCGCCTCGGCGATGCGCCGGAGCACGGCGTTCGCGAGACCCGCGGTGTGGCGCCCCGCCACGGCCTTCGCCAGATCGACGGTCTCGTTGACGGCGGCGCGGGCGGGGATGGCGGAGGCGAACAGGAGCTGGTAGGCGCCCAGGCGCAGGGCCGCGCGCAGGGTGGGCTGCAGCGCGTCGGGCGGGCGCGCGGCGAGCACCTGCATGGCGTGGTCGAGCGTGCGCACGCGTTGCACCGTGCCGTAGGCGAGGCGCATGGCCAGGCGGCGGTCGCGCTCGTCGATGCGGGCGCGGTCGGCCTCCGGCGGAAAGGCGCGATCGGCGTAGGCGCCCTCCTCGAACGTCCGCCGCACGACCTCGTATGCGACCCGGCGAGCGCTCACGATGCCTGCGCCGGCGGCGAGCGCAACCCGCGCAGGTACTCGCCCGCGGTCATCCTCCGCTTCCCGGCCGGCTGCAGCTCGAGCACACAGACGGCGCCCTCGCCGCATGCGATCCGAAGCGCTCCGGCGTCGGCTGCCGCCGCCCCGGGAGCGCCGTCGCCGGCGGTCGCGCGTGCCCGCCACACCGTCACCGGCAGGCCGTCGAGCTCGGTGCGAGCGCCGATGTGAGGGGCGAGGCCGCGCACCTGGTCGACGACCGCGCCGGCCGGGCGGCTCCAGTCGATGCGCCGGTCGTCGGGGCCGATGCGGGCGGCGTAGGTCGCCTCCCCCACCTGCTCGCGGCCGGTCGTCGCACCGCGCAGCGCCTCTGCCAGCAGCGGCACGCCCAGGTCGAGGGCGCGCCTGGCCACCGCGCCCGCGTCGTCGTCGGGGCCGATCGGGAACCGCTCGAGGCCGTGGATCGGCCCGGCGTCGAGCGCCGCCACGAGCTCGATCACGGCCACGCCGGTCTCGGCGTCGCCGGCCATCAGCGCACGCTCGATCGGTGCGGCGCCGCGCCAGCGCGGCACGAGCGACGGGTGCAGGTTGAAGAGCGGATAGGCGCCCAGGAGCGGCGGCTTCAGGATCTGGCCGAAGGCCACGACGGCGCCGACGTCGGCGGCCGGAGGATCGGTGCTGGCCCGCTCGGCCTGGATCAGCGGCAGGCCGAGCGCGCTCGCGGCGGCGGCGACGGGCGGCGCCTGCATGCGCCGGCCGCGGCCGGCAGGGCGGTCGGGCTGCGAGACCACGACGTCGATCTCGGTGCCGTGGTCGCGGACGAGGCGCTCCAGTGCGCCGGCGCCGAACGCCGACGTGCCGAAGAACGCGACCCTCACGCCTTCAGGCGCAGCTCCTTCAGAGCCGCGCGGCGATCCTCCTTCGGCGCCCGGTCGATGATGAGCACGCCGTCCAGATGGTCGAGCTCGTGCTGGATCACGCGCGCCTCGAGCCCCTCGGCCTCGACCTCGACCGGCGCGCCGGACTCGTCCAGGCCGCGCGCGATCACGCGTACGTGCCGCTCGACCGCGACGGTCACCTCGCCGCCCAGGAGCGAGAGGCAGCCCTCGGTGTCCACGGCCATCTCCTCGGACGTCTCGCCCAGCTCCGGGTTGATCAGGACGTGCACGGGCTCGTCGGCGCCCGAGCGGTACACGAACACGCGCTGGAGCACGCCGATCTGGGGCGCGGCCAGGCCGACGCCGTGGGAGCGGCGCATCACGTCTGCCATCCGCTCGACCAGGCTGCGGACGTCGTCGTCGACGTCGGGAATCGCCCTCGCAGGCACCCGCAGCGCGGGATCGGGATACTGGCGCACGAGCTGCATCGCCATCGCGTGGTGGGCCCGCCGTTCGCGCTCCCGCTCGCGTTCGCGGGCGGCGTCGAGCTCGGGATCCCGCTCCGGGTCCTGCTCGGCGATCAGCTCGGTCTCGGTCTCTTCCATACCGGCTGGAATGCTACCGACCGGCTTTCGCGGAGGCGATGTCGGCCGTCGGCAGCACCTCCGCGTAGCCGTCGGCGAGGGCGGCGACGAAGGCGGTGTGGACGTCGGCCGCGGGGATCGAGCGGCCGCCGAATTCGAGCGGCATGGTCGCGCAGGCGTCGTGCGCCAGGGTGGTCCCGAAGCCAAGGTCGACCGCCGCGCGGACCGTGGCGTCGACGCACATCGAGGTCATCATCCCGCAGACGACGAGGCTCGAGATGCCGGCGTCGCGCAGGTGGCCTTCGAGCGGCGTGTCGAGGAAGCTGTTCGGGTTGGCCTTCTGGAACACGGTCTCGCCGGTGGCCGGGCGCACCGTCTCGTGGATCTCAACGCCCGCGCTGCCAGGGGCCATGAAGGCGGCGTCGGGGGCGTCCCACACATGCTGGATGTGCACCACCGGCTCGCCGGAGGCGCGGAATGCGTCGAGCAGCTCGCGCGCGTGGGCGGCGGCCTCCTCGGGGCCCTCGAGCGGGTTGCGGCCGCCCGGGAAGTAGTCATTCTGGATGTCGACGATCACAAGGGCTCTCGTCATGCCCGCACCCTACCGGAACGCCTTCAGCGGGAGGTGCCAGGCACCGGATTCACCCGAACGACTGGGGGTCGACGTCGACGACCGCCGTCGCGCCGGCCTTGCGCAGGTCGGGCGCGAGGTCGCGCAGCAACCCGCGCAGGACGGCGGCCGCGCGCGGGGCCGCGGTCGTCTTGATGAGCACGTGGCTGCGGCTGCGGTCGCGCAGCCGCTGCAGCGGTGCCGGGCCGAGCAGTATGTCGTCCGTGAGCGCCGGCGCGGCGGCCGCGGCGATGGCGGCGGCGACGTCGCTCGCAACGCCTGCCGACTCCGCCGCGGCGAGCACCCGCACCAGGCGCCGGAACGGCGGGTAGTGCAGCTCGCGCCGCCGCTCGAGCTCGCTCTCGATGAACTCGGCCACGGCGTGCCGCGCGGCGAGCACGACCGGCCGCAGCTCGGGACTCCAGGTCTGGATGAGGACACGCCCGCGGGGATCGCCGGGCCGCCCTGGACGGCCCGCGAGCTGCGTCAGGAGGCCGAAGGTGCGCTCCTCGGCGCGGAAGTCGGGGATCGCCAGCGCGAGGTCGGCGTCGAGGACGGCCGCGAGGGAGACGCCCGGCATGTCGTGGCCTTTGGCCACGAGCTGCGTCCCCACAAGGACGGCGGCTGTGGCCCCCCGGAAGGCCCGCAGCGTCGCCTCCGGCTCGCCCGGCCGGGCGGCGACGTCGGCGTCCAGGCGCATCACCTCCACCCGGGGGAAGCGGCTCCTGAGCTCGTCCTCGACGCGGGTCGTGCCTGCGCCAAGGTGGGCGAGGTCGACCGAGCCGCATGTCGAGCAGGCCCGCGGCAACGGCTCGGCGGCGCCGCAGTGATGGCAGACAAGCCGGCGGCCGTGGAGGACGAGCGACACGTCGCAGCGGGGGCAGCGCCACGTGCGCCCGCACGTCCGGCAGTGGATCGCCGAGGCCGCCCCGCGCCGGTTCTGGAGCAGGATCGCGCGGCCGCCGTTGTCATCGATACGCGCCAGCGCGTCGATCAGCGGCCGGGTGAGCGGGTAGCCGCCGTCGGCGCGCAGGTCGACGATCTCGACGAGCGGCAGCGGGCCTCCCACGCGGGTCGGGAGGCTGACCCGCCGGCGGATCCCGTGCCACGACTCCGGCCGCGGTGTGGCGCTGCCGAAGATGCACACGGCGCCGTGCAGGCGGGCGCGCTTGGCCGCGACCCGGCGGGCGTCGTAGCGCGGGTCGGCCTCGTGCTTGTAGGAGGCGTCGTGCTCCTCGTCGACGACGATCACACCCAGTTCGGGGACGGCGGCGAAGATTGCCGAGCGCGCCCCGACGACCACGCGCGCCTCGCCGGCCGCGATGCGGGCGTGCTCGGAGCCGCGCCGCGCGGGCGAGATGCCGCTGTGCAGGACGGCCACCGTGTGCCCGAACCGAGCGATGAAGCGGGCGGCGGTCTGCGGGGTGAGGGCGATCTCGGGCACGAGCACGATGGCGCCGCGCCCCGCGGCGAGGGCGGCGTCGATCGCGCGCAGGTACACCTCGGTCTTGCCCGACCCGGTCACGCCGTGCACGAGCACGTCGCCGCCTCCGGCTGCCAGCGCCTCGGCGCAGGCGGCCACTGCCAGCTCCTGCTCCGGCGTGAGCGTCACCCGGTGGTCGTCTGCGGGCGCGCGCGGTGCCGGATCGAGCGCGACGAGGCCGCGCTGCGCCATCCTGCGCACCGTGTCGCGGGTCGTGCCGGCGGCCGCGACCAGGTCGGAGAGCGGCAGTGGCGCGAGCCCGACGTGGACGAGCACCTCGGCCTGACGGCGGGTCGCGCCCTCCATGCTCACGAGCCGCACCCACGGATCGGGCGCCCGCACGCCCGCCGGCGGCGGGATCACCAGGCCGACCGCGCGCGAGAGCGTCGAGGCGGAGGTCGCCGCGATCCACTCGGCGAGTGCCAGCAGCTCCACTGGCACCGACCCGGTCACACCGAGCACGGGCTTCAGCCCGTCGCCGTCCCCTTCCCGGACATCGGTCACGATCCCCCGCACCGTGCGGGCGCCCAGCTCGACCTCGACGAGCGCGCCCCGCTCCACGCCGGCCCCGGCTCGGTAGTCGAACGCCTGGTCGACCGCCCGGGCGGTGACCATGGGATGCACCCGCGCGATCACGCCCTGGTCGTGAAGTCGATCACAACCGGGACGCCCTCGAGGCCCAGGCGGCGGCGGATCTGGTTCTCGACGAAATACCCGTACTCACGGGTCACCAGGCTGCGGTCGTTCGTGACGATGCGAAACCGCGGCGGCCGGGTGCGGTACTGGGTCGCATACAGCATGTTCAGACGGCGGCGGCCGTCGCGCGGTGGCTCGCGCATGGCGGTGATCTCGGCCATCGCCCGGTTGAGCTGCCCGGTCGGGATGCGCGAGGCGTAGCGGTCGAACAGCTCCTCGACGGAGTCCAGCAGCCGCTCGACGTTGCGGCCGGTGACCGCCGAGGAGGTCACGATCGCCGGGCGTTGACGCAGCTTGCCGCCGAGCCGCTCGGCCACGTCCTCGACGGTGGTCTCGGCGATGTCCCACTTGCTGAGCACGACGATCGTCGCGCAGCCGGCCTTGCGGGCCTCGTCGGCGACCGCCAGGTCGCCCTCGACCAGTCCCTCGGACGAGTCGATCAGGACGAGCGCCACGTCCGCCCGCTCGGCTGCCGCCAGTGCCCGCACCTCGCTGTAGTACTCCACGCCCTGGCGGTGGCGGCGCTTGCGGCGCAGGCCGGCGGTGTCGATCAGGCGGAAGCGCCGCTCGCCGCGCTGGAAGGGCGTGTCGATGGCGTCGCGGGTCGTCCCGGGCACCTCCGACACGATCACCCGGGGCCTGCCCAGGATCGCGTTCAGGAGCGACGACTTGCCCACGTTCGGCCGGCCCAGGATGGCGACGGCGATCTCGTCGGTGCGGTCGTCGACGGGGCGGCCGCCGCCCTCGACGGCGTCCAGCTGCTCGACGATCGCGTCGAGCAGCTCCCCCGTGCCCCGGCCGTGCAGGGCCGAGACCGGGATGGGATCGCCCAGGCCGAGGCGGTGCAGGTCGAGCGCCGCCGGCTCGTGGGCGGCATCGTCGACCTTGTTCGCCACGACGACGATCGGCCGGTGCGAACGGCGCAGGATCTGGGCGATCTCCTCGTCGCCCGCGGTGAGCCCGGCACGGGCGTCGATCACGACGGCCACCACATCGGCCTCCTCGACCGCCCGCCGGGCCTGCTCGGCGACCTGGGCCTGCATGGGCGAGTCGTCGCCGACGTCCAGGCCGCCGGTGTCGATCAGGACGAAGTCGTGACCGCGCCAGTCGCAGGCCATCTCGTTGCGGTCGCGGGTGACGCCGGGGCGCTCGTCGACGACGGCGTGCCGCGACGATGTGAGCCGGTTAACGAGAGTCGACTTGCCTGCGTTCGGGAACCCGACCACGGCGACGACCCCCACCCGCTGCGCGGACGCGCTCATACCGCCTGCTCGTACATGCCGCGGATCTCGGCCATGAGCGCGTCGGCCGTCTCGCGGTAGGCGTGCGCCGCCCGCCGCTCCCCGCGCTCGTACCGGCGCTGCGGGCCGAAGCGGATGTGCACGCGCCGGCCCGGGCGCCAGTCGCGGGTGCCGCGGATCGCGACCGGCACCACCGGCACGTCCTCGACCACGGCGCAGCGGCCCGCGCCGGCCTTTGCGCCCTCGAGCTCGGCTTGGCGGTGGCCCTGGATGAAGATGCCGACGGCGCCGCCCGCCTCGAGGGTGTCGTGCACGATGCGCAGGGCATCGCGGTCGGCCTCGCCGCGGCGCACCGGGAAGCCGCCGCCCCAGGCGATGATCGGCCCGAGGACGGGGATGCGGAAGAGCTCGGCCTTCGCCATGTAGCGGATCGTGCGCGGCTGCACCTGACCGACCGCCGGGATGTCCCACCACGACCCGTGGTTGGAGACGATCAGCACCGGGCCGGTCTTGGGGACGTGCTCGGCGCCGTGTACGACGGGGCGCAGCACCACGCGCACGAGCGTGCCGAGCACGAGCCGCAGCCACCACCAGGAGCGGTCGTAGCGGATCAGGTCGGCGGCGGTCACGACGCCGCCTCGACGAGCCGCAGCACCCGCTCGACCGCCTCGGAGACGGAGAGCGCCGACGTGTCGATCACGTGGGCATCGGCGGCCGGGGCGAGCTGCTCGGCATCGCCGCGGTCGCGGGCAGCGATCGTCTCGCCCACCTCGGCGGCGCCGAGCCCGAGGTCGGCCGCCCGGCGCACGGCGCGAGCCTCGAGCGATGCGGTCAGGTACACCTTGACGGCCGCGTCGGGACAGACGCGCGTGCCGGTGTCGCGGCCCTCGAGCACGGCGTCGCGGGCGAGCGAGCGCTGCCGCGCACGCATGCGCTCGCGCACCTGGGGATGGCGCGAGACGGCGCTCACCCGGGCCGACACCGCCTCGCTGCGCAGGTCGACCGGTGGGGTTGGCGCGGTGCCCACCAGGGCGGCGAGGGCGTCGCCGTCGCCCGGGTCGACCCCGTGCTCCATCGCCGCCGCCGTCAGCTCGCGGTACATCGACCCCGTGTCGACGTAGCGGTACCCGAGGCGGTCGGCCACGGCCCGCGCGACGGTGCTCTTGCCGGCGCCGGCAGGCCCGTCGATCGTGATCACCACCGCGCCCCCGGCGCACCAAGAGGGGTCTGACCCCGGTTGGTGCGGGTCATGCCGTCACCCCGGCCAGGCGCTCGGAGAAGTCCGGGAAGCTGACGCCGAGCGCGTCGCAGCCGCGCACGTCGACGCCGTGCTGCGAGCACACCCCCGCGACGGCGCCGAGCATCGCCACCCTGTGGTCGCCGGCGGCGTCGACGCTGCCGCCCCGCAGGCGGGTCGGCACGCCGCGGATGCGGAAGCCGTCCTCGAGCGCCTCCACGTGGCCGCCGACCGCGTTCAGCGCCTCGGCCACCGTGGCGATGCGGTCGGACTCCTTCACCCGCAGCTCTCCCGCTCCGCGGATGACGGTGACGCCGTGGGCGAAGCACGCCAGCAGGGCCACCAGCGGCAGTTCGTCGATCAGCGCCGGCACGAGCTCGGGCTCGACCTCGGTGGCGACGAGCTCGGCCGGCCGCACCTCGATGTCGGCCACCGGCTCGGCGCCGGCCAGGCGGCGGTTGAAGATGCCGACGCGCGCGCCCATCCGCTCCATCACCACGAGGAGGCCCGTGCGGGTGGGGTTGATGCCGACGCCGCGCAGCGTGAGCCCCGAGCCGTTCACGATCGTGGCGGCGACGACGAACGGCGCCGCCGACGAGAAATCGCCGGGCACCTGCACCTCGTCCAGGTGCAGGCTCGCGACCGGCGACACGGCCACCCGGCCGGGCCTGCGGTCGACGGGCGCGCCCGCCTGGCGCAGCATCCGCTCGGTGTGATCGCGCGTCGCCACGGGCTCCTCGACGATCGTCACCCCGCGGTCGGCGAACAGGCCGGCCAGAAGGACGCAGGACTTCACCTGCGCGGAGGCCACCGGCAGCCGGTAGGTGATGGGTGTCACCGCCCCGGACACGTGCATGCGCACCGGCGGGCAGCCGTCGGTCGTCTCGAGGGCCACGCCCATCTGGCCCAGGGGGTCGGCGATCCGGCCCATCGGCCGGCGGCGGATGCTCGCGTCGCCGTCCAGGACGAACTCGCCGATCTGGCCGGCCAGCACGCCTGGCAGAAGCCGCATCAGCGTGCCGGCGTTCTCGACGTCGATCCGCTCCGCGGGCGGCCGCAGGCCGCGCAGGCCGACGCCGTGAATCCGCAGCGCGCCCTCGTGCGGCCCCTCGATCTCGACCCCGAGCGCTCGCATCGCCCCGACGGTCGCCAGCGTGTCCGCCGAGGCGCCGAAGCCCTCGACCGCCACGGCGCCGTCGCAGAGCGACGCGATCATGACCGCGCGGTGGCTGATCGACTTGTCGCCGGGCACGGCCAGCTCGCCGGAGATCGCCCCCGCCGGCGAGAAGCGGCCTGCCCCGGCGGCGGCGCTCATCCCTCCACCGCCGCCGTCGCCACCGCGCCGTAGCCCTGCGCGTCGAGCAACTCGACCGCGCGCTGCGCCTGCTCCTCGCCCGCGACGAGCACCACGACGGTGCCGCCCACGTCGGCGGACATGTGGTGCAGCTCGAAGTCCTCGATGTTGATGCCCTCGGCGCCCAGCGCCTGGGTGATCCCGGAGAGCACGCCCGGCCGGTCGGGCACATGCACGCGCACGCGGAAGAGCTCCTCGGGTACGGCCGGGTAGGCAGCCTCCAGCAGCCGGCGGCGGTTGCCGGCGGCCTCGGCCACCCAGCGGGCGACGAAGCCGGCGTCGTCGCGCTCGAGCGCCCGCGTGAGCTCGTCGATGCGGCGTGTGTGCTCGCGCAGCCCGTCGAGCAGCGCGTCGCGGTTGTCCAGGAAGATGTCGACCCAGATGCGGGCGTTCGCGCCGGCGACGCGGGTCATGTCGCGGAACGAGCCGCCGGCCGCCGCGAGCGGGTCGTGGCCGTCGACGCGGCCCGCGCCGGCCTGGTTCATGAGCACGTTTGCGATCGCGTGCGGCAGATGGCTCGTGAGCGCCACCAGCCTGTCGTGTGCGTCGGGATCGATCGCGACCGGCCGTGCCCCCAGCCCGGCGACGAAGGCGTGCAGACGCCGGTGGCAGCCGGCATCGGTGGCGGCGAGCGGGGTCAGGAACCAGGTGGCGCCCGCGAACAGATCGGCGCGGGCGTTGCGAACGCCCCGCGCCTCCGAACCGCACACCGGGTGTCCGCCGACAAACCGCGCGTTTCCGCCCGCAGCCGCCATCAGCCGGGCCTTGGTCGAGCCGACGTCGGAGACCGCGCAGCCGTCGGACGTGGCCTCGAGCGTGCGCGCGACCAGCTCCGGCAGGCGGGCGACGGGGCCGCAGACGATGGCGATCTCGGCATCCGCGACGGCCGCCTCGAGCGAGCGCTCGACGCGGGCGGCGGCGCCCCGCTCGAGCCCGGCCGCGGCGGCATCCGGATCCGGGTCGAACGCGACCACCTCGTCGCCGCGCTCCCCGGCGGCCAGGCCGACCGAGCCGCCGATCAGGCCGAGGCCGACGACGGCGACTCGCATCAGGTCACTCCTCCCGCCGACTTCTGCGACCGCATCAGCTCGGCCAGGCGGAAGGCCAGATCGAGCGACTGGCGCGCGTTCAGGCGGGGGTCGCAGAGCGTGTGGTAGCGCACGCTCAGCTGATCCTCGAGCACCTCCTCCGCACCCCCCAGGCACTCGGTCACGTCCTCGCCGGTGAACTCGAGATGCACGCCGCCCGGCCACACGCCGCTCTCGCGGCAGACGGCGAAGAACCCGCCGATCTCGGCCATGATGTCCTCGAACCGGCGCGTCTTGTAGCCGGCCGCCGTACGGAAGACGTTCGCGTGCATCGGGTCGCACGCCCACACCACCGGGTGGCCGGCCTCCGTCACCGCCTCCACGATCGGCGGAAGGGCGTCGTCGACGCGCCCCGCGCCCATCCGGCAGATCAGCGTGAGCCGGCCGGGCGTGCGGTCGGGGTCGAGCCGCTCGCACAGGTCGAGCACGTCGGCCGGGGTCGCCGTGGGGCCGATCTTGCAGCCGAGCGGATTGCCGACGCCGGCGAAGAACTCGGCGTGGGCGCCGTCCGGAGTGCGCGTGCGCTCGCCCACCCACAGCATGTGCGCCGAGCAGTCGTACCAGCGCCCGGTGAGCGAGTCGCGCCGCGTGAGCGCCTCCTCGTAGTCGAGCAGGATGCCCTCGTGGCTCGTCCACACGTCCACCTCGTGCAGCCGCCGCTCGCGCTCGAGGTCGATGCCGCAGGCCGCCATGAACGCCAGCGCCCGCTCGATCTCGGAGGCGATGCGTTCGTACCGGCGGCCCTCCGGGGAGCTGGCCACGAACTCCTGGTTCCACAGATGCACCTTGGTCAGGTCGGCGAATCCGCCCTTGGTGAAGGCCCGGAGCAGATTGAGCGTCGCCGCCGATTGGTGGTAGCCCTGCACCATGCGCTCCGGATCGGGGGTGCGGGCGGCGAGCGTGGGCGCCTCGTCGTGCACCATGTGCCCGCGGAAGCTGGGGAGCTCCACCCCGTCGACCAGCTCGACCGGCGAGGAGCGCGGCTTGGTGAACTGGCCGGCGATGCGCCCGACCTTGGCCACGGGCAGCATCGCGCCGTACGTCAGCACGGCCGCCATCTGCAGCATGATCTTCAGCTTCTCGCGGATCGTGACCGCCGAGAAGTCGCCGAACGACTCGGCGCAGTCGCCGGCCTGGAGCAGAAAGCCGCGTCCGGCGGCGACCTCGGCCAGGGTCGCCTGCAGGTTGCGGGCCTCGCCGGCGAACACGAGCGGCGGCATCCCCAGCAGCCGCTCACGCACCTCGCGGGCGCGCTCGGCGTCGGGCCACTCCGGCTGCTGCTCGGCGGGGATCGACCGCCACGACGACGGCGACCAGGTGGACGGCGGGGCTGCCATTTGAGCCGCATCCTACCGATGCGCCTGCCGGCGAAGTCCCGGCCGCCGTTGGGTACAGTGGCCGCACCCATGACCCGCGTCTTCTCCGGCATCCAGCCCACGGGCCAGAAGCATCTCGGCAACTACATCGGCGCGATCCGCCACTACGTCACCGACCAGAGCCTGGGTGAGGCCTTCTACTGCATCGTCGACCTGCACTCGATCTCGGTGCCCTACGACGCGGCGACCCTGGCCGAGCACACCCTCGACACCGCCGCCACCCTGCTCGCGGCCGGCCTCGAGCCGGACCGGTGCACGCTCTTCGTGCAGAGCCACGTGCCGCAGCATTCCGAAGGGGCGTGGCTCCTGGGATCGGTGGCGACGTTCGGCGAGCTGCAGCGGATGACCCAGTTCAAGGACAAGAGCGACGGCCGCGAGTCGGTGTCGGTCGACCTCTTCACCTACCCCGTGCTGCAGGCCGCCGACATCCTGCTCTACCTGACCGACCGCGTGCCCGTGGGCGACGACCAGCGCCAGCATCTCGAGCTCGCCCGCAACATCGCCCAGCGGTTCAACTCCCGGTACGGCGAGACCCTGCGACTGCCCGAGGCGGCCATTCCCAGCACCGGCGGGCGGGTGATGGACCTGCAGGAGCCGACCCGCAAGATGTCGACGACCGGCGGGACGCCGCAGGGCACGGTGCTCGTGATGGACCCGCCCGACGTGGTGGCGAAGAAGGTGCGCTCCGCCGTCACCGACTCCGGCCGCGAGGTGCGCCGGGGTGAGGGCAAGGAGGGGATCGCGAACCTGATCGAGATCATCGGCATCGCCAGCGGGCGCACCCCCGAGCAGGTCGAGGCCGCCTACGACGGCTCCGGCTACGGCCAGTTCAAGACCGACGTCGCCGAGGCGGTGGTCGAGTACCTGCGACCGGTGCGCGAGCGCTACGTGGAGCTGCGGGCCGATCCGGCCCATCTGCGCGCGGTGCTGGCCGCGGGCGCCGAGCGGGCCGAGGCGGTGGCCGCCGAGACCATCGCCCTCATCAAGGAGCGGATGGGGTTCGTGCCTCGGTCAGCGGCCTGAGAACCCGTTTTCTCCAGCCGCGAGCACCTCTGCCGCGGCCCGTTCGCCGGCGCGTACGGCGCCCTCCATGAAGCTCGGCAGCTGCGACGTCTCGGCGCCCGCGTAGTGCACCGGCCCTTCGGGCTCACCGAGCCGCGCCCCCCAGCCGTGCAGCTCCCCCGGCCCGAAGATCAGGTAGCTGCGCGGATAGGGCACGCGCACCACCCGCTGTAGGGCGACGCCGAAGCAGGCGCGCACCGCCTCGGCGACGGCGCGATCGGCGAGCCCGCGCGGCTGCCGCAGCAGCCAGGCCGCCGGCGTCGAGCCGACGAAGCTCCCCAACGTGCGCGGCCCATGCCGGTAGGCGTAGCCGATCGCCGTGTCGGTGACCACCGCCGCGGGTGCCTCCGGCGGCAGGTCGGAGGCGAGCACCAGCAGCGACTTGACGGCGATCCCGTAGCGGCCGACGGTGCAGCGGCGCAGGCCGGCGATGCGGGCGCGCGCGTGCAGCGGCACCGCGATCACCAGGCGCCGGGCGAGGAGCGGCTCCGTCCCCGGCGAGTCGACCACCACCCCGCCGCGCCGCACATGCACCGCCGCGACCCTGCTGCCCAGCCGCACCCGCGCGCCCAGGCGCGCGCCGATGCGCTCGGCGAACCCGCCGGCGCCGGCGCGGAAGCGCAGCTCGGAGCCGTCGCCGGCCCCGCCGCGGGCGGCGCTCTTGACGGCGAGCGCGTGCAGCGACATCGCCCGCAGCGGCACCGTCGAGGCGGTCACCGAGACGGCCGTCTCGCAGACGGCCCGCTCGTGCGCACCGGCGCTCTGCGCGCGCAGCCAGTCGTCGACCGTCATCGCGTCTGCGGCCGGGTCGGGGACGGCGCCCAGCCGATCCAGCTCCGCGCCGAGCTGCAGGTACGCGCCCTGCGCCCGCGCGAAGCGCCGTCCCGCCACGTGCCACGCGACAGGCACCGGGCCGTGGTCGCCCCAGCCGACGGCCGAGAGCCGCAGGCCGGCGCCGACCTCGGCTGCGACGCGGCGCAGCGCGGTGTTGGCCAGATCGACGGCCTCGCCGCCGGCCTCGAAGCGCACCCCGGCCGCCGTCGGCGTCCACACCCGCCCGCCGACCCGGCCGCACGCCTCCAGCACGACCACGTCGGCACCGGCGGCGGCCAGTCGGTGGGCGGCCGTGAGCCCCGAGAGGCCCGCGCCGACGACGACGACGTCATGCACGCCGCAGCGCCTCCACCTCGCGCTCGGAGAGCACCCGCCACTCGCCGGGGTCGAGGTCGCCGAGCCCGATCCCGGCGTAGCGGGAGCGGTGCAGCGCCCGGGCCGGGTGGCCGACCGCGGCCAGCATCCGCCGAACCTGGCGGTTTCGGCCCTCGTGAATCGTGATCTCGACCCGGCCCTTCCCCGCCATCCGCACCGTCGCGGGGGCGGTCTGGCCGTCGTCGAGCAGCACGCCCTCGCGCAGCCGCCGCAGCACTGCCGGCGGCGGATCGACGGCCACTGTCGCGACGTAGGTCTTCGGCACACCGTGACGTGGGTGCATCAGCCGGTCGGCCAGTCCGCCGTCGTTGGTGAGAAGCAGCGCCCCGGTCGTCTCGCGGTCGAGCCGGCCGACCGGGAACAGGCGCACGGGCGCGGGCACGAGGTCGATCACCGTCGGCCGCCCGTGCTGGTCGCTCGCCGTCGTGACCACCCCTGCGGGCTTGTGCAGCAGCACCACCATCTCGGCCTGGACGTTCACGCGCTCGCCGTCCACGCGCACGTCGTCGCCGGCGCCGATCAGCGTCCCGAGCTGCGCCGGAGCGCCGTTCACGGTCACGCGGCCCGCGCGGATGTACTCGTCGGCGGCCCGGCGCGAGGCCACTCCCGCCGAGGCCAGGTAGCGGTTAAGCCTGACCGGCACGCTGGTCGGCAACCACGTGCAGCCGTGCCCGCAAGGCCTCGTGATCGGCGTCCGGCAGATCGAAGTCGCCCAGGCCGGGCAGGCTCTCGAGCCCTTCCTCCAGGCCGAACGTGCGCTCGAACAGGTTGGTGGTGCGATAGAGCACGGGCTGCCCCGGGGTCTCGCCGCGGCCCGACTCCTCGATCAGGCCGCGCTCGAGCAGGCCCGCCACCGCCGAGTCTGCGGCGACGCCGCGGATGCGGGCGATCTCCGGTCGCGACACCGGCCCCAGGTAGGCGACGACCGAAAGCGTCTCGGTGGCGGCCTGGCTGAGCGAGCGCGACTGCGCCCGGTTGACCAGGCGCGCGCAGGCCGCCGCGGTCGCCCGCGACGCGCGGAAGCCGTAGCCGCCCGCGACCCGCTCGAGCACCACCCCCGACCTGCCCTCCCCGTAGCGGTCGCCGAGGGCGTCGAGCGCCCGCTCGACCCGTGCCGGCGCCGCCTCGGTGAGGGCGGCGAGCTCACGCACCGACAGCGGCTCGGAGGCGACGAACAGGAGCGCCTCGACCGTGTGGGTCAGCTCGGCCATCAGGCAATCGCCCGCGCGCCGGTGGGCGCGCCCCGGCGCGTGACGACGATAGGCGCGAACACGGCCGGCTGCTCGGGAACGACCTCGCCGTTCTTATACAGCTCGAGCAGGGCCAGGAACGCGGCCGCCTGCGCCAGCCGGTCGAGGCCGGCCACGGCCTCGTCGAAGCCGAACGCGCGCCGCTCCGTGAGCAGACGCCGGAACTCGTCCAGGAAGTGGCTGACCGGGACGAGCCGGCGCCGCACCACGGTCAGGTCGATCTCCGGCGGCGGCGTGAGCAGCCGGCCGATGGCGGCGTGCAGCGCCCACGGATCCTCCGAGAACGGCACCACCTCGGGCTGCGGTCGCGGCGCGAGCGGAGCGGGTCCGGCCCGGAAGACGCGCGGCTCTTCGTCGGCGCGCGCCGTCAGCCAGCGGGCGGCGGCGGCGAAGCGCCGGTACTGCATGAGCCGCGCGAGCAGCTCCGCCTCGGCCTCCTCGGCGGTGAACGGCTCCTCGTCGTCCTCCTCGCCCGGAAACAGCAGGCGCACCTTGATCTCGAGCAGGGCTGCGATCAGCACCAGGAACTCGCTCGCCGACTCGAGGTCGAGCACGCCGTCGTCGTAGGCGTGCTCGATGTAGGCGACGACCACCTCGGCGATCGGCAGCTCCGCCAGCTCGATCTCCTCGCGCATGACGAGCGCGAGCAGGAGGTCGAACGGCCCCTGGAACACGTCCAGGTCAAGCATGAGATCGGCAACGATCATGAACGCGTCATTCTAGGAATCAGCCCGGATGCCCAGCGAGTCGGCGGGCCAGGATTACGTACGGATCGCCGCC
>DASXOR010000040.1:0-10665 GCA_036494095.1 Gaiellales bacterium | reverse complement strand
CAGCGACCCCCGGGCCTGACGACCCCGCCCGGGCCGACCAAGACAGCGGCCAAGGAGTGGATGGATGATCGGGATGCAGCGCACGATCGACGGAGCGATCGGCGAGGGCTGGTCGGGCCGCGACCCGGACGGATGCCACGTGAACGTCGTCCTCGCCCAGCGTGGCAGCGTGACGGCCGCGGCGCTCATGACCGCCTTCACGACGCCGCGCCAGGGGCACAGCCCGATCCTCGTCTGCGTCGGCGCGGACAAGGATCACTACGAGCCGATCTGGCCGCCGACGGTGATGATGAACAAGGCGACGATCGCCGGCGAGCGCCACGCCAAGATCACCTACGGGGCGACGCAGCTCGGGGTCGGCCAGGGGGTGCTGGACGCGGTCGCCGACGACCTGCTGCCGCCCACCGACGCGACGATCGTGTTCGTCGCCGTATGGATCGACCCCGGCGCGGGCGACGAGTCGGCCGTCCGCGATGCCGCCCGCAAGGCCACGCGCAAGGCGGTGGGTATGGCGGTGTCGGGCCGCGACGAGGCCGCCGCACGCGCCCTGGTGGAGCGCCGCGACGACGTGCGAAACCCGTACTACTCGGGGAGCTGAGGCGGGGGCCGGGGGGCTGGCGTCGCCCAATTGGCATCCACCGGACGCGCCAACTGGCGCCCCGATGGCCGGCTCCAATTGGCAGCCGCATCGTGTGCCAATTGGAACAGGCGCACGGGCGCCTGACGCCTACTCCGCCGCGGCGTAGCCCTCGCTGCCCATGATGTGGAGCGACACGTACGGCTCGTCGCCCACGACCCAGCTGTCGTGCCCGGGCGGGACGTAGAAGAACTCGCCAGCTCGCATGACCTTCTCGGTGCCGTCGTCCATCTTCGCCATCGCCTGGCCGCTCACGACGAGCCCGACATGCTCCACCTGGCACGACGCCTCGCCGGAGCGGGCGCCGACATGCTCGGACCAGCACCAGCCCGGCTCATACGTCGCCCGGCCCAGGGTCATCGGCCCGACGCGGTAGAGCTCGAACCGGCCCTTCTCGAACGTCCGCACCTCGCTCGGCTCGTCGAGGCTGACCAGGGTGAGGTCGGTCACTCCGCGCCTCGGGGCCAGCTGCCGGCGCCGCTCCACCCGTACCACGTGTCGACCTCCACCCAGGCGCTCCAGCGGTGCTGGCTGCGGCGCTGGAACGGCTCGCCCGTGTAGCGCACGGCGAGCCGGTCGATGTCGCGCATGCCCGTGTCCTGCTCGATCGACACCACCCGACCCATCAGGCTCACCTGCATGCTCCAGTTGTCCTCCTGCATCGCTGTCACCGCCACCTTCGGGTTCAGGCGCATGTACTCGAGCCGCCGGCGCGACTCGTCCATGTTCAGCAGGACGCGCCCCTCCTCCCAGTCGTACCAGGTCGCGGCCGTGTGCGGGAAGCCGCTCGGCATCATGGTCGCCACGACGGCGATGTTCGGCTGGGCCAGGAAGCTCTGCACTGCGGCCGGTATCGGACCTCTCGGCATGGCCGGAGCCTACCCTGGTTTGCCGGGCTATCGGTGCCGGCGGTACTGCAGCTCGAGGATCCCGGTCGGCGCCAAGGCGGTGCTGGGAGATCAGGTCGAGCCGGTAGGACTTGGGCACGTCCTCGAACAGCCGGGTGCCCTCGTCCGCGATGTAGGGGTGCAGGCCCAGGTGCCACTCGTCGATCAGGTCAAGCCACATGAGCGACCGCCAGAGGCTGACACCGCCCCAGACGATGATATGGCCGTCGCCGCCTTGCCTGAGCCTGTCGATCTCCTCGGCCGTGTCACCACCGGCGATGCTGGTGTTGGCCCAGTCGGCCGTCTTCATGGTGCGGGAGAAGACGACCTTTCGCCCGGCGTTCATGATGCCGGCCCACGGATGGTCGGGGCTCGGCGCGAGATTTGCGGCCATCCCCTCGTACGCGGTACGACCCATGATGTGCGCGTACGCGCCCTGGAGAACGTCGAGCGACTCGTCATCCTGGCTCGCGCCACCAGCCTCGTCGAGCAGCTCGAAGCAGAACCGGAAGTACTCGGTGCCCTCGTCGGCGAGAAGGCCGTTGAGCGAGTAGTGGAACACCAACGCCATCAGCTTCCGCATCTCAGAACTCCTAGGGTCACGGGGTCGTCTGGGGAGAGACGGGAGTTCCGCACGGAAGTCATCGGTGCCCGGCCGGGCCGTTACCCCGGAAGCACCGTGAGCGTGCGCGGCCGGGCGGAGAGCGGCTCGATGCCGCACTCGGTCATGAGCAGCGTCTCCATGTAGCTCGCCGTGAAGCCGGCCTCGCGGTCGAACGGGTTTCCTTCATGTGCCTTCATCCCCGCACACTCGGAGCGCCTGTCCCGCGAGGTGTAATGGATGACCGCCTCATCAGGCTGGATGGCCGCCTCATCAGGCTTTTGCGAGCGCGCTGGGCAAGTTGACGGCGTAGAGCCGGTAGCGCTGCGGGATGCCTTTGAGTTCGTGCTCTCCGGCGGGGTCGAAGGTGAAGCCGCTCCCTGCGACGAGATCCTTGACGGTTTGCGAGACGAGCACTTGTGAGGGTCGTGCGAGCGCTGAGATGCGGGCGCCGGTAGTGACGGCGATGCCGCTGTGTTTGCCGTCGATGATTTCGCATTCGCCGGTGTGGACGCCGGCGCGTATGTCGATACCGAGTTCGCGGACGCGGACTCGGATCTGGTGGGCGCAATGGATTGCTCGGGCGGGGCCGTCGAAGGTGGCGTAGAAGCCGTCGCCGGCGGTGTCGTTCTCCAAGCCGCGCCAGGACGTGAGCGCGTCTCGCACTGTGGCGTGGTGGCGCTGAACGACGTCTTTCCAGGCGTGGTCGCCGAGTCGGGCCTGGTGTTCGGTGGATTCGACGATGTCGGTGAACAGCACGGTGGCAAGGACGGTGTCGAGCGCGACTGGCCTCGGTTCGATGCCAAGAAAGCGTTGGATCGCGTCGTACATCGGCCGGTTGACGCGGTCTCGGTGGTTTCGGTCGAGGACCCAGCCAGGGTCGTTGTCGACCCGTTCAAGCTGTGCGTGTGGCATGAGTTCGGTGACGTGCCGAGCGAGGTCGGGGTGGACGGGGCCTCCTTCTTCCACCAGCAACAGCGTGGGAACCTGCACGACGGGCATGACGCCACGGATGTCGGTCTGCCACCAGATCTCCGCCAACTCGACCGCCACGTCTGGTGTGCAGGTGTTCCGCGACTTTTTCGTGATCCAGTCCAGCACCTCCTCCGGCGGTCGTTCACCGGAGCCGGCTTCGGCCATGTCGGCCCAGCTTTGCGAGTACCCATTTCTGCCCCACTCCTTGAGCGCCTCCCGCTCCCGCGCGACTTCGGCAGGCCCCTCGCCCCACGGATAGTCCGGCGCCCAAGCCGTCCGCGGCAGCGGGTTCTGCCACACCAACGCACGCACCCGAGCCGGGTCGGACGCCGCCAACAGCAAGCATGGTGCCAACCCCTCACCCCAGGCGGCCATCACCGTGCTCTTTGAGTCAACAGCATCGAGCACCGCCAACAGGTCGGCCGCTCGCGTCTCCAGGTTGCCGACCGCCACGTTGCGGCTTGACAACCCCGTGCCGCGCCCATCATGCAGGATCAGCCGGCCGACCGACGTCAGCCCTTCAAACCAGGCCGACGCCCACCGAGCCTCCCACCACACATCCAAGCTGCCGCCAAAATCAAACTGCCAGGCGATATCGACCGGCCCATCGCCGACCACCTGGTACGCGATATAGGTGTCGTCCTTGGTTCTGACGTAATCGGGATCTGGGATATGCACCGCCGCGCGAGTCTACGCCCGATCAGCGTGGGTGCACCGTGACGAGTTGCGCGCATCTACCGGTGCGACGCGCACCGGCCTCCAGCCAAGAAGGAGTAGCTCGTGTTCAGCCGTCGAGCGGGAGCCGGCTAACCCGGAAGCACGGTCAACGTCCGCGGTAGGTTGGAGAGCACCTCGATCCCCCTCTCGGTCATGAGGAAGGTCTCCATGTAGCTCGCCGTGAAACCGGCCTCGCGGTCGAACAGGACATTCTCATAGTTCGTGACGTAGCCTGGCTGCCAGGTGAACTGCTCGAACGCGTCATTCGCGAGGTAGGTGTGCCCGACCCAGTTCGGCGGCATGGCGATCCCGAGCGCGTAGCCGCCCACCCACCACACCTGCTCGCGCGGGAAGCGGGCGAAGACGTAGTCCTCGGCGGCCCGCTGGGCGGCGTCGAGCGGATCGCCGGGGCGCACGGCCCGGCACACCTCATCGACGCTCGCCGCCGTCACCTCGAGGATCGCGCGGGCGGCGGGATGGTCGCGGCCGACGGCGAACGTCCGGCACAGGTCGGCGTGGTAGCGGTGGTAGACGCCGCAGGCATCGACGTACATCACGTCGCCCACCTCGACCGGCCGCCGCGACGGCGGGGCATGCGTGCGGCACCACACGCCCGGCCCGGCCGACACCATCGTGCGGATGGCCGCACCCTCGCCGCCGTGGTCGGCCATCACGCTGTCGAGCCGGGCCGCGATCTGCAGCTCGGTCCGCCCCGGGCGGACGTGCTCGACCAGGTCGGCGAACGCGGCGTCGACGATCGCGGCCGCCCGGCGCACGCACGCGATCTCGGCCGGCGTCTTGACCAGCCGCACGCGATCGACGATCCAGTCGCCGTCGACCACCCGTCCGCCGAGCTCGCCGAGGCGGTCGGCGAGCGCGGCGACGAGCGGCGCCCCGGGCGCCTGCGACCAGCGCTCGAGGCCGATCGCACCGTCAAGCCAGCCGCGGTCGCGGAAGGTCGCCGCGATGGTGTCGAGGACGTCCTCGTAGCGGTAGAAGACCGCGTCGTCGCAGTGGGCCGTCTCGCGCACGAGCGTCTCGTGGCGCTCGTAGTCGAGGAAGACCAGCCGCTCGTCCGCGGCACGCACCACAACGCCGACCGGCGCGCGCGGTGGGTACCACACCGACTCGAACCCGGTCAGGTAGCACAGGTTCGGCGGGCTGGTCACGAACAGCACCTCGACGCCGCGCTCCCGCATCCGCTCGCGCACGCGGCGGGCGCGGTCGCGGTACTCCTCAGCCGGGAACGGCGGCCCGTCATGCATCCGGCGATGGTACGCGAGCGCGGCGCGCACGTCGTACGCTGCCATCGGAAAGGCTGCTCCTGACGGCGAAGCTCCTGATCGTGGACGACGACGGCCCCGTGCGGCGGACGCTCGCACGCACGCTCGGCGCCGAGGGCTACGAGACCGTGCTGGCCGCGGACGGCGGCGCCGCCCTCGCCCAGATCGAGCGCGATCCCCCCGACGCGATCGTGCTCGACGCGGTCATGCCGGGCGTGGACGGCCTGGCGGTGGCGCGGCGGCTGCGGGCGAAGGGGCTCGCGGTGCCGATCCTGATGCTGACCGCGCGCGACAGCGTCTCCGACCGCGTGGCCGGACTCGACGCCGGCGCCGACGACTACCTCGTGAAGCCGTTTGCGACCGAGGAGCTACTCGCGCGGGTGCGCGCGCTGCTGCGGCGCGGAGTCGAGGCCCCGCTGCTCGCGTTCGGCGACATCTCGCTCGACGTCGGCGCGCGCGTCGTCGTCCGCGGCGGGCGCACGATCGAGCTGACCCAGCGCGAAGCCGAGCTGCTCGAGCTCCTGCTGCGCCGGCCGGGCAAGGTGCTCTCGCGGCGCACGGCGATGACGACGGTGTGGAGCGACGGCTCGGCGAGCACCGAGAACGTCGTCGACCGCTACGTCGCCTATCTGCGCCGCAAGCTCGGCGATCCACCCGTCATCCACACCGTCCGCGGCGCCGGCTTCGTGCTGCGGCGGTGACCGGGCGCCTGGGCACCCGCGCCCCGCGCCTGCGCACCCGCGTTGTCGCCGCCGCGGCTGTCTCCATCGTGGCCGCCGTGGTCGTGCTCGGCGCGGCGGTGCAGGTGCTCCTGGCCCGCCACCTGCACGCCGAGCTCGACGCGACCCTGCGCGACCGCGCCGCCCAGGTCGCCCAGCTGGCCGCCACGGCACCGGCGCTGCTCACCTCGCCGACCGTGCTCGAGGCGTCGGTGGAGCCGCGCCAGCTCGACGTCGAGGTGGTCGATCACCGCGGCCGCATCCTGGGCCGCTCGCCCGCGCTCGGCGGCTCGACCCTGCACGCCGGCGAGCTCGTCGCGGCTGCGATCCGCAACGGCCGCAGCGGCTACGGCGACGCCGGCCTGGGCGGTCGCAACCTGCGGCTGTACGTGGCCCCGCTGGCCGCGCTGGGCGGCCCGGCATCGGGGGGCGCCGTGATCGTCGCCTCGACGACCGCCGAGATCGACTCGACGCTGCGGGAGTCGCGCACCCTGATCATCGCCTCGGCGCTGGCCGCCGCGCTGCTCGTGGTGCCGATCGCCTTCGCGCTCACCGGGCGGGCGCTGCGGCCGCTGGCCGCGCTCGCGGCCGGCGCCGAGGTGATCGAGCAGCGCGGCGACCCCTCCCTGCGCCTGCCGGCAGGCGGCGGCGACCGCACCCCCGACGAGGTGGCCCGGCTCGCAGACACGCTGAACCGGATGCTGGCGGCGCTCGAGCGCGCCCGCGAGGGCGAGCGGCGCTTCGTCGCCGACGCCTCGCACGAGCTGCGAAACCCGCTGGCGGCGCTGCGCGGGAACGCGGAGTACCTGGCCCGCCACGGAGCCGACGCGGAGGCCTTGACCGACCTGCGCGAGGACGCCGAGCGGCTGAGCCGGCTCGTCGACGAGCTGCTCGCACTGGCACGCGAGGACGCCGCCGCCCTACCGCAGGACGCCGTGCGCCTCGACGAGCTGGCGCTGGCGGCGAGCGGCGGCCGCGTCAGCGTGCATGCCGACGACCCGGGTCTGGTGCGCGGCGACGGCCAGGCCCTCGAGCGGGCGCTCCAGAACCTGATCTCCAACGGGCTGCGCCACGGCCCGGCCGACGGGCCCGTCGACGTGTCGGTGACCCGGGCCCGCGGCGAGGTGCGCCTGACGGTCGCCGACGCCGGGGCGGGCATTCCGGCCGACCTCGCCGCGGCCGCCACGACCCGCTTCTGGCGGGGCGAGGATGCGCGCTCGCAGCCTGGCTCGGGCCTCGGGCTCGCGCTCGTCCGGGCGACCGCCGAGCGCCACGGCGGTCGGCTCGAGATCGACGGCTCCCGCTTCAGCCTCGTGCTCCCAGCTCTCACACGCCTTTCAGGCGATGGCGGTAGAACTCAGGCTGACGAACCTGAAGGGAACTGAGCCATGAACTTCCTGCGCCGGGCATCCACCCGCCAACTCCTGATCGCCATCGTCGCCGTGGTCGTGATCGCCGCCGGAAGCGCGGTCGCGTTTGCGGGCGGCGGCGGCCCCAAGCCTCCCCAGCGCTCGCTCGCAGCCGCGCTGCACCATGCCGCAACAGCGAAGCCGGTGCATGGTGTGACAGCACGGGTGAAGTTCACAGACCACCTGATCCCGTCCGGCTCGATCGGCTCGGGATCGCCGCTCATCACGGGCGCGACCGGCCGTGTGTGGGCCGGAAACGGCAAGCTGCGGCTCGAGCTGCAGTCCTCGGCCGGCGACACCGAGATCGGCTTCGACGGCTCCCAGGTGACGCTCTATGACGTCGCGAAGGGCACCGCCTACACGATGGCCGTGCCACGGCACAAGCACGCCGGCGCGGGCGATCATGCCCACCACGCGGTTCCGAGCGTGGCCAGGATCCAGCGCGCGCTTGCCAGGCTCTCCCAGAACGTCGACCTTTCCGGAGCCATCGCCGGCGACATCGCCGGCCAGCCGAGCTACACCGTGCGCGTGTCCCCCCGCCACAGCGGCGGGCTCCTCGGGTCGGTGCAGCTGGCCTGGGATGCGACCCACGGCGTGCCGCTTCGGATCGCCGTCTACAGTCGCACCGACTCCTCGCCCGTGCTCTCGCTCGAGGTCACCGACATCAGCTTCGGCGCGGTGCCCGCGTCCGACCTGGCGGTGTCGCTCGCACCCGGGACGAAGGTCGTCCCGGTGGATATGCCGGCCCACCCGGCCCGCCCCGACGGCATGAAGCGCACCGCGCATCGGCCCGAGGTCACCGGCGCGGCCGCCGTCGCGAAGGCCCTGCCGTTCCGGCTGAGCGCGCCGGCGAGCGTCGTCGGGCTGCCCCGCCAGTCGGTGCGGCTGGTCAACTGGTCGGGCTCGCACGCGGCGATGGCCGTCTACGGCCACGGCCTGGGCGCGCTGGTCGTGTTCGAGCAGCCGGCGACCACGACGGGCAAGGGCTCGCCGCTGCGACAGCTCCCCGGCGTCTCGATCGGCGGCGCCTCCGGGCACGAGCTCGACACGGCGCTCGGCACCCTGATCCAGTTCGATCGCGCAGGCGTGCGCTACACGGTGATCGGTTCGCTGCCGCCCGCTGCGGCCGAGGCGGCGGCCCGCGCGATCGGCTGATGTGAAGTGAACGCGGAGGCATCTTCTTCCGCGCGCACCGACCGCCCGGTCGAGGCGCGCGGGCTCGTGAAGCGCTACGGGCACCTGCTCGCGGTCGACAACGTCGACCTGACGGTCGAGCCGGGCGACGTGTACGGGTACCTGGGCCCAAACGGCGCCGGGAAGACGACATCGCTGCGGATGCTGCTCGGCCTGATCCGGCCGACCACGGGCACCGCGCAGCTCTTCGGCCGCGACCCGGTCGTCCTCGGCCGCCGGGCCCTGCAGGGGGTGGCGGGGTTCGTCGAGGCCCCCCAGTTCTACCCATACCTCACCGGCCGCAAGAACCTCGAGCTGTGCGCCGCCTACGACGGCGGCGACGCCGGCACGCTCGTGGACGAGATGCTCGAGGCGGTCGACCTGGCCGACCGCGGCGGCGACAAGGTGGGCAACTACTCCCACGGCATGAAGCAGCGGCTGGGGATCGCTGCGGCGCTTTTGCGCCGGCCGCGGCTGCTGCTGCTCGACGAGCCGAACACCGGCCTTGACCCGGCCGGCATGCGCGACATGAAGATCCTGGTGCGGCGGCTCTCGGCCGAGGGGATCACCGTCATGCTGTCGAGCCACCAGATGACCGACGTCGAGGAGCTGTGCAACCGTGTCGCCATCATCAACCGCGGGCGCATCCTGTACGAGGGCGCGGTCACCGATCTCAAGCGGTCGCTCGGCACCTGGTACCGGCTGCGCGCATCCGACCTCGCACAGGCGCTGCGGCTGGCCGAGGGCTTCGACCTGGGCGACGTGGCGGTCGAGGGCGACGAGCTGCGCTTCAGCGGCGAGGAGGCGGTCGTCGAGCAGTTCATGATCGCCCTCGGGCGGCACGAGGTGGGCGCGCGCGCGCTCGTGCCGCAGCAGGCGACCCTCGAGCAGGTGTTCTTCGAGCTGACCGAATCCGACGGCGCCGCCGCCGCGGAGCCGGCCCCGGCGCTGGAGCCCGTGAGCTGATGCCGACCTTCCTGACCGCCTACCGGTGGGAGCTGCGCAAGCTCGTGTCGCAGAAGCGCACGTATCTCGGCCTGGGCGCGACCATGGCCGTCCCTCTGATCTTCGTGACGGCGCTCTCGCTGCAGAGCGGCTCTCCGAACGACGTGGCGTTCGGCAAATACGTGCGTGAGTCGGGTCTCGCAATCCCGCTCGTGCTCTTGCTGTTCGCGTCGGTGTGGCTCTTCCCCCTCGTGACCGCGCTCGTGGCCGGCGACATCATCGCCTCGGAGCACCACAACGGGACGCTGAAGACGATCTTCACCCGCTCGCTCGATCGTGGCCAGATCTTCGTCGGCAAGCTGCTCGCCGCCGCGACCTACGCCCTGCTCGCGCTCGTCCTGATGGGCGGCGTCGCGCTCATCGCCGGCACGCTCAAGTCGGGCTTCCACCCGCTGGTCAGCCTGTCGGGCACGCACGTGTCGGCCTCCCACGGCCTGCTGCTCGTGCTGGCGAGCTTCGCCGTCTATCTGATGCCGACCGTGGCGGTGGTGTGCATCGGGCTCTTCCTCTCGGCGGTGACGCGCAACAGCGCCGCGGCCGTCGTGGGGACGCTGATGGCGGCGCTGCTGATGCAGCTGATCGGCATCCTGCCCGGCCTGAGCGGGCTCGAGCCGTACCTGCTGACAACGCAGTTCCAGGCCTGGCAGGGGTTCTTCCAGGTGCCGACCGACTGGCTGCCGATCGGCCGGGCCGCCTGGGTGTGCGCGATCTACGCCGTCCCGATGGGGGTCGCCGCCTACCTGATCTTCTTGCGCCGCGACGTCGCGGGCGGCTGATACGGTCCCTCCTGGCCTGGGCTCAACCCAAGGAGGGGCAGATGACCAGTTCGAAGAAGTTGGCCGCGGCCGCCGTGGTGGTGCTCGCGCTGCTTGTTCCGGCCGTCGCGCTCGCGACGAGCGAGCACGCCAGCACGAAGGGGTTCCCGGAGGGGTATCTCGCGATCAACCCGAAGACGTGCAAGTTCCTCGTCCGGGAGACCGACCAGCCGCTCGGCCCGGCTTGGACGAACCTGCGCACGGCGTTCATCTGGGAGGACGCGCGCCACGACACGAAGCTGTCGTGCCTCACCAAGAAGGTGGATGGCGCCTCCGGCGGCGTCGCCGGCGCGGTCGCCGGCTATGCGCAGGTGAAGAAGACCGGCACGGGGGCCACCGTCACGGTGACCTGCCCGAGCGGGGACATCGTCCTCGGCGGGGGCAACATCGGCGGCGAGGTGGCCGGCTCCTACCCGTCGAGCACAACGAGCTGGACGATCGTGC
>DASXOR010000039.1:0-4440 GCA_036494095.1 Gaiellales bacterium | reverse complement strand
GCGGGCAGGCCGAGCGCTTCACCGACTCCACCAACCAGCGCTTCCCCCAGGTCGAGTACCGCGTCGTCTGCCGGTTCCGGCGGCCGCTGCTCGGCCCGGACGAGTTCAACGACGAGACCGCCGACGACCGCCTGACCCGGGCGGCCCGGGCATCGGCGTCGTTCCCCGCGGCGTTCGAGCCGACCTTCTTCCGCGCCGGGGACGAGGTCAACGGCCGGCACTCCGGAGCCGAGCAGGTGTCGATGCGGGACACGGCGGGCATCGCGGAATCGCGCTGGATGGTCGACGGGGGCGTGCTCGACAACGAACCGTTCGCCCCGGTGCTCGACCGGATCGCGTGCCGGGCGATCACGCGCGACGTCGACCGGATCGTGGCCTACATCGACCCCGAGGACGCGAGTGCCCCTCACGACAACGACAACATCGATGCCACGCCCGGCATGATCGAGACGGTGTCTGCGGCGCTCAACCTCCCCCGCGAGACGAACCTCCTGAATCAGCTGCACCGGCTCGGCGAGATGGAGCGGGAGATCGCCGTCCGCGTCGACACCGACGCCGAGCTGCTCGAAAGCGCGTTCGCGGGCAAGCTCGACGCCGCCGCCACGGCGCTTGCGCCCGTGTACCGCAAGCGCCAGGACAAGGCGGTCACGAACGAGGTGCGGCTGCTGCTCGAATCGGGGCGCCCGCCCGACGACCCGGCGGTGCCGGTCGACGAGCTCACCTGGCCCGTGGCCGATGGTGACCCCGACGGCCGGTGGCCCGCAGGTATCACCGCCGCCGAGCGCGTGCTGCGGCTCGCGCTCAACCTGACCCGTACGCCTGCCAGGAACGGCGCGAACACGCAGGAGGTGGCCGACGCCCTCTTCGACCTCTCGGTGGCGCTGATCCAGCTCGCCCAGCTGCGCCTGAAGGTGCTCGACGATGTGCGTATCGCGCTGGCCGGCGAGCCCGACGCCGCCGTCGCCGACCACACGATTCTGGCCGCGCTCGCCGAGGCGATGACCCCGGCCAGGCGGGCGCTCGTCGCGACGATCGTGGCGACGGCGCTGCGCAGGTTCGTGGCGGCCGGTGTGGGGCCGAAGCCCGGCAAGGCGGCGGCCGGCGATCCGGACGCCGAGCGGGCGGCGTTCGTCGCAGCCTGCGAGAAGATCGAGGTCGTGTGCCGGTGCGCCGCCGCCATCGGGCCGTATCACCCCGTGCCGCGGTTCCGCTTCTGCCGGTTCGGAGCCAACGTCGGCACGCCGTTCTTCAGCGACGGAGCGGTGATCGCGGGGAAGCTGATGGGGCTGCGCCTGAAGCACTTCGGCGGGTTCCTGCGGTCGGAGTGGCGCGACTACGACTGGATGTGGGGCCGGCTCGACGGCGCCACCCACCTCGTGCGGATGCTGCTCGCGCGCCTCGATGCGGAGCCCGCGCTTCCGCAGGAGCAGCTGCGCGTGGATCTACGCGCGTGGGTCGGGCCCGAGCGGGAGGACCAGCTCGACGCCGCCCTCACCGCCTACCTGGCCTCGCCTGCACATTCGGCCGAGGTCGTCGGGCGGCTGACCGGCGAGCTCGTGCGACCGTTCCACCGCGCCATCTTCTGCAGCACATACGGGCTCCCGGCCGACGCGTCCGCCGCCGACATCGGCGCCCACCTCGAGGCCCAGATCAAGCGCCTGACCGCGGTCGAGGTGGTCACGATGGCGGATTCCGAAGACGGTCGTAAGGTGATCGGCCAGCTGGGAGCGGCCGGGCTGCGGGCGCTCGGCGGCGACCCGGCCCTGCCTGCCCGGGCGCGCGTGCAACCCGTGCTGCGCGTGGCAGCCGACGTCGTCCTGGCCGACACGCAGCCGGGCGCGAAGCGCACGGCGTTCCGTACCGGCTATGTCGTCCTGGTCGTCGCGCTTGCGCTCGCGCCCTTCGTCCTGCACTGGGTCGTGTCCGGGGTCCTGCTGGCGGCCCTGACCACCGCGTGCGGCATCCTGCTCGGCGTCCTGCTCTCGGTGGCGGTGCTCGTTCTGCCCAGGCGCGGCGCGGGGTACCTGCAATGGGCGGCCCGGCTCATGCGCGTGTGGCCGGTGAACGCCGCCCTCAAGCGCGTCCAGAGCTCCCCGCCGCCTACTTGAGGAACTGCCACACGAGCAGCGCCACGAGGTAGATCACGGCGTAGGCCGCCACGAAGCCCTGCACGACGAGCGGCGCCATCTCGCGCAGCCGGAACTCGGTCGTGCGCAGCCAGACGAGCTTGATCGCCTCGCCCGTCAGCATCAGGCCGCAGAAGAGCGACACCAGGCCGCCCGGCCCGGGCACGGCGAGAAGCGCGTAGAGCATGCCGATATGCGCGGCGTTGTTGAAGACGACGAAGCCCATCGCGATCGCCTCGCGCTCGATCAGGCGCTCGCCGATCGCGGCGATCAGCCCGACCTCGGCGATGCCGATCAGCACGAGCTCGGCGATCCGGATCGCGTCCGGAGAGTGCAGTGTCCGGTCGAGCGCGTGGGCGAAGGCGATGTAGGCGCAGACGAACGCGACGGCCTTGACCGCCGTCTCCGCCCACCCCAGCGGCCCGTAGTCGCCGACATGCCACGCTCGATCCGTCGTCGCTGTCACGCGGCCCGAGCTTACCGGCTACGTTGCCCGGCATGGACATCGCCGGCGACATCGGCGGCACGCACACGCGGCTGGCCCTGTTCGACCCTTCCACGACGGCGCCGGTCGCGCTCGAGGTGTACTCCAGCCGCGATCACGACGGACTCGAGGCGATGCTGCGCGAGTTCCTGAAGGCTCACCCGGCACAGGTCGAGCGGGCCTGCTTCGGCGTCGCCGGGCCGGTGAGAAACGGCCATGTGCAGACGACCAACCTGGCCTGGCCCGTCGATGCGAGGAGCGTCGCCGCCACGCTCGGCCGCGACCGGGTGGGGCTCGTGAACGATCTGGTGGCGAACGCCTACGGGATCGCCGAGCTCGGCCCCGACGATGTGGCGACGCTGCACGTGGGCGATCCGTCGGTGGGCGGCAACGCTGCGGTCATCTCGGCCGGGACGGGACTGGGCGAGGCCGGCCTCTTCTTCGACGGGTCGCGCCACCACGTCTTCGCGAGCGAGGGCGGCCACACCGACTTCGGCCCGCGCACCGACGCGGAGGTCGCGCTGCGCGCGCACCTGGCCGAGAAGCACCCGCACGTGAGCTACGAGCGCGTCTGCTCGGGGATGGGGCTCGTGGCGATCCATGCCTTCCTGGGGGGTGCGGAGACCGACGCGGCGGCCATCACGAGCGCCGCCCTCGAGGGCGGCGACCCCGTGTCCGTCCGCGCCCTCGAGATGATGATCGAGATCTACGGCGCCGAGGCGGGGAACCTGGCGCTCAAGCTGCTCGCGGCGGGCGGCGTCTACGTCGGCGGCGGAATCGCGCCGCGGATCCTGCCCAAGCTGCGCGAGGGCGCCTTCATGGCCGCGTTCACCGCCAAGGGCCGCTTCGCCGGCCTGCTCGAACGGGTGCCCGTGCACGTGATCCTGAACGACCGCACGGCGCTCTACGGGGCGGCCCGCCTCGCCCGCGGCGAGCCGCCCGGTCTGCACCACCGCTAGGGCGTCGCTCAGCCGCCCAGCTGCCCCAGGTCGGCCAGGAGCTTCGGCATGTCGAAGCCCTGCGGGTTCTCGCCCCGCACGTTCAGGAAGTCGGGGTTCACGATCGCCCAGGCCTCGTCCACGTAGTGGGAGACGAAGCGATCGCCCATTGGCTGGACGCGACCCCACGTGACGCACTCCACGTGCTTGCGGTGCGCCACGATCGGCACGTAGTGGCCGCCCGCATTCGGCGAGCCGGCGACGTAGCTCCACATCTTGTGCTCGCCGAACTCGTCCTCGGCCGATTTCGGCACCTGGATGCCGACGCCGACGGCGCCGAACAGGTAGGCGGCCTCGGCCACCTCGGAGAAGTCCCCGGCCTTGATCCGGTCGACGTCGAGCGCCAGGTAGGCGCCGATCTTGTGGCGGGTGCCCGCGGCATCGACGATCCCCGTCGAGCGGCGGTACCCGAGGGCGGAGCGGACGTTCGTGCCCCGGTCGGTCGGATTGCTCCCGGGCGGCCCGGCGTCCGCGGTGAAGCCGGTCGCCGCCGAGTAGTCGGAGAGGACGCCCTCGTCGTCGAAGCTCGCGGGCCGGCCGGCGACCGTGCTGGTCAGCAGGTGCTCGTGGGCGGCCCCGGCCCAGACGCAGTCGCCCCACTGGTCGTTGCCCAGCATGCCCCAGCCGCCCTGCGGGACGACGTTGTCGTACCCCCAGTTGTCCGGGGGCGCCGGGAGCGGCTCGGCGGTGCGGTAGCGGGCGAACTTGAGGTCGCGGTCGTCGCGGGTCGCGTCGGCCTTTCCGTACCGGAAGGTGGTCATGCGCTGCCTCCTTCGTGCTGGCAGGGACCGGCCCGTATGCGCCCTTGCCCATCGGGCGCGATCCCCTATGT
>DASXOR010000038.1:0-3816 GCA_036494095.1 Gaiellales bacterium | reverse complement strand
CGCGGCCGACCCGCCGTCGGGGTGCGTGTTCCACACGCGCTGCCCGCGCAAGATCGGTGCGATCTGCGAGACGACCGAGCCGCCGCTCGAGGAGGCCGAGACCGGCCACCTGATGCGGTGCCACATCCCCATCGAGCAGCTGCGCCGGCTCCAGGCCGTTGAGGACGCGAGCAGCACTCCTGCCTGAGACCGGCGCGCCCCTGGAGGTGGTCGAGCTCGAGCTCGACCCGCCCCGGGCGCACGAGGTGCTCGTGCGCCTGCATGCAAGCGGCGTGTGCCACTCCGACCAGAACGCGATCGACGGCACCGCCGAGACGCGCTGCCCGGCTGTGCTCGGCCACGAGGGCGCCGGGCTCGTGGAGGCGGTCGGCCCGGAGGTGAGCGCTGTCGCGGTCGGCGACCGGGTGGCGCTCTCGTGGCTGCCGGCCTGCGGCGCCTGCGAGCAGTGCCGCCGCGACCTGCCACATCTGTGCGCGGCGGCCTTTCCGGCGATGGACGCCGGCGGCCTCCTCGACGGGACGACCCGCCTGCACTATGACGGTCGCCCTGCCTACCACTACTCGCTGCTCTCCACGTTCGCCGAGCACACCGTCGTGCCGGAGGCCTCGTGCATCCCGATCGCGGCCGACGTGCCCTTCGCCGTGGCCGCGCTCGTCGGGTGTGCCGTCACGAGCGGCGTGTGCGCCGCCTGGCGCACGGCCCGCGTGGCCCCGGGCGACCGCGTCGCCGTGTTCGGCTGCGGAGGCGTCGGCCTCTCGGCGGTGATGGGCGCGGCCGCCGCCGGCGCGGACCCGGTGGTCGCCGTCGACGTGGGCCGCGAGCGCGCCCAGGCAGCGGCCGAGTTCGGCGCCACCGACGCGGTCGCCTGGACCGGTGACCCCGAGGCGACCGCCGAGATCGTGCGCGAGCGCTCGGGTGGCGGCGTCGACCACGCGTTCGAGGCCACCGGCCGTCCCGAGGCGATGCGGGCCGCGTTCCTGAGCGTCCGCCCGCGCGGTCAGGCGGTGCTCATGGGCATCCCCCGCGAGGACGCCGAGCTGCGCGTCCCCGCCCGGCTGATCCCCAGGGGCGAGCGGCGCGTGATCGGGGCGCTCTACGGCTCGTCGCGGCCCGAGCGCGACTTCCCGCTCATCCTCGAAGCCTACCGGCGCGGCCGGCTGCCGCTCGATCGCCTGATCTCCCACCGGCTGCCGCTTGACCGCATCGAGGACGCGTTCGACCTGCTGCGCGGTGGGGCGGCCCGCCGGGCCGTGCTCGAGCTCGCCCCGGAGGGCGCATGAGGATCGCCTCGATCGAGACGCGGGAGTACCGGTTCCCGCTCGACCCGGCGTTGCACGCCGCGTGGGACCCGCGGCCACGCACGCACCAGGACGCGACGCTCGTGATCGTCACCGCGGACGACGGCACCCGCGGCTGTGCGAGCGGCGACGCGCTGCCCGACGCGGCCGCGCTCGGACGGCTGCTGGTGGGCGTCGACCCGTTTCGCACCGAGGTTGTGCGCGAGGTGTGCGAGACCGTCGACTTCCATGGCGGCCGGCCGTGGACGCTCGAGGTCGCCGTGTGGGACATGGTGGGCCGCGCGGTGGGCGAGCCGCTGTGGCGGCTGCTCGGTGGCCGCAACGAGTCGCTCCTGGCCTACGCGTCGAGCGCCGAGCGGGTTCCGGCGGACGAGCGCGCCCGCCGCTGCGCTGCCCTGCGCGACGCGGGCGTTCGCGCCGTCAAGCTGCGCTTCCACGACGAGGACTGGCGCCGCGACGTCGCGGTGGTTGAGGCCGTCCGCGCCGTCGTCGGCGACGGAATGGCGATCATGGTCGACGCGAACCAGGGCTGGCGCATGCCCGGCGACCGCTCGGCGCGCTGGGACGTGGCAACTGCGATCGCCTGTGCCCGGGCGCTCGAGCCCCTCGGGGTCGAGTGGCTGGAAGAGCCGCTTCGCGCGGACGACATGGACGGCTACGCGGCCCTGCGGCGGGGCACGTCGCTGCGGCTGGCCGCGGGCGAGATGGTGCGCGAGGCCGCCCAGGCGCGCGACCTCGTCGTCCGCGGCGGCGTGGATGTGATCCAGCCCGACGTCGTGCTCGCCGGCGGGATCGGCGGCTGTCGCCGGATCGCCGCGCTCGCCGACCTGCACGGCCGGATGTGGTCGCCCCACACGTGGTCGAACGGATACGGCCTGGTGGCGAACCTGCATGCCGCGCTCGCATTTTCGACCTGCCCGTACGTCGAGGTGCCGTACGATCCGCCGGCGTGGCCGGCCGCGCGCCGCGACTGGCTGCTCCCGGCGGCGATCGAGATCGCCGCCGACGGAACGGTGCGCCCGCCGGACGGGCCCGGGCTCGGCGTCGAGCCCGACCTGGACGCCCTCGATCGCCACCGGGTGGCATGAGCGGCGCGCCCCTCGAGATCCGGGCTGCGGTGCTCGAGCGCCACGGCCGGCCGGTGCGGGTCGAGCAGCTCTTGCTGCACCCGCCGCGGCACGACGAGGTGCTCGTGCGCGTCGCCGCGGCCGGGGTGTGCCACTCCGACCTGCACCTCGCCCAGGGCCACCTCGGCGACGGCCGCTGGCCGATCGTGCTCGGGCACGAGGGCGCCGGGGTGGTCGAGGCCGTCGGCGAGAGCGTCACTCATGTGCGCCCGGGCGACGCGGTCGCGTTCTGCTTCGTACCGCCGTGCGGATCGTGCCGGATGTGCCTGCGCGGCCGCTCGCACCTGTGCGAGACGGCGGCCGAGCACTCGCTCGCCGGGATGCTGATGGACGGGACGTCGCGGCTCGAACGCCCCGACGGCACCACGATCAAGCATTTCCTGCACGTGTCGTGTTTCGCCGAGCGCTGCGTCGTCCCGGCCGGGGCGGCCGTCCCGCTCGGCGCCGACCTGCCGCTCTGGCAGGCGGCCCTCGTCGGCTGCGGCGTCGTCACGGGGGTGGGGGCGGTGCGGAACGCCGCCAAGGTCGCCCCCGGCGAATCGGTGTGCGTGATCGGCTGTGGCGGCGTCGGGCTGCAGGTGGTGGCCGGCGCGAAGCTCGCGGGAGCCGGACGGATCGTGGCGGTCGACCGCGACCCGGCCAAGCTGGCTCTGGCCCGCGCCCGTGGCGCGACCGATACGCTCGAGGCGACCGGCGACGTCCGCGCGGCGGTCGAGGAGCTCGCGCCGGGCGGCTTCGACCACGCGATCGAGGCGATCGGCCGCGGCGACACCATCCGGCTCGCCTGGGACGTGCTGCGCCCCGGCGGTCAGGCGACGGTGGTCGGGATCGCGCCCGCGGGCGTCGAGGTGTCGCTGCCGGCGCTCGACCTCTTGAACGAGAAGACGCTGCGCGGCTGCTACTACGGCTCGGCCGACGTGGCGGCGGAGCTGCCCGGCCTCGTGCGGCTGGCCGCCGCAGGCCAGATCGACCTGGCCGCGGTCATCTCGCACGTCACCGACCTGGACGGGGTCGAGGAGGCGCTGCAGCGCCTGCGCCGCGGCGAGGGTGCGCGCACGATCGTGATCGTCGACGAGCAGCTGGCGGGGCACCGGTAGGATCCGCGCGATGATCGCGGTCACCTACACCGGTGCGGGCGGGGCCGAGGTCGTGCAGGTGAGTGAGCGGGCCGATCCGGTGCCCGGCGACGACGAGGTGCTGATCCGGGCCACGCACGCCGGCCTCAATCCCGCCGACCTGGCGCAGCGCGCCGGCCGCTACCCAGCGCCGCCCGGATCGCCGCAGGACATCCCGGGCCTCGAGGCGTCCGGCACCGTCATCGCCTGCGGCGCGGGCGTGACCACCTGGCGCGAGGGCGACCGCGTCTTCGGCATCGTCGGCGGCGGCGGCCT
>DASXOR010000037.1:0-4764 GCA_036494095.1 Gaiellales bacterium | reverse complement strand
GTCTTCACGACCTCCGGCCCGGTGATGAACATGTGGGACGTCCCCTCTACCATCATCACGAAGTCCGTGATCGCGGGCGAGTAGACGGCACCGCCCGCGCACGGCCCGACGATCAGCGAGATCTGGGGGATCACGCCCGAGGCGTGCACGTTGCGCACGAAGATGTCGGCGTAGCCGGCCAGCGACACGACGCCCTCCTGGATGCGCGCGCCGCCGGAGTCGTTGATGCCGATGATGGGGCAGCGGTAGCGCAGCGCCATGTCCATCACCTTGACGATCTTCTCGGCGAAGGCCTCGCCGAGCGAGCCGCCGAACACGGTGAAGTCCTGCGAGAAGACGAAGACGCGCCGGCCCTCGATCGTGCCATGCCCGGTCACGACCCCGTCGCCGTAGGGACGGTTCTCCATCATGTTGAAGTTGGGGCTGCGGTGCTGCACGAACGCATCGAGCTCCGTGAAGCTGCCGGGGTCGAGCAGGAGCTCGACCCGCTCGCGCGCGAGCAGCTTGCCCCGCGCCCGCTGCCGCTCCGCCGCCTCGGGCGTGCCCGCGCTTCGGGCCTCGACGCGCAGGCGCTCCACGGCCTCCAGGCGCTCGCGGGTGGTGTGCTCGGGCATGGGCGAAGAGCCTACCGGAGCGGCCCACTCCGAGATTCCACGCAAAATCCGAACAAGAGATGCCCGGTCGGCGATCTATTATCGGACGCGTGTCAGTGTTGTGCCTCAAATGAAAAGTTTTGGTGAAGATTCACCTTGACGCGGCCAGTTAGGACAGGTACGTTCGACCATGCGAGGCACAACTCCGAGGAGGGTGGGCACCCTGTGGGCGAGCATGCGAGAGCAGATCGTTCGACTTCCGCGCTACGCGTGGAGCGAAAAGGCCGTGGTCTGAGCACCGTTGTCACCGCACCGGTGCGGGCGCATCGGTCAGTGATCCGGCGGCCCCGGCCGGCCGGTCGCACGCGCCGCTCGACGGTCCGCTGGGCACTCGTCCTGGCTGACCTGCTCGGCCTGACCACGGCAACCGCGGTCGCCTACCTGCTCACCCAGGGCGGCATCGGCTTCGACCCGTTGCTCCTGGCGCTGCCCGCATGGGGCGCGCTCGCCGGGTTTTACGGCCTGTACAAGCGGGATCGCGTGGGCGCCGACAACGCCACCCTCGACGAGGTCTGGCCCATCTTCAACTGCGTCACGGTGGCCTCGTTCGCCGTCTTCGCGGTCGTCCAGGCCTTCGGCCCATCGCATCTGCACGGTGGCCGGGTTGTCGCGTTCTGGGCACTCGCATCGGTCGCAATTCCCGCGTATCGCAGCATCGCCCGCACCCTCCTGCGCCGCCAGCTCGCGCTCAAGCAGCGGGCCGTCGTGGTCGGTGCCGGCCTCGTCGGCCAGGAGATCGCGCGCAAGGTCCTGCGCCAGCCCAGCTACGGCCTCGACCTGGTGGGCTTCGTCGATCCGAACCCCCTCCAGCTGCACGAGGAACTGCAGCATCTGCCCGTCCTCGGCTCGACCGACGATCTGGCCGAGTTGCTGGTCTCGCACGACATCGACCATGTCGTGTTGGCGTTTACCGCAGATCATCAGGCCGGCCTGGACGTCGTCCGGGTCTGTAACGAGATGGGCGTTCAGGTCGACATCGTGCCGCGCCTGTTCGAGGTCGTGGGCAGCCGGGCGGCGGTGTATTCGCTCGAGGGCACGCCGCTTCTGGGCCTGACTCCCCCGGTGCTGGGCGCGTCGCACAGGCTGGCGAAGCGCTCGATGGACATCTTCGGCGCCATCTTCGGGCTCGTCGTGCTCTCGCCGCTCTTCCTGGCGACGGCGATCGCGATCCGGCTGAACGGGCCCGGGCCGATCTTCTTCCGCCAGATCCGGATCGGCCGCGGTCAGAAGCCGTTCACGATCATCAAGTTCCGCACGATGGTGCCGGACGCGGAGGAGCGCAAGGCCGAGGTCGCCCACCTGAACGCGCACTTCGGCCTGGGCGACGCGCGGATGTTCAAGATCCCCGACGATCCCCGCCAGACGACCGCCGGCCGCTTCCTGCGCAAGTACTCGATCGACGAGTTCCCGCAGCTCTGGAACGTGCTGCGCGGCCAGATGAGCCTGGTGGGGCCGCGGCCGCTGATCCCGCACGAGCACCAGTTCGTGAACGACTGGGGCCTGCGCCGGCTCGACCTGACCCCGGGGCTCACCGGCCTCTGGCAGGTGTGCGGACGCAGCGAGGTGACGTTCTCGCAGATGCTCGTCCTCGACTATCTGTACGTCACCAACTGGAGCCTCTGGGGCGACATCAAGCTGATCCTGCGCACCGTGCCCGCGCTCATGGGCAAGACGCGCGGCGCCAGCTAGCATCGCCCGCACACCGTCCCGCGCGGTGGCCCCCAGCCACCCGCCGGCGGCCGGGACACGGATCCGGTGGCGCGACGTGCCGGCGCCTGTCCGCGCGGGCATCGAGCTCCGCCTGGGTGGGCACGTCGCCCAGGCCCGCTCGCAGCACGGCGGCTTCTCGCCCGGGGCCGCGGCCCGGGTGCGGCTGACCGACGGGCGGCGTGCGTTCGTCAAGGCAGCGGGCCTCGCCCCGAACCCCGACGCGCCCGGCATGCACCGGCGCGAGGGGGAGGTGGCCGCGGCGCTGCCGGCGGCGGTGCCGGCGCCGCGGCTGCTCGGCACCTACGACGACGGCGACTGGGTGGGGCTCATGTTCGAGGACGTCGCCGGCCGCCAGCCGCGCCTGCCCTGGCGACGGGCCGAGCTCGACCGCGTGCTCGATCTGCTCGCCGGCCTCGCCCGCACGCTCACCCCGAGCCCGATCGCGCTCGCGTCGGTGGCCGAGCGCCACGGGGACGAGTGGTCGGGGTTTCGCGACCTGGCCGCCGCGCGTGCCGGCGGCGACGCGCTCGCCGACCTGGACCCGTGGATCGTGAGCAACCTCGCGCGGCTGGCGGAGCTCGAGGCCACGTGGCCGCCGGCCGCCGCCGGAGACACACTGGTGCACGTCGACATCAGGGCGGACAACCTGCTCATCGCCGGCGAGCGCACATTCGTCGTCGACTGGCCGCACGCGGCGGTCGGCGCGGCGTGGATCGACCTGCTCGCGATGCTGCCGAGCGTGGCGATGCAGGGCGGCCCGGACCCGGCAGCCGTATTCGTGGATCACCCGGTCGCCCGCGGCGCCGACCCCGCGGCCGTGACGGCCGTGCTGTGCGCGCTCACCGGGATGTTCGTGGCCGAGGGCCGTCTGCCCGATCCGCCGGGGCTGCCGACGCTGCGCGCGTTCCAGACCGCCCAGGGCACGCACGCGACCCGCTGGCTGCGTCGGCGCCTCGGTGACATGGCGAGGTGAGAACGGGGCCTGGCCCCGGACGGGGCCAGGCCCCGCAAGGGCGCGTCATCATCTCTACGGGCGGGCGCGCAGGGCGTCGTACGTGCCCCACTCGTCGCGCAGCACCTGGCACACCTCGCCTACCGTCGCCTGCGCGCGTAGGGCGGCGCGGATCGGGACGAGCAGGTTCGCGTCGCCTCCCGCCGCCGCCCGCACCTGGCCGAGGGCGGCCTCCACGCCGGACGCGTCGCGCCCGGCCCGCACGGCCACGGTGCGCTCGCACTGGCGCCGCTCGGCTTCGGGGTCGATCCGGTGCAGCTCGATCGGCGCCTCCCGCTCGGCCGCATAGCGGTTCACGCCGACGATCACCTGCTCGCCCGACTGCACGCGCTGGTGATGGGCGAACGCCGCCTGCTCGATCTGATCCTGCACCCAGCCCGCCTCCACCGCGGCCACGGCGCCGCCGAGCTCGTCGACGGCGCGGATCAGCGCCCGGGCCTGATCCGCCAGGGCGTCGGTGAGCGCCTCGACGTAGTAGCTGCCGGCGAGCGGATCGGCGGTGTCGACGGCGCCGGCCTCGGCGGCGAGGATCTGCTGAGTGCGAAGCGCGATCGTGGCGCTGTGCTCCGTCGGCAGAGCGAGGGCCTCGTCGAACGCGTTCGTGTGCAGGCTCTGGGCGGAGCCGCACACGGCGGAGAACGCCTGCACCGCGACCCTCACGATGTTGTTCTCGGCCTGCTGCGCAGTCAACGTCGAGCCACCGGTCTGAGCGTGGAAGCGCAGCATCAGGCTGCGCTCGTCGCGTGCGCCGAAGCGCTCGCGCATCACCTCGGCCCAGATGGTGCGCGCCGCCCGGAACTTCGCCACCTCCTGGAAGAAGTTGTTGTGCGCGTTGAAGAAGAACGAGAGCCGGCGGGCGAAGGCATCCACCTCAAGGCCGGCGGTGACCGCCGCCTGCACGTAGGCGATCCCGTTTGCGAGGGTGAACGCGACCTCCTGGGCCGCGGTCGAGCCCGCCTCGCGGATGTGGTAGCCCGAGATCGAGATGGTGTTGAAGCGCGGCAGCCGCTCGGTGCAGTAGCGGAACGTGTCAACGGTCAGGCGCATGCTCGGCCGGGCCGGGAAGATGTAGTTGCCGCGGGCGATGTACTCCTTGAGGACGTCGTTCTGGATCGTGCCCGCGAGCACGGCCGGAGCGACGCCCTGCTCCTCCGCGACCAGCTCGTACAGCAGCAGGAGGAGCGCCGCCGGAGCGTTGATGGTCATGGACGTCGACACGGTGTCGAGCGGGATGCCCGCGAGCAGCGTGCGCATGTCGGCGATCGAGTCGATCGCGACGCCGGTGCGTCCGACCTCGCCACGGGCGAGCGGATGGTCGGAATCGAGGCCGAGCTGCGTCGGCAGGTCGAACGCCACCGAGAGCCCGGTCTGGCCGCGGTCGAGCAGCAG
>DASXOR010000036.1:0-9213 GCA_036494095.1 Gaiellales bacterium | reverse complement strand
GCTGCAGGAGGAGTTCACGCCGCTCGAGGTGGACGAGGCCAGCCTCGCCTACGGCGCGCACGAGGAGGTCGGCCACGGCGGCCACTTCCTGGGCGCGGCGCACACGCTGGAGCGGTTCCGCACCTGCTTCTACCGGCCGCTGCTCTCGTCCACCGAGAACTTCGAGCGGTGGAAGTCGAAGGGATCGCGCGACGCGACCGAGCGGGCTGGCGAGATCTGGCGCAAGACGCTCGAAGAGTACGAGCAGCCGGCCATCGACCCCGATGTGCGGGCGCGGCTCAGGCAGTACGTCGACCGCCGCCGGATCGAGCTGGGGGACTGACCATGCCGCAACGGTTTGCGCAGAGCATGGGCCGGCTCGGCACCGAGACCGCGTTCGAGGTGCTGGCCCGGGCGAAGGCGCTCGAGGCGACCGGCAGGCGGGTGATCCATCTCGAGATCGGCGAGCCGGACTTCACGACGCCGGGCCATATCGTCGAGGCGGGGATGCGCGCGCTGCGCGACGGTCACACCCACTACTGCCCGGCGCCCGGCCTGCCGGAGCTGCGCGAGGCGTGCGCCGCCCACCTGTCGGCGCACCGGGGCCTCGACGTCGACCCGGGCCGAGTGGTGGTCGCGCCCGGCGCCAAGCCCTTCCTCTTCTTCGGCGTGCTCGCCACCTGCGACCCCGGCGACGAGGTGATCTATCCCAACCCCGGCTTCCCGATCTACGAGTCGGTGATCCGCTTCGCGGGGGCGACGCCGGTGCCGCTGCCGCTCGTCGAGGAGCGCGGGTTCGCGTTTACGGCCTCCGACCTGGCCGAGCGGCTGACGCCGCGCACTCGGCTCGTGATACTGAACTCGCCCGCGAACCCCACCGGCGGCATCGTCCCGCCGCACCTGACCGCCGAGATCGGCGAGGTGCTGGCCGGCCACGACTGCTACATCCTCTCCGACGAGGTCTACTCCGAGATGCTCTACGGCGCTCGCCACGACACGGTCGCCGCCCACCACGGCCTGCTCGATCGCACGCTGCTCGTCGACGGCTTCTCGAAGACCTTCGCGATGACCGGCTGGCGGCTCGGGTATGCCGCCCTGCCGGCCGAGCTGGTCGAGCCGATCACCCGGCTTCTGATCAACTCGGTGTCGTGCACGGCCCCGGCCGTTCAGCTGGCCGGGGTGGCGGCGTTGCAGGGCCCACGCGCCGAGGTGGACGCAATGCTGGCCGAATTCGACCGCCGCCGCACCGCGGTCGTCGGCGGCCTGAACGATCTGCCGGGCGTCTCGTGCGTGATGCCGCAGGGGGCGTTCTACGCCTTCCCCAACATCACCGGGACGGGCCTGGACGCGCGCGCGGTCGCCGATCGCCTGCTGAGCGAGGCCGGCGTGGCCGTGCTCGCCGGCACGGCTTTCGGGGCATACGGGGAGGGCTACCTGCGCCTGTCCTACGCCAACTCGCTCGACAACATCGCCGAGGCGCTCGCCGCGATGGGCGACCTGCTCGGCGCCGTCGCCGTCTGACGCCGGTCATGCCCGCCCGCATCGTCGTCACCCGCCGCATCCCCGATCCGGCGCTCGCGCTGCTCGATCCGGCCGGCGACGTGTGGGTGTCGCCGCACGACCGCCCGCTCGAGGCCGCGGAGCTGCATGCCGCCGTGGCCGGCGCCGGCGCCGTCGTCACGCTGTTGCACGACCGGGTCGACGAGGCGTTCCTCGATGCGGCCGGCCCCTCGTTGCGCGTCGTCGCGAACGTCGCGGTCGGCTACGACAACGTCGACGTGGCCGCCTGCGCCGGGCGCGGCGTCGTGTGCACGAACACGCCGGGGGTGCTCGTCGACGCCACTGCCGACATCGCGATGGCCCTGATCCTGGCTTCGACGCGGCGGATGGGCGAGGCCGAGCGCATGATCCGGGCGGGCCAGACGTGGTCGTGGAGCATGTTCTTCATGCTCGGCACGGGCCTGCAGGAAAAGACGCTCGGCATCGTCGGCCTCGGCCAGATCGGCACGGCCACCGCCCGGCGGGCGCGGGCGTTCGGGATGCGGATCGCCTACGCGGGAAGGCGGCCGGCGGATGCCGCCCTGGAGGCGGAGCTCGAGGCGGCGTACCTCGAGCTCGACGAGCTCCTCGCGGCCGCCGACGTGGTTTCGATCCACTGTCCGCTCAGCGCCGCCACCCGGCATCTGATCGACGCCCGCCGGTTGCGGCTGATGCGGCCGACGGCCCACCTCGTGAACACGGCCCGCGGGCCGGTAATCGACGAGGCGGCGCTGGCGGCGGCGCTGCGCGAAGGCATCATCGCCGGGGCCGGCCTCGACGTGTACGAGCGCGAGCCGGCCATCGAGCCGGCGCTGCTCGACCTCGAGAACGTCACGCTCATCCCGCACCTGGGCTCCGCCACGATCGAGACGCGCACGGCGATGGGCGTGCTTGCGGCGCAAAACGTCGTCGCCGTGCTGGCCGGCGAGCCCCCGCTCACGCCGATCGGCGGTTGACGCACCAAGCGGGGTCAGACCCGATTTGGGTGCATCGGCCTGCGGCCGACGACACCACCTGGGGTCAGACCCCAGCCGCCGCCACCATCAGCGGTACATGGCCGCGGCCATCGCCGCCATGTGCGCCGGCGTCGAGCCGCAGCAGCCGCCGACCAGCTCGACTCCGAGGGCGCGCATACTCCGTGCGTAGTCGGCCATCTCGGCGGGTGAGGTGTCGTAGTGGAACTCGTCGCCGCGGATGACCGGCAGGCCGGCGTTGGACTGCGCGATCAGGAGCAGCCCGGCGGGGCGGTGCGCGACCATCTCGGTCATGACGGCCACCATGTCGGAGATGCCGCGGCCGCAGTTGGCGCCGACTGCCGTCACACCCAGGTCGGCCAGCGTCGCGACGGCCTGGGCCGGCGACACGCCCATCATGGTGTGGCGGTTCGTGTCGAAGCTCAGGGTGACCGCCACCTCGAGGTCGGGGGCGGCTTCGCGGGCAGCGCGGACGACGGCCTCCGCCTCGGCCAGGTCGCTCATTGTCTCGGCCAGGATCAGGTCGGCGCCGGCCCCGGCGAGTGCCTCGACCTGCTCCTCGAACACCGCCTGGGCGTCGTGCGCCGACAGCGTCCCGAGCGGCTCGATCAGCTCGCCCGTGGGGCCGACGTCGCCGGCCACGAGCGCGCCGAACTCGTCGGCGACGGTGCGCGCGATCCGCACGGCGGCGGCGTTCACCTCGGCGACGCGATCCTCCAGGCCGGCGGCCGCGAGCCGCGGCGCCGACGCCCCGAACGTGTTCGTCGTAACCAGCACCGCACCCGCGGCGGCATAGCTGCGGTGGATCTCGGCGACGGCGTCGGCGCGATCGAGGTTCCAGCGCTCGCCGGACTCGCCGGCCTCGAGGCCGGCCCCCTGCAGCATCGTGCCCATCGCGCCGTCGAAGAGCGCGCAGCCCCGCGCCGAGATCAGGTCGCGCAGAGTGGTGCGGGCCGCGGTCGTCATGCCGCGGGATGCTACCTCCACCAGGGTTCGGGAGCGCCCGCAAGACTACGCGCGTGAGCCGACCGCCGGGGATGCCGACCGATCGCGAGGTGCTCGCCCTCGCCATCCCCGCCCTCGGCGCGCTGATCGCCGAGCCGCTCTACGTCCTGGGTGACACGGCGATCATCGGCCACCTCGGCACCGTGCCGCTTGCGGGGCTCGCGCTCTCGGGGCTCCTGCTCTCGGAGGTGTTCGGGTTCTGCACGTTCCTCGAGTACGGCACCACGGCGCGGGCCGCGCGGCTGTACGGCGCGGGCCGCGTCGAGGAGGCGCTCGACGTCGGCGTCCAGGCCACCTGGCTCGCGCTCGCGCTCGGCGTCGTTCTGGCGCTCGCGCTCGAGCTTGTGGCGGCGCCGGCGATCCACGTCATGGCGGGCGGCGACACGCCGGCGGCGGCGCAGGCCGTGGAGTGGATGCGGATCGCGTCGCTGGGGGCGCCGTTCGTGCTTGTCACGGCGGCCGCCCAGGGGTGGATGCGCGCGCTGCAGGACACACGCACGCCGCTTGTCGTGATCGGGGTCGCCAATCTGGCGAGCATCGCCCTCTCGGCGGTGCTCGTGTTCGGCGTCGGCATGGGCATCCGCGGGTCGGCGATCGCAAACGTGACCGCCCAGGCGGCGTCGGGTCTGCTCTTCCTCGTCATCCTGGCTCGGAAGGGGGCGCCGCTGCGGCCGTCGCCGCATCGCATCCGGGTGCAGTTCGCCGCCGCCCGCGACCTCACGCTGCGGACCGCCGCGTTCTTCGTGACGTTCACGGTGGCGGCCTCGGTCGCCGCCCGGATCGGGAATACGACGCTCGCGGCGCACCAGATCGGCGCTCAGATCTGGACGTTCTGCGCCCTCTTCCTCGACTCGACCGCGATCGCCGCCCAGGCGCTGATCGGCCGCCTGCTCGGCGCGGGCCAGATCGACGCCGCGCAGCAGTTGGGGCGGCGGCTCCTGTGGGCGGGTGGGCTGCTGGGCGTGGCCTTCGCCGTCGTGCTCGGTGTGGGCTACGCCGTCATCCCGCGCGCGTTCACGTCGGACGAGGCGGTGATCGCAAAGGCACACGTGCTGTGGCCGTGGCTGGTTGCCATGATGCCCCTGAACGGCTGGGTGTTCGCCCTCGACGGGATCCTGTTCGGGGCCGGGGACCTGCGGTTCATGCGCAACGTCACCGTCGCGGGCGCGCTGCTCGGCTATCTGCCGATCACGCTCGCGACGGCGGAGTTCGGCTGGGGCCTGACCGGCATCTGGGTCGGTATCTCGACGTTCATCTGGATCCGGGCGGCGGTTGGCTTCGCCCGCTGGCGCGGCCGGCGCTGGGTGGTCGGAGGCGCCCAGATGGCCGACGAGGCCGTCTGACGCGGCGTGGGTCTGCGCGAATCACGACCAGGGGTACTCGTCGTGCTGAGGGAGGTCATCGAGGATCTCGTACCACCCTGCCTTTGAGCCCACGAACATGTGCGCGGTCGGCTTCAGGGTCGGCTCGTCGATGAGTGTTCCATAGGGAACGCGGACAGACGCGCCGCCCTGTGCGGTCCAGTAGACAAGCGACAAGCACTCGGCGCAGTGCGCCTCGTGGATCGCCCCGGCGTCGCCGAGCAAGGTCAGCGACTCCCCACCCTTCGTAACCCTCAGCTTGTCGCGCTCGATCTCGCCCCAGGGCATGAACGCCGAGCCTGTCCACGCACGGCAGTTCGAGCAGTGGCAGCTGTACGCGGCTACGAACTCATCCGAGACTTCGTAGGCAACGGCATTGCATCCGCAGCGTCCCCTCAGCACAAAGAGCACCATAGACCGTCGAAACATCCCCCGGACGGGTCACGAGTCAAGCGCCCCAGCACCCGTAACCTCAGTTGGGGGTCACAGCTGATGGATATGGGCACGGAGCATGCCGGCGGATCGTGGATGCCGCGGAGGTCGCGCGGCATGGTCGCGGCGACCGCGCTCGGCCTCGGCGTTGCGGGCGTCTACACCGTCCTGGGCGCACTCGCGCTGACGATGCCGCAGGTGGACGGCCTGCTGCCGCAAGTCTCGAGCGCGATCAGCGCCTCCGTCGGGGTGCTGCCCGATCCGCTGCACCACGCCCCCCGCGCTCACCGCGCCCACCGGGCGGAGCGTCCCCAGGTGGCTCTGGCCGCCGCACTCGCAGCCCCGCCCGCCGTGGCTGCGGTGCCGGTCGCGCGGATCGTCCCGCCCGCGGCCGCGCCTGGCCCGGCGACGCCCAAGCCCGCCACCTCGGTGCATCGGCGGGGAGAGGGCCACCGGCGCCGCCATGAGCAGTTGCGGCACCGGCGCCGCCACGAGCATTGGCTCCACGCGCATCGGCGCCACGAGCACGGGCACCGTCACGGCGATCACCGGGATCGGCCGTCACACGGCGCGCGCCACCACGACCATCACCACGGTGGTGCCCGCTGCCATCGCGGCAGGCACCAGCGCCGCCACCGCGTCTAGATCGCGTCGACCTTCTCGACGTACCACACGACCCACGCGCCCTCCGTCCGCTCGGCCTGGACGACACGTGCGGCCGGCGGCAGCGGCACCGCGCAGTATTCGCGCGACATCCCCCTCACCTCGCCGATTGCTTCCTTCTCCACTGCGGTGAGCGGCACGACGATCCGCGCCAGCAGGGGCATTCCCTCAGCTCTGCTCAGGTCAAGATTCTCCATGCGGCGAGGTTCGGCGCCCGCTCGCGCTCTCCTGCAGGTCCGGCCGGCCGGGCGGACATGGCTACCATCAGAGACAAGGAGGCCCCCCGACATCGCGCTGCTGCTCGCCATCTCGTTCTTCCACGTCCCGGCCAACCTCGGCTACGGGATCCTCTTCGCGCTGATCCTGATCGAGTCGGCCGGCGCTCCGGTGCCCGGCGAGACGAGCCTGATCGCCGCCGGCATCCTGGCCTCGGAGGGGCACCTGGCGCTGCCGATCGTCTTCGCCGTGGCGATCACCGCGGCAGTCATCGGCGACAACCTCGGCTATCTCGTCGGCCGCCGCGTCGGCCATAGGCTCCTGACGCGCCCCGGCAGGTGGGAGCGGCAGCGGCTGCAGTTCCTCGACGAGGGCGAGCACTTCTTCGCCCGCCACGGCGGCAAGACGGTGTTCTTCGGGCGCTGGCTGCCGGTACTGCGGTTCACCGCGGCGCTCCTGGCGGGCGTGAACGAGATGCCCTGGCGACGGTTCTTCGTCTTCAACCTCGCCGGCGCGACGGGCTGGGTATGCACCGTCGGGTCGGCGGCATATCTGCTCGGCTCGAGCGCCTCCAACCTGTTCGAGGCGATCGGCCTCGCCGGCCTGCTCGCGCTGGTGCTCTCGATCGGCGGGCATGTCGCCTGGCGCCGTTCGCAGCGCGGGCGCGAGCCGCGGGTGCCGCGAGCCACGGCCGAGGTCAACGACTCGGGCGAGTAGGGCGCAGCTCGACCACATCGCCGCTCACGAGCGGAGTCGCGGGGTCGGGCGGCACGAGCTCGCCGTTCACGAGCGCGACGGGGTGCTCCGCCTGCCCGGACGGCGCCGCCACGCATGCGAGGGCGGCACCGAGCGTGGCGGCCCGCACCGCGGCTGCGGCCGCTCCCGGCACCGAGACCGTGACGGCGGGCTGCGGTAGCCCGCGCAGCTCGCGGTAGTCCTGCGGGGTGTTCATGCCACGGAACGACTCCGGATCGCCGAGGTCCCCGGCCTCCAGGCGGTTCACCCGGGCGCCGTCGAACAGCGCCGCGACCCGCGGCCGGCCCGTTGCGAGCAGCTGCGGCGCGCGTGCGAGCAGGCGCGCCTCGTACGCCGCCGCCAGGGACTGATCGTGCCCTCCCGCGACGACCACTGCCGCGTCGTACCCCGGCAGTGAGTCGAGCAGGTCGGCGACGACCTCCGGGTGCAGCAGCGGCAGATCCGTGGCGGCCAGGAAGACGGCGTGCGTGCGCCCGCCGAGTGCGCGCACGCCGGCCGCGACCCCTTCGAGCGGCCCACGGCCGGGGGCGGCGTCGATCGCCACCTCGACCCGCGGAGGGAGCGCAAGCTCCTGCCCCGCCGCCGTCACCACGATCACCGGGTCGCAGACGCGGCCGAGGATCCCGGTGACGCGGTGCACGAGCGGCGCTCCGTGCCAGTCGAGCAGGGCCTTCGGCGCCCCCATCCGCCGGGACATCCCACCGGCGAGGACGATCGCAGCCGCGTCACGTCGGACACCCGGCACGTCAGTGTGCGGAGACGTACTTGATGATCATCTGGTCCGTCATCCACTCCACCGGCGCCTGGTCGTCGGTGAGCGGGTGGCTCGACGCGGCGACGGCGTGGAGGTGCAGCGCGAGCGATGCCGCCGACTGCAGCTGGTAGGGCGCGCCGAGCAGCCTCGCGATCAGCGCGTGCGCTCCGACCCGGCGGCGGAAGCCGATGACCATGTCGTTGTAGGCGCTCTGGCGCCACAGGAAGACCGACGCGAACCGGGTCGCCATCGTCCCGGCCACATCGCGCGCCAGCCGGTCGTCGCCGGGCACGCGGCCGACGTTTGCCATCACCATCCCGCGCGCCTTCAGCCGGTCCGCGGTGAGCCCCCAGAACTCCTGCGTCGTCAGATAGAACGGGATGTAGGGCTGCTGGAAGGCGTCCAGGAAGATGGAGTCGAAGCGGCGGCCGTGCGTCTCCAGGTAGACGCGGCCGTCGGATGTCGCCACCGAGACGCGCGGGTTCGAGGCAAGGCCGAAGTAGCGCTTGCCGACCGCGGTCACCTGCGGGTCGAGCTCGATGCCCTCGATCGAGACGTCCGGCCAGTACACGCCGTACGCACGGCCGACGGTGCCCCCCGCGTAGCCGATCATCGCCAGGTTCCGGAACCGGCCGCCGTGCAGCGACGGTGCGAGCAGGAACTGGTCCCAGTAGCCGCCGGTCAGCACCTGGTGCGGGCGCCAGATCGAGTGGTCGGCCCAACCCTCGTTCAGGTGCAGGACGTGCTCGTTGCCGGGGAGCTTTTGAACCTGGATGAACTGGTAGGCGGACTCACCCTCGTAGATGATGCCGCTGCCGGGCTTGATCGTGCCGGGGGGCAGCAGCGCGATCATGGCGATCGCGACGGGGGCGAGCATGTAGCGGCGGCCGAGCGCGGGTGCCGCCGCAAGGGCCAGCAGGGCGGCCGAGCCGAGCATGGTGCGGCGCGTTCCGATCTCGGGGATGAGGAGGGCGACGGGCAGGAACGTGCCGAGGATGCTGCCCATCGTCGAGAGCGCATACATGCGGCCGGCCACCTCGCCGGCCTGCTCGATGCTGTGCACCCCCAGCCGGACCGCGAACGGCGATGCCATCCCGAGCAGCGTCACCGGGATCGAGAAGAGCAGCATGACCGTGAAGAACGAGCCCAGGAACGCGCCGACGGACGTGCTCGCAAAGGCGCTCACCGCGGCCGACAGGAACGGCTGGGCGATGAAGGGCAGGACGGCGATGGCGGCTGCGGCGATCAGCATCAGGCGGGCCATCACCGTTATCGACGGGTACCGGTCGGCGACCCGGCCGCCCACGAAGTAGCCGACCGCCAGGTAGATCAGGATCAGGCCGATGATGTTCGCCCACACCAGGATGGACGCGCCGAAGAACGGGGCGAGCAGCCGCGAGGCGCACATCTCGGTCGACATGGTCGACGCGCCGGCAATGAACACCAGCGGGTTGAGCAGGCGCGATCGCACGAGCAGAGCGTACTCCTGCCCTGCGTGCCATTGTGGTGCCTGGCACCGGCCGTGCCGGTGCCA
>DASXOR010000035.1:0-17986 GCA_036494095.1 Gaiellales bacterium | reverse complement strand
GGCCTGCTCCTGGCCACCTTCGGTGCCGCCACCCTCCTGGGCTCGCTCGCCTCGCCGTTCATGCGCCGGGCGTTCTCGATGCGGGCGATCGTGTGGATCGAGCTCGCGGTGTCGCTCACGATCGTCGCGTTCCTCGTCTGGCCGAGCGTCTATGTGCTCACCGCCGCGATCCTGCCGCAGGCTGTGGTGATCCCCGTGACCAACTCGGTGGTCGTCGGGTATCGCGTCGCGGTGACGCCGGACCGGCTGCTCGGGCGTGTGGAGACGGTGCGCAGCACGATCTCGCTTCTGATCGCGCCGCTCGGCCCGCTCGCGGCCGGACTGCTGCTCGGCGCGACGTCGGCTCGCGCGACGGTCGCGGTCTTTGCCGGGTTCAGCGCCGTCCTGCTTCTGTGGGGGACGCTCAGCCCGGCGATCCGGCACGCACCGAGCCTCGCCGAGCTCCAGGCGCTCTAGGCGGTCGCGCCCGCGCCGTTCGGGAGCAGGTTGGGGCCGAGCACGATCGCGACGCTGTCGGTCTGCGACGAGACGACGCCCGGAGCCTGCGCGATCGGCACCGGTGCGGGCAGGCCCAGGCGCTGGGCCACGATCTTGGCCCATGCCAGCTTGCCGGGGGCGTACACGACGACGGTCGCCGTCGTCACGGGGGAGGCGTCGGCGACGCCCACGACATGCCAGCCGGCCTTCGCGAGCTCCGCCTTCGTGGTGCCGGCCGCGTTCGCGCCGCCGAACCCGTTCAGGACCGTGAGCGGGATCTTCTTCCAGGTCGGCTTCTTGGCCGTCTGGCCCGCCGGAGTGGTTGTCGTGCCGCCGCCGGTCGGGACGGACGCCGGCGGAGTGGTGGTGGGCGTCGTCGGCGCGGTCTTGCTCGAGGAGGCGGTGTTCAGCACCCAGCCGAACACGCCGAGGGCGACCACAAGCGCGACGACCGCCAGGATCCGGGCGATCGGGATGCGTGCTCGGGCGGCCTTGATCCCCTGCGCCTCGAGGCGGCGCGCGAACCAGTCGTCGAGGCCCTCGTCCCCGCGCGGCGGGTCAAACGGAGGGTCGCCTCCTGCCGAGCGCTCGCCCGGTGTCCCCAACTCGGCCATCGTGCCTCCCAACTCTACACGGGCAATACCATCCCGAAGTGGCCTGCGAGATGATAGAGAGTTGGGTGGACGAGGGGGACGCGCCCGCGGTCGCGGCCGCCGTGGTCGGGCCATCCGGGATCCGCGACGCCCACTCCGCCGGCGCCGCCGGGCCCGACTCGCTCTTCGCGCTCGCCTCGCTGACCAAGCCGCTCGTCGCCCTGGCCGCGATGGTGGCGGCCGAGGAGGGCTCGATCGACCTCGACGCGCCGGTCGCCGAGCACCTGGCCGCCTATCGCACGCAGGCGAAGGCGGCGATCACGCCCCGGCATCTGCTCGCACACGCCTCCGGGCTGCCCGAGGTCGGCCCCTCGGGCGTGCCCGCCCTCGACGTGGAGCCGGTGTGCCCGCCCGCCACGCGCCGGATCTACTCCAACGAGGGCTACGCCGTGCTGGGCGCGCTCCTGGCCGAGACGACCGGCATCGGCCATGCCGAGTACGTCCACGGGGCGGTGTTCGCGCCGCTTGGGATGGACGCGTTCCTGGGGCTGCCCGAGGCGGAGGCGGGTCGCGCCCTGGAGGTGCGCGAGCCCGGCCTATGGCGGGCGGGGACGCCGCTCTTCAACTCGCGCGAGTGGCGGCGGCGGGCGACGGCGGCCGGCGGTGCGTTTGCGACCTGCGCCGCCTATGCGGCGATCCTGCAGCTGCTCCTGCGGCGCGGGGCGCCGCTGATCGCCGCCGAGACGTTCGACGAGTTCGCGGCGGTGCAGTTTCCCGGCCTGGCAGGCGGGATCGAGTCGTTCCTCACCTGGGAGCGGGCCGACTGGGGGCTCGGCTGCGACATCCGCGACGGCAAGCACCCGCACTGGACCGGAACGCGCACATCGGCCGGGACACTCTCGCACTTCGGCGCGTCCGGCACGCTCATGTGGGCCGACGCCGCCGCGGGCCTCGGGCTCGTCTGCCTCGCCAACCGCGGCACCTACTCCGGATGGATGATGCGCCCCGGGCGCTGGGGCGACCTGTCCGACCGCGTGCTCGCGGAGGAGGCGTGAGGGACTGGACGCACTGCCCGCGCTGCGCCGCGGCGCTCGTCCGCTCGGTGCCCGCCGGCGACGACGAGGAGCGCCTGTGGTGCCCGGCGTGCGGACTCGTCCTGTACGAGAACCCGGCGCCGACCGCGAGCGCGATCGTCGCTGACCGTGACGGCCGGATCATGCTGGTGCGGCGCGGCATCGAGCCGTTCCGGGGCATGTGGGACCTGCCGGGCGGGTTCATTCGCCCCGGCGAGGACGGCAAGGCGGCGGTGCGGCGTGAGCTCGAGGAGGAGACCGGTCTCGATATCCTCGTGGGCGTGGCGGCCGAGGTCGTCCCCGACATCTACGGGGCCGACGACGCCCCGACACTCAACCTCTTCTACCTGGCCCGGATCATCAGCGGCTCGCCGAAGCCCGGGTCCGACGCCTCCGAGATCGCCTGGTTCGGCCCGGACGACCTTCCGCCGCCGTCCGAGATCGCCTTCGCCTGCGTCCGGGAGGTGCTCGCCCGATGGCGCCGCGCCCGTGCGCAGGAAGGGTCTGGAATTGTCAATGAACCGTAAAGCCAGGCGCGGCCGGGTCGATTACGGGACCGTCAGCGCCCGGTCGCAGAGGAGTTCGGCAGCCGAGGCGGAAAACGCGTCACCCGGGCCGGATGCCTGGAGGAAGCGACCATGGACGAGCTGTACGACAAGCATGTGGAGATCGACGAGCGGTGGCTCACGGAGTGGTTCGAGTTCGGTTTTGCCGAGCTCAGCGCCTACCTGGCCAAGCACGCCGCATTCGACGATTTCTGCGACAAGCATGAGCTTGGCTAGCGCCACTCACACGCTCGTCCGCGACCGGACACCCCGGAGGGGCTCCGCGCGCTGACGACGCGGATGGCCGCCACCGGCGGAATAGACTCCCCGGATGCCGCCCTTCGATCCCGTCGCCAAGCAGCCGGACCACATCGCGCTCGAGCATCGCGTGCTCGCGCGGTGGGAGCGCGAGCGCACGTTCGAGACGCTGCGCGACCGCAACCGCGGCGGCCCCAAGTTCAGCTTCATCGACGGCCCCATCACCGCGAACAACCCGATGGGCGTCCACCACGGGTGGGGGCGCACGCTCAAGGACGTGTGGCAGCGCTACTACGCCATGCAGGGCCACGACCTGCTGTACCAGAACGGCTTCGACTGCCAGGGCCTGTGGGTTGAGGTGGGGGTCGAGAAGGAGCTCGGGCTGAACTCCAAGCACGAGATCGAGGCCTACGGGCTCGACCGCTTCGCCCGCGCCTGCCGCGACCGCGTCGCCCTCTATGCCGGGCAGCTCACCGAGCACTCCAAGCGCCTGGGCCAGTGGATGGACTGGGAGCGGTCGTACTACACGATGACCGACCCCAATATCAGCTACATCTGGGGCTTCCTCAAGGAGTGCAACGAGCGCGAGTGGCTCTACCGCGGCCACCGCTCGATGCCCTGGTGCCCGCGCTGCGGCACATCGCTCTCCCAGCACGAGCTGATCGACTCCTACAAGGATCTGACCCACCCGTCGCTGCACGTGCGGCTGCCGCTCAAGGGCCGCGACCGCGAGTACCTGGTGGTGTGGACGACGACCCCGTGGACGCTCCCGGCCAACGTGGCCGCCGCCGTGCGCCCCGATGCCGAGTACGTGCGCGTGAAGACGGCGGCCGGGATCGCCTACGTGGCCGCGGCGCGCCAGGACGCGAGCCCCGTGTCCGGGGACGTGCTCGGCACCGTGCGCGGGGCCGACCTCGTCGGGCTGACCTACACGGCGCCGTTCGAGGACCTGCCCGCCCAGATCGGCTTCGAGAACCGCGTGGTCGCCTGGGAGGACGTGTCGATGGACGAGGGCACCGGCATCGTCCACATCGCCCCCGGCTGCGGGGAGGAGGACTTCGAGCTCGGCCGCCGCGAAGACCTGGCGACGCTGATCCCGGTCGACGAGGCCGGGGCCTTCACGAGCGACTACGGCTGGCTGCACGGCCATGTCACCGCCGAGGCGGCCCAGATGATCGTCGACGACCTCGGCCAGCGCGGGCGGCTCGTGGCCGACGGCGAGATCACCCATCGCTACCCGGTCTGCTGGCGCTGCGGCACCGAGCTCATCTACCGCCTGGTCGACGAGTGGTTCATCCGCTGCGACGAGATCCGCCGGCCGATGATCGACGCCGCTCGGGAGGTGGAGTGGACGCCGCGCCAATACGGCAAGCGGATGGAGGACTGGCTGGTCAACATGGGCGACTGGTGCATCAGCCGCAAGCGCTACTGGGGCCTGCCGCTGCCGTTCTACTTCTGCGACGACGGCCACATGACCGTGATCGGGTCGCAGGCCGAGCTGCTCGAGCGCGCCCTCCGCGGCACCGAGGGCCTCGACGAGCTGCACCGCCCGTGGATCGACGACGTCGTCATCGCCTGCGGCGAGTGCGGCGGCGAGGCCTACCGCCTGCCCGAGGTGGGAGACTGCTGGCTCGACGCCGGCGTCGTCCCGTTCTCGACGCTCGGCTGGCGCAACGACGCCTTCGTCGAGGCGGGCTACGCGGCCGGGGCGGGCGTCGGCGTGACCGTCGCCGACCTGCACGACCACGCGTTCTGGGAGAAGTGGTACCCGGCCGACTGGGTGTCGGAGATGCGCGAGCAGATCCGGCTCTGGTTCTACTCGATGCTGTTCATGGGCGTCGTCCTGGACGGGCGCGCGCCCTATCGGAGAGTGCTCACCTACGAGAAGGTGAACGACGAGACCGGCCGGCCCATGCACAAGTCGTGGGGCAACGCGATCTGGTTCGAGGACGCGATCGAGGACATGGGCGCCGACGTGATGCGGTGGATGTACGCCGGCCAGCAGCCCGCCCAGAACCTGAACTTCGGCTACGGCCCCGCCGGCGACGTGAAGGGGCGCCTGCTCACGCTCTGGAACACGTACTCGTTCTTCGTCCTCTACGCCAACATCGAGGGCTTCACGCCGCGGTACGAGCTCCTGGCCGCCGGGCCTGACCTCGGGTCGGCACGGCCGCTCGACCGCTGGCTCGCCGCCCGTACGCAGTGGCTCGTCGGCGAGTGCCGCGAGGCGCTCGACACCTGGGACTCGCCGCGGCTCGTGCGCGCGTTCGAGACGTTCATGAACGACCTCTCCAAGTGGTACGTGCGCCTGTCCCGGGCGCGCTTCTGGCGCTCGGACGATCCGGCCGATGCGCGCGCGGCCTTCGAGGCGCTCTGGTACGCGCTCGTGCAGGCGCTGCGCTGCGTCGCGCCGGTGATGCCGTTCCTGACCGACGAGATGTGGCAGAACCTCGTCCGCGGGGTCTGCGACGGCGCTCCGCAGGGCATCCACCTCGCCGGCTATCCGGAGGTGCGCGAGGAGCTGCGCGACCCCGAGCTGCTCGATGCGATGGAGAGCGTGAAGGCGGTGGTCGAGCTTGGCCGCCGCAGCCGTGACGATGCCCGCATCAAGCTGCGCCAGCCGCTGCGGGCGGTGATCGTTGCGACCGACGACCCGGCGCGCCGCGGCCACATTGCCCAGCATGTCGAGCTGGTCGCGGCCGAGCTCGGGGTGAAGGAGGTGCGGCTGACGACCTCCGCCGAGGAGTTCGCCCAGGTCGAGGTGATGCCGCTCCTGAAGCTGCTCGGGCCCAAGTTCGGCCGCGACCTGGCCGTGATCCGCAGCCTCCTGCGCGAGGGCGAGTTCGACCTGCGCGACGGGCGCGTGCACGTCGGCGACTGGGTGCTCGAGCCGGGAGAGTTCGAGCTGCGCGCGCGCGCCCGCGAGGGCTTCGCGGTCGCCGACGGCGACGGCTTCGCGGTGGCGCTCGACACCGAGATCACGCCCGAGCTGCGGCTCGAGGGCGTCGTCCGCGACGTGATCAGAACGATCCAGGTCAAGCGCCAGGACATGGGCCTCGAGGTGACCGACCGGATCCGGATCACGTACCCGTCGAGCGACGGGGATGTCAGCCGCGCCTTCGAAGAGCACGGCGAGTGGATCGCGCGCGAGACGCTGGCGGTGGCCGTCGAGGCCGGCGCCGAGCTCGCGATCGCGCCTGCGTAGCCCGGGCTGACGCCTTCGAGCGATCACGGCTCACCCGTCCGGGGGGCTGACGCGTACCCGAAACAGGCACAAACTGGAATTGGCACGTCCTCACGTGCTTGGACGCACCGAGGAGGAGTTCATCATCATGTCCCGACCCCGCCGGGCGCTTCTGTCCGTGGCCGCGCTTGCCGGCCTCTTGCTCTGCACCACCGCTGCACAGGCGGCGCTTCGCCCTGCGCCCGAAGCCCCCTGGGCGACCGCCAACGGCCGCGTGCTCGCGCTCGTGCGCGTGAACGACGTCGTCTACGTCGGCGGCAAGTTCACGCAGATGGTCGACCGTGACGGCACCGTGCGCGCGCGCAACCACCTGGCCGCGATCTCGGCCGCCGACGGCCACGTGCTGCCGTGGAACCCGGGCGCGAACAACACCGTGCGCTCGCTCGCGGTCTCGACCGACGGCAAGACGATCTACATCGGCGGCGACTTCACGAGCCTGGGCGGCGCGCCGCGGTCACACGCCGCGGCCGAGGCCGCGGTCGCGCCGGCGAGCATCGTCACGGCCGGCACGCTGCGAGGGTGGGCGCCGAAGGCGGACGGCTCCGTCTACACGATCGCGCAGCTTGGCGCGCGGGTGTACCTGGGCGGCGCCTTCCTGCACATCGGCAGCCACGGCCGGCCGCGCCTCGCCTCGGTCTCGGCGGCGACCGGCGCACTCACCGCGTGGCACCCGAAGGCCGACGGCGCCGTGCGGGCGATCCTGCCCAAGTCGAACGGATCCACCCTCTTCGTGGGCGGGCTCTTTCACCACATGAACGGCGCGCACCAGCCGCACCTCGTCGCGCTCAATCCGTCGAGCGGTGCCCTCGAGCCCTGGAAGTCGCATCCCGACGACTCGATCCTGACCCTGACCGCCAACGCGTCGTACCTGTACGCGGGCGACAAGGGCGGCGGCGGGCACGTGCGCTCCTACATGCTGAACACCGGCAAGCTGCGCTGGACGGAGTCGGCGAACGGCAACGTGAACAGCATCGCGCTCGTCGGCCAGGGCACGGCCCAGCAGCTCGTCCTGGGCGGCCACTTCACCAAGGTGGGCCGGTACGCGCGCCACAAGGTCGCGATCATCAGCCCCAAGACCGGCGGCGTCGACGCCTCGGCCGGTGCCTGGCACCCGGCCGCGGCGGGCTCCGACCTCGGCGTCTACTCCGAGCTCGCCTACGGCCAGCACGTGTACTTCGGCGGCGACTTCCTCGAGTGGCAGGTGCATCCCGGCGTCGTCGAGCAGGCGCACCTGGCCGACTTCGCCTCGACGGCGGCGGCCGACGTCACCGCCCCGATCGTGAAGGCGCCCGCCGTCAGGATCGCGAAGGGTGCCACCATCGGCACGGCCAAGGTGCCGCTCAGCCTGGCGCTGAAGGCATCCGACCCGGGCAGCGGCGTGTGCCGCCTGCAGGTCAAGCGCCGCTACTCGACCAATCCGTTCGCGCCGGTGCCGCTCCTGCTGGCGACGTCGCGGTCGGGCGGCGCCTCCGTCTCGCCGGCGGCCCGGACATACACCTTCGCCGTGGCCGCGACCGACTGCTCCGACAACACGTCGGCGTTCGTCACGGCCGCCCCGGTGCGGCTGACCGCCTTCCAGAACTCGAGCCACTCGATCGCCTATCGCGGCGGCTGGAGCGCCGGCCGTGCGCCGAACGCCTACGGCGGGTCGGTGCGCAGGTCGGCTGCCGCGGGCGCGAGCGCGACGCTGCACTTCACCGGCCGCGAGGTCGCCTGGGTGGCGACGCTCGGCCCCGGCTACGGCAGCGCGCGGGTGCTGATCGACGGCCGCGCGGTCGGCACCGTCCACCTGCGGGCGTCCAAGCAGGTGCACCGCCGCGTCGTCTACACCCGCACGTGGGCCACGAGCGGCGCCCACACCATCAAGATCGTCGGGCTCGGCACGCACGCCCACCCGCTGGTCGACGTCGACGCCCTGCTCGTCCTGCGCTGACGCACCATCCGGGGTCTATCCCCTTTTGGTGCGCTACGAGCCGACGGCGCGGCGCAGCTCGACCGGGAGCGAGAAGTGCACGTCCTCGGGCTCGGCGTCCTGCGCCTCGACGTCGGCGACGCCCATCGCCCGGAAGTGCTCGATCACGCGGTCGACGAGCTGCTCCGGGGCCGACGCGCCCGACGTGATGCCCACCGTGGCGATGCCCTCGAGCCAGCCGGGATCGATATCCCGCTCGTCGTCGATCAGGTGCGCCGGCACGCCCAGCTCACGTGTCACCTCGACGAGCCGGTTCGAGTTGGACGAGTTCTGCGACCCGATCACGAGCACGAGGTCGACGACGGCCGCCAGCCGCTTGACGGCGTTCTGGCGGTTCTGGGTGGCGTAGCAGATGTCATCGCGCTTCGGCCCGACCGCGGCCGGGTAGCGGCGCCGCAGCGCGGCAATGATCTCGATGGTCTCGTCGACCGACAGCGTCGTCTGCGTGATGTACGCGACCCGCATGGGATCGGGGACGTCGAGCTGCTCGACGTCGGCGATCGACTCGACGAGCCGGATCGCGTCCGGCGCCTCGCCCATCGTGCCGATGACCTCCTCGTGGCCGGCATGGCCGACGAGCACGATCGTGTAGCCGCGGTCGGCGAACCGGCGGGCCTCGGCGTGCACCTTCGTCACGAGCGGGCAGGTCGCGTCGAGCACCTGCAGCTCCCGGTCGGCGCTGCGCCGGTGCACGTCCGGCGCCACGCCGTGCGCCGAGAGGACGAGCACGGCCTGCGCGGGCACGTCCTCCTCTGACTCGACGAACACGGCTCCACGCGCGGTCAGCTCGGCGACCACGTGGCGATTGTGGACGATCTCGCGGCGCACGTACACGGGCGGCCCGAAGTGATCGAGCGCGCGCTCGACGGTGTCCACGGCTCGGTCGACCCCCGCGCAGTAGCCGCGCGGAGAGGCGAGCACGACTTTGGTCGGCGCCATGCGCCCAATCGTACCGCTAGCGGTGTCCCCAGTCGGCGGTCCACACGTTCGCGCCGGGATGTCCCATGAACCTGCCCCGGGCGCGGCCGATGCCGACGAAGCGGAACGACGGGGTGAGCAGGATCGCGCGGTGCTCGGGGCTTGCCATCCACATCCTGACGACGGCGGCCGGGGTGCCCAGCACGCCCGTGCCCCACGCCAGCGTCTCGCCGGCCTGCCAGTAGCCGAGCGTCAGGAAGCCGGAGTGGACGATGCGGTCATACAACGTCGAGCCGGTCGGGCTCGTGTGCGCGAAGTAGTTTCGGGCGAGCATGTCGCTCGAGTGGTGCCGCGCGGCCCAATGCAGCCGCGGCGACGGCACGACGGGGCGCAGGCCGTGCTCGCGCCGCACCTTGTTGATCGCCTGGAACACCGGATACCAGTGTCCGGTCGCCGCGCGGGCGCTCGCGGTGCCAAGTCCGGTGGCGAGCAGGGCACCTGCAACAAGGACGATCAGCCGACGGCTCATAGCGCTTGTGATCGGCCGTCACAGGCGCAGGATTAGTCAAAGATCTGTAAAACCGGCTCCGCTCAGGCCGCCGCGCGCCAGCCTTCGGCGCTGCGCGCGAGGCGCAGCGGTGTGCCCGCCTCGACCTCTGCCTCGAGGTCGCCGACGCGAACGGTGATCGACGCTGTGCGCGCCTCGATCATCATCTCGTCAGGGGTGAGGGAGAGGATCAGCGGGGTGCCGTGATAGGAGATCCGGAACGAGAGCCGCCGCCACCCGGGCGGCAGCCGCGGATCGAGCTCGAGCGCATCCTGACCGGCGCGCACGCCGGCACAGCCGAGCGCCACCGCCTGCCAGATGCCGCCCTGGGTTGCCATGTGCAGCCCCTCGGCCCGGTTGCCGCGCGAGTCGTCGAGGTCGATCTGAAACGCGCGCTCCAGGTAGCGGTCGGCCTCGCGGTGCAGGCCGAGCTTGCGGGCGACCATCGAGTGCACGGCGTCGGACAGCGACGACAGGTGCCGGGTCAGCGGCTCGTACAGGTGGTAGTTGCCGAGCCGCTCCTCGGGCGGGAAGTCGGGCTCGAGCAGCGCCATCAGCATGACGACGTCGGCCTGCTTGACGTCGCGCCACTGCATCCGGTCGCGCTGCCATGCGAGCTCGTCGCGGCCGGCGCGCTCGTCGGGTGGCAGCGGCAGGCCGAGGAAGCCCTCGAACTCCTCGAGCAGGCCGTCGGCGGTGCGCAGGACGACCATCCGGTCGGCGATCTCGCGCCACCGGCCCGGCTCGCCCAGCGTCGCCTTCGCCCGGTGCGCGTCGGCCAGCTCCGCCGCGCGGCGCAGCGTCCACGCGGCCATGCTGTTGGTGAAAGCGCTGTTCGACACGTCCTCGTGCAGCTCGTCGGGGCCGATCACGTGCAGGATCTCGAAGCCGCGGGTCGTCTCCTCGACGCGGGCGGCGAAGAACCGCGCGGCCTGCAGCACGAGCTCGGCTCCACCCTCGTCCAGGAAGCGGTCGTCGCCGCTCCAGCGCACGTACGTGTCCACCGACCAGGCGATGTCGGCGACGACGTGGATCTCGCGGTGGCCGGTCAGCACCGCGAGCCGGCGCCCTCCCGGCCCCATGACGAACGATGGGGTGACGTCCTCGCCCGAAGCCGCCGACTCCCACGCGAACCACGCGCCGGCAAGCCCGGCGTCCTCGGCGTGGCGCATCGCCGCCGGCAGGGTGTGCAGGCGGTACTCCAGCAGCCGCCGTGCGACCTCGGGCAGCGCGGCTGCGTAGAACGGCATCAGGAAGACGTCCGTGTCCCAGAACACGTGGCCCTTGTAGCCGGCGCCGGTGAGGCCCTTGGCCGCGATCGAGCAGCGGCCGTCGGCGGTCGGGGCGACGGCGATCAGCTGGGCGATGGCGAAGCGGATGCCCACCTGGACGCCGCCCGCAGTGCCCTCCACCTCGACGTCGGAGCGATCCCAGGCGACGCGCCAGGCGTCGCCGTGCTCGGCCACCACCGAGTCCCACCCGAGCGCTGCCGCCTCGCGCGCCTCGCGTTCGGCATCGACCGCCGGAAGCGGCCGCTCGCGCTCGGTGTAGACGGCGACGAACCGGTCGATCTCGAGCTCCTCGCCGGGCTCGAGCTCGGCCTCGGCCCAGCGGCCGCAGCCATCCTCTTCGACGGTGTGCTCGGTCGCGGTCTCGGCCCCGCCGAAGCGGGCCGCGACCGCCAGGCCGACGTCGACGGCGACACGGCCGCCGGGCGTGCGCGTATGCAGCAAATCGACCCCGTCGGCACGGCCGGCCGCGACGACCTGCACGTGCGGCAGCGGCCGCTGCTGCTCGTCGGTATGCACCCCGGCGTACAGCCGCACACGCGCCGCCGGTCCCTCCTCGAGCACGAGCCGCAGGCGGATCGCCCCCAGGTGGCGCCGGGCCAGGCTCACGAGCCGGTGCGACTCGAGCCGCAGCCGGCGCCCGTCGGGGTCGACGCAGCGCAGTGTGCGCTCGAGGGTCATCGTGTGCAGGTCGAGCCGGCGCCGGTGGGTCGTGACCTCCCAGTCCCACGGGCGGAACGTCCGGCCCTCGACCTCGATCCGCGTGTGCGTCCAGTCGGCGATGACGGTGAGATCCTCGACGCCCGCCTCCGGCCCGTCGAACAGGCCGGCGACGTACGCCGCGCGGGATGACCCCGGATTGGCCTCGTCGGTCGCGCCGCGCACGCCCATGTAGCCGTTGGTGAGCGCGAAGAGGCTCTCCACCGAGGCGGCGTCGACGACGTCGTAGCCGTCGCGCTCGACCGCCCAGCCGTCCGCCGCGCGCTCGATCGGCGGATGCTTGGTGCGCGTGAGGTGCGGTCCGGCCGTGGGCTCCGGGGTGGGGCGCATCTGTCCCTGCAGGACGCGCAGAAACTCCGCCGGGCCGCCGCCGAGGCGCACGACGCCCGTCGGCACGCCGTTCGGCTCGCGTCCCACCGAGACCATCGTCGCGCCCGCGGCCAGGCGCGTGACCATGCGGTAGTCGCTGCCCTCGAACCCGGCGATCGGGCCGAACTCGTCGCCGGCGATCAGGATCTCCTCGGGCAGGATCGCCCGCACCGGCGCGAGGTGGCGCACGAGGTAGGCGATCGAGTCGGATTTGTCGGTCAGCCCGACCTCGATGTGCTTGACGTCCGTGGTGATGCGCGAGTCGGGCAGCCCCTCCTGCGCCGAGAGCCGCTGCGTCAGCTCGATCACCGCGCCGATGCCGCCGGGGACGCCCGCGAGGCGCTCGTTCACCGCCTCGAGGAGCTCGCCGATGCGCTCCTTCGGCGGATCGGCCCATTCCGGCGTCGGGATCAGGTCGATCTTGCGCCTGTTGAGGCGGTCGCGGATGATGCCGATCTCGAGGCCGTTCTCGGCAGCGAGGCGGTCGCGAACGCCGTTTGCGATCTGGTCGAGCGCGGCCTCCTCGGCGGCGGTCGCCGTGCGCAGCCACAGCCGCTCGAGCTCGCCCTCTGCGTCATAGGCGTACACCTCAGAGCCGCGGTTCACCATCAGGAAGAGCCGCTGGCGGGCGGCCACCGAGAGCAGCGGCGCGATCTGGCCGCTGACGTTCTTGGCATTCGTGCCGGTGATGACGACCAGGGTCGTGCCCGCGTCCAGCAGGCTCTCCATCGCCCCGCCCAGCGCGACCGGATTCTCGGCACGAGACGTAACGGCGGTGCCGTCCCAGTCGAAGGCGATCAGGCGGTACCGGTGATCGCCGAGCACGCCCGACCTCACGGAGGGCGTGAAGCCGCCGCTCGTAGCACTCGAATCACCCACCGCGACAGGAGACTACCGGATGGTGACCCGGGTGCCGAGGGCGGCGAATTTCCACACGACCTGCGCATCGCCGTCGGAGATGCGGATGCAGCCGTGCGACACCGGGACGCCGGGCACGCTCGGGTATTCGTGGAAGGCGAAGCCGCCGGTGAAGTAGTCGGCGAACGGCAGCCACACGTTGAAGAGCGTCGACCACGACATGATTTCCTTGCGGTAGATATGGAAGATGCCGACGGGCGTGAAGTGCCCGGGGCCCGCCGTCGAGACGTGGATCGCGCGCTTGACGTGGCCGAGCTTGCCGATCAGGAGCAGCACCTGCCGCGCCTTGTGCACCTCCATGTGCTTTCGGTTGTGCCCCCAAGACACCGGGGTCTTGGCGTGGGCGAGCGCCCGGTAGGTGGCTGCTCCGGCGACGCCGTCGCGGGGCAGGCCGACCCACCCCTGGAACGCCATCACGGCCTGCAAAGTGCGATTGCCGTAGTTGCCGGTGGCGAGCCCGGGCTGCAGGTACTTGAGCCGGATGAGCTTGTCCTGCAGCGCCTTCACGACGTTGCTGGAGGACGCCGGCGTGACGGACGTCGTGCTGGATGCAGATGCGGGCGATGCCGTTGCGAGCACGGCCACCGACGCGAGCATGATGAGTGTGATGAGGCGCTTCATATGTTCAGATAATACGGCAGGTCCCCGAGCGGACGTTGGTCGAACGTGTGACGGTTCGGTCTCACCGGTTGGGGCCGGCGTTGAAGGCCACGAGCCGGGGCCGCTCGCCGTGCTCGACCACCACCCAGTGGCCGTTTCCGAGCCACAGCCGCCGGTGCGCGGCGGGATCCGCACCGAGGACGACCGCGGTGACGAGCACCCGCGTCAGCGACCCGTGGGTGGCCGCGAGGGTCGTCCCGGGGAGCGAGCCGGCGTCGGCGAAGAACGCGGCCGCGCGATCGCGCGCGGCGGTCAGGGTCTCGGCGCCCGGCGGCGTCACCGGGTCGCGGTCGGCCCGCCACAGAGTGTGCGCCGCGCGCAGCGGCCCGGCGTCGATCTCCTCCGGCGTCAGCCCCTCGAACGGCCCGGCGTCGATCTCGGTCAGGCGCTCGTCGACGACGAGCCCCGGCGCGCCGTGGCGCTGCGCCGCCGCCACGATCTCGCCGGTCGTGCGCGCGCGTCCGAGCGGCGAGCAGAACACCCGGTCGATGTGCTCGCCGGCAAGCGCCGCGGCAGTGGCCCGTGCCTGCTCGAGGCCGGCCGGGCTGAGCGGGATGTCGGTGCGCGTCGTGTACCGGCCCTCGGCGTTCCAGACGGTCGCCCCGTGCCGCACCAGGATCAGGCGCGGGTCAGGAGGCGGGCTGCCAGAGGCTTGCGTCATCGCCGATCGGTGCCCGCCGGGCCAGCCCCGCGCGCTCGAGCTCTGCGAGCGCCGCGGCGGCGGCCTCGGTGTCGCGGTCGTCGTTGCGCTCGCGGCACACCTGCGCGACCTCGACGGTGGTCAGCCCGTCGGGGAATGCGGCCAGGAGCTCGGCCGGCTCCGGTGCGGGCCGGCGGGGAAGCTCGGGAGCGAGGTTCGCGACGCACAGGTCGTATGCGTCGAAAGGCTGCCAGCCGCCGGCGACGAGCGTGCTCGACCCGCGCGCGAAGAGGAGGCTCGGGGCGGTGAAGCGGGCGCCGGAGTCCGAGATGGCGGCGCGTTCCTGGGCCACGGCCGGCGCGCCGCGGGAAGCGGCGTCGCGGGCCTCGGCCTTGTCACGCTGGTAGGCCACCTCGACGGCCGGGTCGGCGAGCCCGGCGGCGATCGCGGCGCCGTCGAGGCCGATCCCGTCCGCGAGGCCGGCGAGGACATCGTCGTCGTCGAGCAGGAGCGTGGTCGTGAACCAGGCCAGCCGCACCGCCCGCAGCAGCCGCTCCGGAGCGCCGGCGCCCTGCGCGGCGGCCGCCTTGACCGCGCGGCAGGCCCGCCCCGACGCCATCAGACGGGTACGCGGGGCGCTCGCCACAGGCATGCCGAACCGGGCCTCGAACTCCTTCCAGCCGCGCACCCGGCTCGCGGGGGTGACACCCGCCCGCTCACGGGCGCGGGTGTCCTCGGACAGGCCGATCGTCACCGTGCGCCAGGAAATCCCGTCGCCGTAGCGCCACTCGAGGCCGCGCAGGAACGGCTCGGCCGAGTAGGCCCACGGACAGCTCGGGTCGGTGTAGACCGTGACACTGACCGGCTTCGACGCCATCGCGGGAGCCTACTCGCCAGATCGTGCGACCGGGGTACACTGGCCCGCCCCGCCGGTTGGGGCAGCGATGACCGAATCGAACAGCACCCGCAGGCGGAGACCGAGGCGTTCGCTGCGCGCCCCCGCCGCCGTCGCGGTGGTCATCCTCGCCGGCCTGGCGTTCGGCGGCGGCTACGCGATCGGCCACCGCTCCGGCGGCTCGCCGAGCACCAGCATCGCGGGCGTCGCGGGCACCGGCCCGACGGCGACGACGACCGTGGTCCACGGCGGGTCGACGATCGTCTCGATCGGCGGCGGCACCACCGAGCCCCCGCCGAAGGGTGCGGGCACCGCGTCGGTGGCGACCACGAAGCGGCCGAACATCGTCGTGATCCTGACCGACGACCAGCGCTTCGACACCCTGTGGGCGATGCCGCAGGTGCAGTCGCTGCTCGTCGACCACGGGATCACGTTCAAGAACGCGTTCGTGACCAACTCGTTCTGCTGCCCGTCGCGGGCGACGATCCTGACCGGGAACTTCTCCCACACCACCGGCATCTACGGGAACGCGCCCCCGCACGGCGGCGCGCCCGACTTCCGCAAGTACGGCGACGACCGCTCGACGATCGCCACGTGGCTGCACGGCGCCGGCTACGACACAGGCCTCTTCGGCAAGTATCTGAACGACTACGGCGGCCCGTACATCCCACCCGGCTGGACGCATTGGGACACGTTCAATTACGCCTTCCGCTACTACGGCTTCCAGGCCTACACCAACTCGCAGACACAGTGCAGCGGAAGGCCCTCGTGCAAGGTGGACTACGGCAAGAACCAGTACTCGACCACGGTCTTCGGCGAGGCGGCGGCCCAGTTCATCCGCACCGCCCCGGCCGCGAAGCCGCTGTTCGTCTACTACGCCCCGTTCGCGCCGCACGAGCCCGACGTGCCCGCGACGCAGTACGCCAACCGGTTTCAGAACCTGCCGTTGTGGCGGCCGCCGAACTACGACCGGGTGAACGCGAGCCAGCCGGACTACATCAAGAACCGCGCGCCGCTCACCAAGCGCCAGGTCAGGCTGCTCGCGCAGTTCCGCCGCCGCCAGTACGCGACGCTGCTCTCGGTCGACGACGAGGTGGGGTCGATCGTGGACGCCCTGCGCGCCTCCCACCGGCTGTCCAACACGATGATCGTGTTCGCCTCCGACAACGGCCTGGCTTGGGGGGCCCACCGGCTGCCGTCGGCCGAGAAGCGCATCCCCTACGACGAGGCGACCCGGGTGCCGTTCGTCGTGCGCTACGACCCGATGACGCCCACGCCGCGCACCGATTCGCACCTGATCGTCAACATCGACTGGGCGCCGACATTCGCGGCCCTCGCGAGCGTGAGTCACCCGCATGTGGAGGGGCGCAGCTTCCTGCCGATCGTGCAGGGCACGACGATCAGCCCGCCGTGGCGCACGTCCTTCCTGCTCGAGAACTGGGACGGGAGCCCCAAGACCCTCGCTCCCACCTACTGCGGGATCCGCAGCACGCGCTACCTGTACGTCCGCTACGGCACAGGCGAGGAGGAGCTGTACGACCAGCTGCACGACCCGTTCGACCTGCACAACGTCGCCAGGTCGCCGGCCTACGCCGGTGTCCTTGGCCGCAACCGTGCCGAGATGCTGCGCGACTGCCGGCCGCCGCCGCCCGGCTACAAGCTGCCGTGACCGACGAGCAGGTCGTGCGGCGCAGGCGGCTGGCCGCCCAGCAGCTCGCGGGCCGGCCGGCGCGATCGGCGTCCGAGGTGGCCGGGCGGCTGCTCGCCATCCAGTCGCAGAACCTGCGGGCGGGGAGGCTGGCGGTGCGGGCGCGGACGACCGGCCTGACCGCCGCCGGCGTAAACGCGGAGCTCGAGGACGGCGCGGTCGTGATCACGTGGCTCTGCCGGGGGACGCTGCACATGGTGTGCCGCGACGACTATCCGTGGCTGCTCGGGCTCTCGGCGCCGACCCAGCGTCAGAGCAACCTGCGCCGCCTGGAGCAGTGCGGCTTCAGCCCCGACCGCGCGCGGAAGGCGGCCGACGCGATCGTGCGCATGCTCGGCGAGGAGGGGCCGCTGCGACGCTCGGCGATCGGGGAGCGGCTGGAGGCGGCCGGGTACGCGGTAGCCGGCCAGGCCCTGGTGCACCTGCTCTTCCTGCCGTCGCTCGACGGCCGCATCATCCGGGGGCCGTTCCACGGCGCCGAGCAGGCGTTCGTGCTCGTGCGCGACTGGCTGGACGAGGAGCCGCGGGGGTTCGGCCCGGACGAGCGCCCGCGCGCGCTGGCAGAGCTGGCCCGCCGCTACCTGGCGGGGCATGGGCCGGCGACGGCGGCCGACCTGGCGCTGTGGTCGAGCCTGCCGCTGCGCGATGCCAGGGCCGGGCTCGAGGGCGCGGCGAAGTCGCTGCGCGAAGTCGGCGGCGGGCTGGTCGACCTGGCGTCGCGCGGTCGCGCGGCCAGCAAGCTGCCGCCGCGCCTGGTGCCGGCGTTCGACGCCTACCTGCTGGGCTGGCAGGACCGTAACTACGCGGTGCCGGCCGAGCGGGTCGCTGAAGTACGGCTGGGCGGGATCATCCGGCCGGTGGCGCTGGTCGACGGGACGGCCGTCGGGACCTGGGGGACGCGGGGCGGGGGGCGGCGCATGGCCGTCGACGTGGCGTGGTGGGGCGACGTGGAGGCGGCCGCACGGCGGGCGTTGGAGGCGGAGGCGGCCGATGTGGTGCGGTTTGAAGCCGGAAGCTAGGCGTTTGGCTCGCTCGTTCGGATGAGCTTCTCGTCGCGATCCGCGGATGCCTGGTCCAGAGCCGCCGGGAGGATTGGAAGGCGGCTCTCAGACCCGCTTCCGAGCACGACCAAGGGTCGGGGTATTGGGACGAGCGCCAGC
>DASXOR010000034.1:0-2185 GCA_036494095.1 Gaiellales bacterium | reverse complement strand
GTCCGCGAGGGCGAAGGGCTCCTGATCACGGGTGAGAACGGGTCAGGCAAGTCGACGCTCGCCTGGGTGCTCGCCGGCCTGATCAAGCCGACCGAGGGCACCGTCACGATTGACGGCATGCCCGCCGCGGCGTCGGTCGGTACGGTGGCACTGTCGTTTCAGCACGCGCGACTGCAGCTGCAGCGGCCGACTGTCGCCGAGGACATCCTCGCCGCCGCCGGATTCGACGCGAAGCTGGCCCCGGGGGAGCGCGAGGCATTCGTTCGGACGAGCCTGCACCGTGCCGGACTGCCCGCGGATCTCGCGGGGCGCAGCGTCGACGAACTGAGCGGCGGCCAGATGCGACGCGTCGCGATCGCCGGACTCCTGGCGTCCCGGCCGCGCGTGCTCGTCCTTGACGAGCCCCTCGCGGGCCTCGACAGGGAGAGTCGGCACGGGCTGCTTGAGCTTCTCGGGCACATGCGCCGCGTCGACGGCCTGACGCTTGTCGTCATCTCGCACGACCTTGAGGACATGGGCCTCGCGTGCACCCGGACGATCGAGGTGAGCGACGGTACCGTCGTCGCGCCCGGCGCTTCGCCAGGGCAGTCGGCAATGTCGCCGCCAGCCCGCACCCGGCGCGGCGGTCTCGTGTTCCGTGCGGTGCCAGGTAGCTCCGCGCTCCACCGGCTCGGGCCGGCGACGAAGATCGGGATCCTGATCGCGGCGACCATAGCGTCATTGGTGGTGCCCGAATGGCCCACCATCGCCGTGCTCGCCGTCCTCCTCGCCGCCGGGATTGCCGCCGCGCGGCTGCCCTTGACGGTCGTACCGCGCATACCGTGGCCGGTCGCGGCGATCATCGCACTGGGCGGCGGCGCGGCGGCCGCGGGCGGCGGAATCGTCCTCTACGCGCAGTCGATGGTCCTCACGGCCCTCTTTTTCGCGCTGTCGCTGCTCCTCATCTGGACAACGCGGGTCGAGGAGCTCCCGGCGGCGTTCACCCGTGTCGCCTCGCCACTGCGGAGGCTCGGCGTGCCCGTCAACGAGTGGGCGCACACCGTGACGTTCGCGGTGCGCACGCTCCCGCTGCTCCACGACGAGTTCCGCGTGCTCATCGCGGCCCGCCGGCTGCGCGGGCCAGTGCGCGCGGCCAGCCGGCGGGCACGGACCCTCGCCCGCGGCCGCGAGTTGCTCGACCTCGTCATCGCCGTCGTGGCCTCGGCCGGCCGCCGGGCGTCCGACCTCGGCCGCACGGCGACCCAGCGCGGCGGCATGCGATCCTACGCCGACTGACCCGGCCACCTGGGTGCCGCGCGGAGAGTTTTACTAAGCCGCTCGGCGGTGGGCCGATTCAAGCTCCGAGCTTGTCAAGCCTGCGGAGCTCTTCTGGAGTCAGCTCGAAGTCGAAGACAGCGAAGTTCTCCTCGATCCGCTCCCGCCGCCGCGAGCGCGGGATCACCACGAAGCCGTGCTCCACGTGCCACCGAAGGACGACCTGCGCGGCCGTCTTGCCGTGCGCCGCGGCGATCTCCGTCAGCACCGGATTGCCGAGGTCGCTGCGCTTCAGCGGGCTGTAGCCCTCGAGGACGACGTGGCGGTCGCGCAGGTCGGCCACCTCCCGCTCGCTGAAGACGAACGGGTTCCACGGAATCTGGTTGAGCGCCGGCGCCCGGCCGGTGGCGGCGATGAGCTCGTCGATCTGCGCGATGCTGTAGTTGCTCACGCCGATCGCGCGGGTCTTGCCCTGCTCGAGCGCCCCGATGAACGCCTTCCAGGTGTCCGGCTTGGCCTCGCCGTGTGGCGGCCAGTGGACGAGCCACAGGTCGACGAAGTCGACGCCGAGCGCCTTGAGGCTGGCATCCAGGGTCTGCGCCTCCTGGCCGACATTTCCCGGCGGGCACTTGGTGGTGATGAACACGTTCTCCCGGCCGAGACCGCTGTCCCTGACCGCCGCGCCGACTCGGTCCTCGTTGCCGTAGGCGGTAGCGGTGTCAATGTGCCGGTAGCCGATCTCGAGCGCGGCGCGGGCGCCGTTGTAGGCGTCGTCGCCGTCGAGCTGCCAGGTACCGAACCCGATCAACGGTATGGACACGCCCTCGGAGAGGCGCACGTCCTCCTGGCTGGTGCTCGCTGTCATGCTCGCCCTTCCTGTTCGCTTCTTACTGCCTGCCGCCGCGGCGGCCCCTCGGCAATGCCGTCAGCT
>DASXOR010000033.1:0-9682 GCA_036494095.1 Gaiellales bacterium | reverse complement strand
CCACCACCGCCGACCAGCACGACCACGCCGCCTCCGCCGACCTCGACCAACCCGCCGACGACCTAGCCCCGGAGGAGGATCTGATGTCCATCGGGTCGCGCAGGGACCTGCTCGCGCTGATCGCCGCGGGGCGCGTGGTCGCCGAGTCGCTGGCCCGCATGCGGGCGCTCGTCCGGCCGGGGACGACGACCGCCGAGCTCGACGGCGCCGCGGCCCGGGTGTTCCAGCGCCACGGCGCCCGGTCGGCGCCGCAGCTGGCCTACGACTTCCCGGGTGTGACCTGCATCAGCGTGAACGACGAGGCGGTGCACGGCATCCCGGGCCGGCGCCGGATCGAGCCGGGCGATCTGGTCAAGCTCGACGTCACCGCCGAGCTCGACGGCTACATGGCGGACGCGGCGATCACGGTGCCGGTGCCGCCGGTCGCGGCCGCCGACGCGGCCCTCTGCGATGCGGCGGCGGCAGGCCTGCGGGCGGCCCTTGCGGTCGCCCGGGACGGTGCGACGACGGGCGCGGTCGGCGCCGCCGTGGAGGGCGAGGTCGAGCGGCGCGGGTTCCGCGTCCTGCGCGAGCTGGCCGGGCACGGCATCGGCCGGACGATCCACGAGCCTCCGAGCGTCCCCAACTTCGGCGCCGCCGGGGTGGGCCCGGCGCTCACGGAGGGGCTCGTGATCACCATCGAGCCGATCGTTGCCGCCGCCACGCGGTCGACCAGGCAGACGGGCGACGGCTGGACGGTGGCGACCGCCGACGGCGGCCGCTCCGCCCACGTCGAGCACACGATCATCGTGGCCCGGGGCCGCCCGCTGATCCTCACGGCCTAGATGAGTGATTCCATGCCGCCTCGCGCCGGCGCCGATTGCGATCCCAGAGCACGATGCCGCCGAGAACGAGCGCGACTCCGATCGCAAGCCAGGGCCACGGGTTGAGTAGGTCATCGTAGCCGCCGCCCCCCGGCGCCGTCGCTGTAGCACGCCGTCCCGGGGCCCTGGCGGTTGAGATAGGCCACGTAGACAAAACGGCAGGCCGGCGCCGGTCATGGCCCCCGCAATGTGGCGGCGGCTGCCCCGGTGAAGGCCGACGATCACGGCGAGCAGCCCCGCGAACGGGAGCAGGAACACGACGTCGAGGCCGAGCGCGAACAGGACGCCGACGGCCGCCCACACCACGAACCATCCGCACCCGCGCAGGCGGGAGAGCCGGTGGGGCGCGTCGGCGTGGACGTCTCCAGCCTCCACCGATTCCGGCGGGGGGCAGCCGTCACCCGGCCGGCGGATAGCATGCGGGCATGGCCCGAGACGTCGCTTCCGCACCGGTCGAGGGCGCGCCGCTGCTGCGCCCCGGCGAGGCGCTGCGGCTGATCCTCGCGCACACCCCCGCGCTCGCCGTCGAGCAGCTCGCGGTATCGGCCGATCTTCTGGGACGGGTGCTCGCGGCCGACGTCGCGGCCGCCGTCAGCCTGCCGCCGTTTGCCACCTCGGCGATGGACGGCTACGCCGTGCGGGCCGCCGACCTCGCCGCGGGCAGCGTCCCGATCGCATTCCGGCTGGGCGCCGGCGACCGGCCGCAGCCGCTCCCGCCGGGCTCCGCCGCCGGTATCGCCACCGGGGCTCCGCTCCCCGACGGGGCCGATGCCGTGGTGCCGATCGAGGACGCGCGCGAGGACGACGGTGCGCTCGTGGCCGACCCGCCCCCGTCCGGCGCCCACATCCGCGGGCTGGGCGGTGACGTCCGCGCCGGCGCGGTGGTCGCGAGAACGGGGTCACGCCTGACGCCGGCCCTTCTGGCTGCCATCTCGGCGACGGGCGTGAGCCACGTCGGCGTCGCCCGCCGCCCCCGCGTCGCCGCGCTCGCAACCGGGAGCGAGCTCGTGCGCCTGGGGCGGCCGCTCGAGCCCGGGCAGATCTACGAGTCGAACGTCACCGCGATCGTCGCCCAGGCCCGGGAGGCGGGCGCCGACGTGACGATCGGCGAGACCGTCGTCGACGATCGCGCGGCCACGCAGGAGGCGTTCGCGCGTGCGCTTGCGAGCGCCGACCTCGTGGTCTCCTCGGGCGGCGTCTCGGTCGGCCCGCACGACTACGTCAAGCCGGCGCTGCTCGCGCTCGGCGTGCGCGAGGTGTTCTGGCGGCTCGCGCACAAGCCCGGCAAGCCGCTCTGGTTCGGTGTGGCCCCGGAAGGCGCTCTCGTCTTCGGGCTGCCCGGGAACCCGGTGTCGAGCATCGTCTGCTTCCAGCTCTTCGTGCGCCCCGCGCTCGCCGCCATGCAGCACGGCCGGGTGCAGGAGCGGCCCGTCGCGCGGCTGGCCGAGCCGGTCGCCCGCCTGCGCATGCGCGACCACGCGGTGCGCTGCACGCTGCAGGCCGCGCCCGAGGGCATGCTGCTGCGCCCCCTCGGCCCGCAGGACTCCCACATGATCGTGCACGCCTCCGGCGCCGATGCGATCGCGCTGATCGACGCCGGCGCCGGCGACGCGGCCGCGGGCACGCTGGTCGAGTACCTGCCGCTGCGGTGAGGTCGCCCCCTCCGCCGGTGGGTGTGCTCGGCCGGTCGGGGCTCGCGGTCACCCGCATCGGCCTCGGCCTGGCCGCGGCCGGCCGGCCGGGATACATCAACGTCGGTCACCACGACGATCTGGCTGCGGGCACCGACGTCGGCGCGATGGAGGCCGCCGCGCACGCGCTGCTCGACGCGGCGTACGCCGGCGGCATTCGCTATCTGGACGCAGCCCGGTCATATGGCCGGGCCGAGCAGTTCCTGGCATCGTGGCTCGACCGGCGGGCGCTGCCGCCGGGGGACGTGACGGTCGGCTCGAAGTGGGGCTACACCTACACGGCCGGCTGGCGCGTCGATGCCCAGCAGCACGAGGTGAAGGATCTGTCGGTGCAGACCCTGCGGCGGCAGCTGGCCGAGACGCGGGCGCTGCTCGGCGACCGGCTCGGCCTGTACCAGATCCACTCGGCGACCATCGAAAGCGGCGTCCTCGACGACGCGCGGGTGATCGACGCCCTGGCCGAGCTGCGCCGGGAGGGGCTCGCCGTCGGGCTGACTGTCACCGGTCCCCGCCAGGCCGAGACGATCGAGCGGGCGGTCTCCGTGGGCGTGTTCGACTCCGTGCAGGCGACCTGGAACCTGCTCGAGCGGTCGGCCGGCCGGGCGCTTGCCCTGGCCCACGCCGCCGGGATGGGCGTGATCGTCAAGGAGGCGCTCGCCAACGGCCGGCTCACAGACCGCGGCGACGTACCCGAGCTGCGGCGGGCCGCCGCCCGCCGGCGCGTGGGCGCCGATGCCGCCGCGCTCGCCGTCGCGCTCGACCAGCCCTGGGCCGACGTCGTCCTCTCCGGCGCCGCCACGGTCGCCGCGCTCGCGAGCAACCTCACCGCCACCGCCGTTACCGCCGACGCCGAGCTCGCGCAGGAGCTCGCCGGGATCGTGCGCGACCCGGTCGTCTACTGGCAGGAGCGCGCGGCGCTGCCCTGGAACTAGGGAGCGGCGTCGAGAGTGGTGGACGTTGCCACGCTCGCGATGTCGCCGAAGCGCTGCGAAGAGCGCCCACCGCCGAGGAAGTCGTGGCCGCATGGAACGGTCCGCGAAACGCGGCGGTGCGCAATGCCGTGCGCCCTGCACGGGGCCCCATCGGCCCGTTCCCGGTGATCGGAGCCGGGGCGGGTGTCACCGCCAGCCCTCGAGGCGACCACAAGGTGCATGTGGTCGTGTCGCAGGCACGGGCGCCGATCGGTGGCACGCCTGTCACTCCTTGCTTCGTGGTCTTCTGGTACGGCTCGGGGCGATGCCGACGGCCCGGCACGTCGTCGTCTTCGCCAAACCCGGCATGCGAGAGTTCGATCTCACCGCGGCGCACATGTACTTCGGCGTGAACACCGACCACCGCGGTGCGCCGCGTGCCACCCATCACTCGGATGGGCGTCTCCCTCTCGTCGCCGCGTCGCGCTGACGCGGTCGAGCAAACGCCCTGGCCTCAGCTGGTGAGCGGCACGGTGATCCCGCCCTTGAGCGTGGCGGTCATGCCGCGGGCGAAGACGATCCAGCGGTGCGACGAGGAGTAGAGCGGGTGGCACGCCGACAGCACCAGCCGGTCGTAGCCGTGCGGGCGGATGATGCTCCAGTCGGTGTTCGGCACCACCTTGTGGAACTGCACCCGGTAGCGGAACGTGGCGTAGGGCATCTGCAGGCTGATGTAGTCGCCATTTCTGATGTCGTTGATGTGCCGGAACCAGGCGCCGAACGTCGTGCGGTGCCCGGCGATCGCAACCGTCGTGCCCTGGCCGGGGAAGTGCGTGTTCGAGTAGTGGCCCGGCCCCTGGCTGAGGTCGTGCAGCCAGTCCGTCCCCTGGACGACCACCACCTTCAGGCCGATCCGGCCGATGGTCAGGCGCCCGAACGGCTGCCCGCCCTTGAGCCTGTGGGCGAACGTGGCCGCGTCCTGGCGGAGCAGCCGCAGCGCGGTGGCGCGGGTGCGCGCGGTGGCCTGCCCGCCGGGCGCGATCGCCGCGTCGGCAGGCGCCGGCCAGTTCCTGATCTCACCGTCGAGCGTGTGCGAGAGGCCCTGCTGGCGCCAGTCGGCGTAGAGGGCCGTGAACGGGTCGCCCCAGAAGAGGATCACGCCGGCGTAGGCGATCACCAGCACCCCGAGCACCATCAGGCTCGTGCCCAGCCTGCGCGTGGCCCGACGCCGCCGGCCGCCCCCCGAGCCTCCCGGCACGGGTTCGCCGCTTACGGTGGCGGGGCCGGCGTCCGCGCCCTTGTCGGTGCCGGTGGCCATCACCCTTGTTATAGCGGGATGTGCCGCGCGCCGCCGCCTCCCGGGGCATGCGGGTCGGCGTACCGGCCGGCGACGAGCGCCCCGAGCTGGGCCGCGGCGGCCGCCGCCAATGCCAGGCTCACCGAGATGCCCGGGGCCAGGTACCCGCTCGCGGTCATCGCCACGAGCGCCCGCGGGGTCTGCGAGCCGAGCCCCTGCGCGGTCCACAGCTCGAAGACGAGCGCCGCCGGCCCGATCAGGCCGGCGAGGTAGACGGCGAGCAGCGTGCGGCGGCCGGCCCGGGCGGCGGCCGGGAGATACAGCCAGATGTGCGCCGCGGGCAGGACCACGATCAGCGCGAACGGGTTGATCGCGGTCAGAAGGAGGCCGGCCAGGGCCAGGCCGAGCAGCCCGCCCGCGAGGCCGCCGGTGCGCTCCTCGCCCGTCGTCGCATGGCTGCGGACGAGCCGCGGGCGGCTGACGAACCGCCAGAACAGGAGACCGGCGCACGCGGCGATCAGGATGCCCATCGTGGTCGCGCCGGTGCGGCCCGGCAGCGGCGCGATCGCGATGCCCGAGAGCAGCCGTCCCGGCGCGGCCGCGAGCAGCCACATCGCGGCGAGGGTCACGAACCACGCGGCCGCCCGCCAGGAGAACGCCACCAGGCCGGGCGCGATCGCCACCCGCCGCCGGCGCAGGCGCGCCACCAGATCGAGCACGCAGGCGATGAACGGCGCCAGCAGGATCGCCATCGATGCCTCGGCCAGCCAGCCGCGCATGACCTTGCCCGACAGGAGCAGGACCGGCGATCCGCCGCGCTCGATCGTCGGCGCCGTGTCGAGCTCGGCGACGAGGTTCGCGACGGTCGTCCCCACCCGCCCCAGCTGGCCGGCGTCGAGGGCCGCGAGCGGGCCCCGCAGCGCGTCGCCGCGGCCGACGGTCAGGGTGAGCGCGGAGATGCCGTGTGCCAGGAGCGTGCCCTGCTCCTGCGGCGCGTACGGGATGCCGTACCCGGAGAGCTGGTCGTAGGCGCCCGGGATGCGGGGGGCGCTGCCGTACCACGTCGTCACCGCCTGGCGGGTGGCGGCGTAGAGCGTGGGCGAGACTCCGCGCGGCGTGCTCGGCCGGGTGATGATGTGAAGCGGCGTTGCCGTCCCGGCCGCGGCCGCGTCGATCACGATGGCGGCGACGATCCGCGCCGCCGGCGCCCAGCGGGTGGCGAGCGCCGTCGCCCCCTGGCCGCCAGTCAGGCCGCCGTCGGTGGAGACGAGCGCGAGGCCGCGCTCACGGGGCGCGCTCATCAGCACCTTGCTCAGCTCCACCAGGATGGCGGTGCCCGCGAGGTCGGCGGCGGTCGAGCCGTCGCGGTGGACGATCACCGCCACGATCTGGCGGGAGTGCCCCGGGCGGTAGGCGATCACGTTCGTCATCGGCACCGGCTGCGACTGCCACGGCAGATTGGTGGCGAACACGATCCGGCGCGGGCTCGGGTCGAACGGCTTCAGGTTCGTCGCCACCCAGTCGGCCGCCGCCAGCTCGCCGGGGCTGCCCGCCTCGCAGCACGCGCCCGTGCTGTCGCGCTCGGCCGTCGCCAGGCGGCCGGTGAGGTTGGCCGCGGCCACGCCGCTGAACTGGAGCGGTGTCGCCGGCGGAAGCGGCGCCGCGGGCTGGTACAGCGTCAGGAGCGCGACGAGCGGCACAAGCAGTGACACCCCGAGCAGCAGGGCGTGGAGGGGCCACGACACGAGCGGTCGGTGCGACCCGCGCCGGACGGGCCTTCTGCGTGCGGGAGCAGCCACCGAAGCGGCGGTTATAGCACACGCGATCGGTCGCAGTACCGCCGGTCGCGTACGATTCCGGCAGGTGACCGGCGAAGCCACAATCATGCTCGTGGACGACGAGGAGTCGATCCAGAAGCTGCTCACGTACCCGCTCCAGCGGGAGGGATACCGGGTGGTGCAGGCGCGCGACGGCGAGGAGGCGCTGCGCCGTTTCTCGGAGCAGCCCGTCGACCTGGTCGTCCTGGACGTGATGCTGCCCCGCATCGACGGCCTCGAGGTTTGCCGCAGGCTGCGCACCGAGTCCGCCGTGCCCATCATCATGCTGACGGCGCGCGACGACGAGGTCGACAAGGTGCTCGGCCTCGAGCTGGGCGCCGATGACTACATCACCAAGCCGTTCTCGATCCGCGAGTTCCGCAGCCGTATCCGGGCGGTGCTGCGGCGGGCGACGCTCGTGGCCGAGCAGCGCGAGCAGTCAGACGGCGCGATCGTCGCCGACGGGCTCGTGATCGATCCGTCCAAGCGGGCCGTCACCGTCGCCGGGAACCCCGTCCAGCTGACCTACGTGGAGTTCGAGGTCCTGCACACGCTCGCCCTGCACCCCGGCCGCGTGTACACCCGGCAGGCGCTGCTCGAGGCCGTCTGGGGCGACTCGGCCTACCGCGAGCCACGCACGATCGACGTCCACATCCGCCACCTGCGCGAGAAGATCGAGCCCGACCCGCGCGAGCCGGCCTTCATCTTCACCGTGCGCGGCGTCGGCTACCGCTTTCGCGACGGAGCCTGACGATGGGTCTCCGGTGCTCGTGATGTCCTGGGCGGCGAGAAGCGAGCTTCGCAAGGACGCAGGGAGCGTTCACAGTGGTGGAACTCTGGGCGCGACCGAGGACGTCGCGAGGCGACGGTTCGCAGCCGCAGCCAACCCAACACTTCGACAATCCCCGGATCCCATGTGCGTCCAGGCGCGCGGGGATCGGGGATTCATCGCCTAAGCGGTGCGGTCGCTGCGGCTGCGGCTGGTGGGGGTGCTCACGGGTGTGGTCGCCTGCGCCATGGGGGTCGTGTTCCTGTACGTCGTCCCCAGTCTGCGCCAGAACCTGATCTCCGACCGCCTGACCGGGCTCGAGGTGATCGCGCGCCATCAGCAGGTCGCCCCCGGGATGACGAAGGCCTTCGCGACCGGCGTGCACATGCGCCGGGCGCTCCTGCGCTCCGCCAGGCTCGCCAACGGCCAGGCCGGCGCGTACACCCTTGCGCCGGACGGGCGGCTCACCCCGGTGACGGTCGTGAACCTCCCGGTGCTCGCCCGGTCGAACCCCGTCGTGCGCGCTGCCGCGCGCAGCCGGATCGTGCCCGGCCGGATCGTGCCCGGCCGCACGCCCGGCGGCGGCGTGGTGGTGGCATTCCGGGTGGGGGACAAAGGCGTGGTGCTGCTGTCGCAGGGCGTGGGCGACGTGAACACCGCGGCGTCGCTGGTCGAGCGCCAGATCCTGATCGCCACCGGCCTCGCCCTGGCCGTCGCGACGATCGTCGGCTGGGCGCTCGCGGTGGCCGTCTCGCGCCGTGTGGGCAAGCTCGAGTCGGCGTCGAGCCGGATCGCAGCCGGGCGGTTCGACGAGCCGATCGGCGACGAGCACCCCGACGAGCTCGGCCGGCTGGCCCGCTCGTTCGACCTGATGCAGGACCGGCTCGCGCAGGTCGACCGCGCCCGCAAGGACTTCATCGCCAACGCCTCGCACGAGCTGCGCACGCCGCTCTTCTCCCTCGGTGGGTTCCTGGAGCTGCTCTCCGAGGAGGATCTCGATCCGGCCACCCGGGAGGAGTTCGTGCTCACGATGCGCGAGCAGGTGTCGCGCCTGACCAAGCTCGCCACCGACCTGCTCGACCTGTCCCGGCTCGATTCGGGCGCGGTCGAGGTCGACTCCGAGCCGGTCGACCTGGCCGCGGCGGCCAGGGGGCTCGTGCGTGAGTTCCGCGGACTGGCAGCCCGCCACGGCAGCCGGGTCGTGCTGAGCCGGCCCCCGCGCGACCTGCCGCACGGCGTCGGCGACGAGCAGCGAGTGCAGCAGATCGGGCGGGTGCTCGTCGACAACGCCGTACGGCACAACCCGGAGGGCACCGAGGTGCGCGTCTACGTGGGCTCCGACGACGGCCACGTGACGCTGACGGTGGCCGACGACGGGCCCGGGATCGACGCCGACTCGCAGCGCCACCTGTTCGAGCGCTTCTGGCGCGGGCCGCAGGGCAGCTCGTCGGGCAGCGGCCTCGGCCTCGCCATCGCGGGCGAGCTCGCGCAGCGCATGGGCGGCGAGATCGCCGTGCATTCCGGCGACGGCCAGACCAGCTTCGCGCTGCGGCTTCCGACCGACGCCGGCGGGGGTGACCGCTGATGTTGCTAGGTTTTCGCCGATGCAGAAGGTCAACGTCGGTCACAAGTCGCTCGCCGACTACAACTCGCTGATCGGAAGGACGCTGGCCGAGGAGATCCGGCGGCTTGCCGAGCCCCTGCAGGGCAAGCGCATCCTGCACCTCTCGGCGACGGCCTTCGGCGGCGGTGTCGCCGAGATCCAGTACACGCTGGTCCCGCTCATGATCGACGCCGGGCTCGACGCCGAATGGCGCGTCATCGACGGCCGGGAAGAGTTCTACGACGTCACGAAGACGATCCACAACGCCCTCCAGGGCGACGAGAAGGGCATCACCGACCACCAGAAGGCGATCTTCGAGGGCTATAACAAGATGAACGCCGACGCCCTCGCGGACGCCGACGAGTGGGACGTGATCGTCGTCCACGACCCGCAGCCGATGGCGATGCGCGAGTTCGTGACCACGAGCCGGCCGCGCTGGGTGTGGCGCTGCCACATCGACCTGTCGGCGCCCAACCCGGGCACCCTCCGCCGCCTGCTGCCGCTCATCAGGGAGTACGACGCGAGCGTCTGGCACCTAGATCACTACGTGCCGAGCGGCATGGACGGCGCCGCGATCAACATCGTGCCCCCGGCAATCGACCCGCTCTCGCCGAAGAACATGGCGCTCTCGCCCGACGACGCGGCCTTCGTCTGCGAGCAGTTCGGGATCGACCCGGAGCGCCCGCTGATCTGCCAGGTCTCGCGGTTCGACCCCTGGAAGGACCCGATCG
>DASXOR010000032.1:0-16226 GCA_036494095.1 Gaiellales bacterium | reverse complement strand
GGTTGTCACGGACGCTGATGACTTTCCGTCAACGACGGCCGCCCCGGGAGTGGGTACCGTCCCAGCATGGCGGCACATGCCGACAGACGTCGCCCCCACCCGGCAACGACGGGCCCGGCCCGACGATGCGATCGGGCGGGGCGGCGAGCGGGTGGCGTCGCTCATCGCGCTGCCCGGCGCGAGCGCGGTGGCGGCGGTGCTCGAGCCCGCACTGGCGCCGTTCTGGGAGCGGGTGGCGGCGATCGCGGCCGCGGCAACGTTGCTGGCCGCCGCCGGCTCCGGCCGTGAGGCCGAGTCAGGGCTGGACTCGATGCTGATCGCGTCGGCCGGGCAGCGCCGCGGCGGGGCGCTGCGGGGCCGCGCGGAGCGCATCTGCTCGCAGCGCCATCGCCGCCTGGTGGCCCGCCGGCTGGAAGCCCTCGTCGCGCGCGCCGATCGCGCCCCCAATCGCGAGTGCTTCGACGACGACGAGCGGTTCTCGGCCTGGCTGCGCCAGATCGAGGTCGAGCTCGGGCTGCCCCGCGTGGCCCCCGCGACCGCACCCGTACCGGTATCATCCCGGCCGTGCCGTCGACCGACCCCAAGCTCGACCTGATCGCGTCGGTGCCCCTGTTCGCCGGGCTGGACAAGCGCGAGATCGCGTTCCTCGGCAGGCTGATGGACGAGGTCGACGTCGCCGACGGCAAGGTGCTGACACGCGAGGGCGCGCGCGGGGGCGAGTTCTTCATCGTCCTCGACGGTGCGATCAGGATCGAACGCGGCGGGACGGAGATCAACCGCCTCGGCAGGGGGGACTTCCTCGGCGAGATCGCGCTGATCGACCAGGGCCCGCGCACGGCCACCGCGACCGCCGACGGGCCGGCCAGGGTGATGGTGCTGACCTCGTCCGCGTTCGCCTCGATGCTCAGCCAGAACCCGGGAGTCGAGACGAAGATCCTGCGCGTGCTCGCAAGCCGCGTGCGCGATCTGCAGCCGACGGCCGCGCTCTGACGGACGCCGTGTCCGTCCACGTCCGCTTCGCCCCCAGCCCGACCGGGTCGCTGCACCTGGGCGGGGCGCTGACCGCGCTCCTGAACCGCCTCTTCGCGAGCGGCCACGGCGGCACGTTTCTCCTGCGAATCGACGACACCGACACCGAGCGCTCGCGGCCCGAGCTCGAGGCGGGGATCCTGCGCGATCTGCGCTGGCTCGGGATCGGCTTTGACGAAGGCCCGGTGCGCCAGAGCGACCGCTTCGAGCGGTACCGCGAGGCGGCCTCCGGCGCGAGCGGCGTCGAGATCCGCGACGGCGCCTGCTGGCTGCGCCCTCCCGGCCTGCCGCCGTTCGTGATCCTGCGCGGCGACGGCCGGGCCACGTACAACTGGGCGAGCGCGATGGACGATCTGCACGACGGGATCACGCACGTCATCCGGGGCAACGACCACCTCTCGAACACGCCGCTGCAGCAGGCGGCGATCCGTTCCGTCGGCGCCGATCCGCCGCAGTACATCCACCATGCCGTCATCACGGGCGAGGCGGGCAAGCTGTCGAAGCGCGAGGGCGCGAGCTCGATCGCCGATCTGCGCGTGGCCGGGTACCCGGCCGAGGCGGTCGTGAACTACCTGGGCCTGATCGGAAGCTCCGGTGCGGGCGACGTCCTGGACATGGACGACCTCGTCGCCCGCTTCGACGAGTCCCGCATCGCGCGGGGGACGCTGCAGCTCGACATGGGCCGGCTGCGGGCGCTGTCGACGCGGCACCTGGCCGCGCTGCCCGCCGACGATCTGGTCGCGCGGGTGCTCGACCGCTGCCCGCCGGACACCCCGGCCGAGGCCGTGCGGGCGCTCGCGCCGGCCCTGCGCGGCGTGCACAACCTGGCCGAGGCCGTCGAGCTCGTAGAGTGCGTGCTGGTGACGCCGGAGCCGGCGCCGCTGCCCGAGCTGGCCCGGATCCGGGCCGGCTTCCCGGAGCGGCTCGACGAGCACCAGGCGCGGGCGGTGGTCGACGAGCTGCGCCGCGCGCAGGTGCCGCTGCGGCAGGCGCGGCGGTCGCTGACCGGGCGCGACCGCGGCCCCGAGCTCTGGGCCGTCTTCGCGGCGCTGCCGCGCGACGAGGCCATCCGGAGGGCGGCGTGAGGCTGCGCGACTCCCGCACCGGCGAGCTCCACGAGCTCCGTCCCGGCCCCGACGGCAGGATCGGCATGTACGTGTGCGGGCCGACCGTCTACGGCCGCATCCACGTCGGCAACGCCCGCCCGTTCCTCGTCTTCGGGCTCATGAAGCGCTACCTCGAGTGGCGCGGGCAGCCGGTGACGCTGGTCGAGAACATCACTGACGTGAACGAGAAGATCGACGTCCCCGCCCGCGAGCGGGGGGTCACGTCGGCGGAGCTCGCCGCAGAGATGACCGCCGCCTACATCAGCGACACGGACAGGCTCGGCATCGGCCGCCCCGACCGTGAGCCGCTGGCCTCGCAGACGATGACCGAGATCGTGGCGCTCATCGCCGAGCTGGTCGCCGGTGGTCATGCCTACGCGGCCGATGGCGACGTCTACTTCGCCGTGCGCAGCTTCGCCCCGTACGGCGAGCTCTCGGGCCAGCGCCCGGACGAGCTGCGCGCGGGCGCGCGGGTGGAGCCGGGCGAGCACAAGCGCGACCCGGTCGACTTTGCGCTCTGGAAGGCCACGAAGCCCGGCGAGGACACGAGCTGGCCCTCGCCCTGGGGCGACGGCCGCCCGGGGTGGCACATCGAGTGCTCGGCGATGGCCGAGAAGCTGCTCGGCCGCGAGTTCGAGGTGCACGGCGGCGGCCGCGACCTGATCTTCCCCCACCACGAGAACGAGGTCGCCCAATCGGGCGCCGCCGGGCGGCCGTTCGCCCGCGTGTGGGCCCACAACGGCATGCTGCGGCTCTCCGGCGAGAAGATGTCCAAGTCGCTCGGCAACATCGACGGCCTCGCCGGGGTGCTCGACCGCTGGGGGGCCGAGACGCTCATCATGTTCATGCTGCAGGCCCACTACGCGAGCCCGGTCGACTACGACGACGAGGCGCTCGAGCGGGCGCGGGCGGCCTGCGCCACGCTGCGAAACCGGCTGCGCACCGGCGCCGGCGAGGATCCCGAGTTGCGGGCCGCGGTGTGCGCCGCGCTCGACGACGACTTCGCCACACCCGCGGCGCTTGCCCTGCTCTTCCGGGCGCCGCCGACGGCGCGCGACACCGTGGCCGAGGTGCTCGACGTGCTCGGGCTGGGATCGCTCGCCCACGACGCGCCGCCGCCGGACGACGTCGTCGCCCTCGCCCGCGAGCGCCAAGCCGCCCGCGAGCGGCGCGACTTCGCGGAGTCCGACCGCCTGCGCGACGAGATCGGCGGGCGCGGCTTCGAGGTGCGCGACGGCGCCGGCGGCTTCGAGCTCTACCCGCGCGATGGCTGACGTCGTCTACGGCAGGCGGGCGGTGCGCGAGGCGCTGCGGGGCCGCCGCGAGGTGGGGCAGGTGTGGTGCGCCGCCGGCCTCGGCGAGACGCTCGACTGGCTCCCCGCGGACGCCCGCACGGCCGACGCCGGCCGGCTCGCCCAGCGGGCGGGCAGCCCCGACCACCAGGGCGTCGTGGCCGAGGTCTCCGACTACCGCTACGCCGACGCCGGTGAGCTGCTCGCCGCCGAGCGCCCCCTGCTGGTCGCACTGGACGAGGTCACCGATCCGCACAACCTGGGCGCGGTCGCGCGGGTGGCCGAGTGCGCCGGCGCCGACGGCCTCGTGATCACCGCCCGCCGCTCGGCCAGCGTGACGCCGGCGGTGTGCCGGGTCTCGGCCGGGGCGGTCGAGCACCTGCGGGTGGCGCGGGTCGAGAACCTGGCCGACCTGCTGCTCTCGGCGCGGCGCCCGGGCCTCTGGACCTACGCCGCGGCGGCCGACTCGGCCGTCCCCCACGACCGGGCCGACTATCGCGATGGGGCGGTGTTCGTGCTCGGCGCCGAGGGCCGGGGCCTGCGGCGGCGGGTGCGGGCCGTCTGCGACCAGGCGATCGCGATTCCGCTGCGCGGCAGGGTCGAGTCGCTGAACGTGTCCACCGCGGCCGCCGTGCTGCTCTACGAGGCGGTGCGGCAGCGCGGTGGCGGCTGAGCTCTACATCGTCGACGGCGACAACGTCTGCCACCTGCGCGGCGGCGGTGACGACTACGAGCGCGCGCGCGAGCTGCTGGTCACCGAGATCTCCGGCTACATGGCCCAGACCGGGATCGACGCCGTCGTCGTCCTCGACGGGCACGGCCGCACGCGCGAGATCGGCCGCACCCGGGTGACACATTCCGGCCGCGAGACCGCCGACGCGGTGATCGAGCGGCTGGCCTACAAGCACCACGCCGACCGGGAGGTGACGGTGGTCTCGTCGGACGCCGTCCTGCGGCATGTCGCCCAGCGCGGCGGGGTGCACGCGATGAGCGCGCGGGAGTTCTCGGACCGCCTGGCGGCCGCCCCGCGGGAGCGCTTCCAGCCGCCGCCGGCGACTCGTGGCCGGCTGCTCGGCGACGCGCTCGACCCGGCCGTCCGGGCGGCGCTCGAGCGCATCCGCCGCGGCGAGTAGCGCGCCAATTTGACACCGACGGAACTTGGGCTATGGTTCCCCCGTCCCTCAAGCTGAAGTTGAAGGTCAGAGTGATACTGATCGAGACTTCAGCTTTCCCGTTTCCCCCGGAGGTAGGCGGTGCCCAGGTCGAGTGCTGCGCTGCAGCTTCAGCGTCGCGTATTCCGCGAGCCGACTGAGCTGTCACTGATCGCCGCCGCGCGCAATGGTGACGAGCGCGCGATGGACGACATCATCCGCCGCTACCAGGGATTCGTGCGGCTCAAGGCGAGCTCGTACTTCCTGGCCGGCGGCGACTCCCACGACCTGGTGCAGGAGGGGCAGATCGGCCTCTTCAAGGCGGTGCGCGACTTCCGCCCCGACAAGGAGACGTCGTTCCGGTCGTTCGCGGAGCTCTGCATCACTCGCCAGATCATCACCGCGATCAAGACGGCGACCCGGTACAAGCACGCGCCGCTCAACACGTATGTCTCGTTCAGCCACACGCCGGCCGGCCAGGAGGCAGACGCCGACTGCACGCTCGGCGACGCGCTGCCGGGGCCCGCGGTCGACGACCCGGCGACATGCGTGATCTCGAGCGAGGAGCTCAAGAGCCTGCTGTCGTGCCTCGGCTCGTCGCTCTCGTCGCTCGAGTCGCAGGTGCTGACCGGTTACCTCGAGGGGCGCAGCTACGAGGCGATCGGCGAGGCGCTCGACTGCGATCCGAAGACGGTCGACAACGCGCTTCAGCGCGTCAAGCGCAAGGTGCTCGCGCATCTGCAGGCGCGGCGCGCGCTCGGCTAGCCGGCGGCCCACTCCCGGTAGGATCTCGCCTCGTAGAGGCCCTTCTTGCCGGGGTAGCTCAACTGGTAGAGCACTCGACTTGTAATCGAGAGGCTGCGGGTTCGAGTCCCGCCCTCGGCTCTCTTCGTAAGCACGTGGCAGGGCTGGAGTACGCTCGCTTCATCCGGTTCGGGCGATGCTCGGCCGAGGCAGGATGTGATCTGTTGTCTCGATCGGTCCTGCGGTCGCGGCACGACGTGCGGTGCGAAACCGGAGCGACAATCACAAGCCAACCTGGAACTGACGGTTCACCACGTCCCACGCCGGCACTCCGTGAGGAAAACGGGGGGGAGACCCTGGAGGTGCGGTGGTTGCGCCCCGGTGGGCTCGCGCCGGCGCTGATCGAATGGTTCAGTCCGTTCGTTGATGAATTCGAGACGCGCGAAGACGCCTACTTGGTCGACGATCACGTCCAGGGCATCTCCGTCAAGATCCGCGGCGGTGCGCGGTTGGACATCAAGGTCTCTGGTGGAGACGGCGGTGTCCTCGACGTGGCGGGACAGGCGCGCGGTCGTACGCAGTACTGGAAGAAGTGGTCGTTCCCGACGCCGCTTGTGTCGGAGGAAGATGTCGTGGGTCTGAATTGGGTGCGGGTCGGCAAGCGCCGGCGCATCGGTCGGTTCTCGGTCGGGAACGCGTCGCCGCACCTCACGGGGACGATTGTGCACGCGACGATACGACCTGCGCCGTTGAGTTCACGGAGGTGCTGAAAGGTGCGGAGCCGTGGTGGACGATCGGCTTCGAGGCGGCCGGCGATCGTGACGCGCTCAGGGGGACGCTCGATGCCACAGCGGCCTTGCTCCTCGGCGATCCCCTCCCGGCCGGACTCGACCTGCGAATGGCTGACTCGATCTCATACGCGGAATGGCTCGACACGCCCATCGAGTCGCGGTGATGCTACGAGCGCTGATTCAGGTTGGCTTCGATGCGTTCCAGACGCGCAAGGATGTCGTCCAGGTGCGCTGCCGACTTTGCGTCTTGACTCGTCGTCTGCCTGCCCGTCCGCGCCACGAAGGCGCCGGTGATCGACGCGGTGATCACCGTGATGAACCCGATCCCGAAGAGCATCACGATCGCGGCCAGGATCTGGCCCGGGGCGGACGCGGGAACGTGGTCGCCGTAGCCGACGGTCGTCACGGTCTGGACGCCCCACCACAGCCCCGAGCCGATCGATGGGAACGCCTTGTGGTCGATGAGCGTCATCAGCACACCAGCGCCGAGCGTGATCGTTGTGGTCACCGAGCCGATCACGGCCGCCGCCGTGCGCGGATTCTCGGCACGGGCTATCAGCCGGTCGAGCCGGCGCTCGAGGCGCGTCTCGCGTTGCATCGCGTTGGAGTTCGCACCGGTCGCCGCCAGTCCTGCCCCAACTGCCGCGCGGATGGTTCAGTGCCTACGCCGAATGGTCGGTCAGGAAGCTGATCGTGCCCCCCGTCTCCAGCACGGCGTACCGGACGGTCGCGAGGTCGGCGATGTTTCGCTGCCGCGCCTGCGCCGCCAGCTCGCCCAGGCTGATGCGTTCGCGGCGGAGGTTCGACTCGAGCGGGTTGCCGTTCTCGAGCAGGATCACCGGCTCGCCGTCGAGCACGCGGCCGAAGCGCGGCAGCCGGTAGGAGAGGTAGGCGGTCAGCATCGAGAGCAGTGTCATCGTCACGATGACGATCGCCGCTCCCGTGACAGAGAAGTCGTTCTGGGTCACGCCCTGCTGGACGAGATCGCCGAGCACGATCAGAAGGACGAGGTCATACGGCTCCATCTTGGCGAGCTCGCGCCGGTTCACGACGCGTACCAGGAGCACGATCAGCGGGAACAGAATGAGGCAGCGCTCGACGAGGTCCATGCTACGGAAACACCGTGATCGTGCGAGTGAGGTCGACGAGCCGGGTCGCGCCGTCGTCCAGTGCGATCGACTCGGGGCGCGACCATGCGAGGTTCGTGGGGTTGACCGACCACTCGAGCCAGACGGTCATATGTCCCCGCTCGTGAAGGGGCGGGTAGGTGAACGTGACCGCCGATCCCCGCGGCGTCTGGGCGGTCGCCGGCGGCTGATACGAGTTCAGCGTCATCCCGTCGAACCAGCCGCCACCGAGAACGAGAGTCGGCTTCGCGATCCGGCGTGACGTGTGCACGTCGATCCGCGTCTGGAAGATCAGGCCGCCGCGCACCCGCGCCGGCGTCGAAACCACGAGCCGCACCCCCCGTTCGTCGGCCTGCGACGTCGCTGGCCGCTGCCCGAAGACGTTCAGCGCCGCAAGGACGGCGAAGAGGGTGAGGGTCGCGACGATGCCGCGCACCACGAGCGGGCCGAAGCGGCGGCCCACCAGGTCTCGGTGACGCTGCAGGCGCAGCTCCGCAAGCGGCTCGTCGTCAGGCTCGGCCATCTACGACACGTTCGCGCCTGCCCGCTCGCGCTGGCGGTCGTGGGTGCCCTCGGCGAACTCCTCGACGATCTTCCGGCAGAATGCGGGCAGGTCGTCCGGCTTGCGGCTCGTGACCAGGCCGCCGTCGGTGACAACCTCCTCGTCGACCCAGTCGGCCCCGGCGTTTCGCAGGTCGGTGCGCAGGCTCGGCCACGAGGTCATGCGCGTCCCGTCGACGACGCCGGCCTCGGCCAGCAGCCACGGGGCGTGGCAGATCGCTCCGACCGGCTTGCCCTGCTCGAAGAACGCGCGCACGAACCCGACCGCATCTGCGTCGGTGCGCAGCGCGTCAGGGTTGGCGACGCCTCCGGGCAGCACGAGCGCGTCGTATGCCGATGCGTCGGCCTCGGCAACCGTGCCGTCGACCGGAAACGTGTCCGCCTTGTCGTGGTGGTTCATGCCCTGAATCCGGCCCATCTCCAGCGAGAGCAGGTCGGCATGGGCGCCCGCCGCGCGCACCGCGTCGAGCGGCTCGGTCAGCTCCACCTGCTCAACGCCGTCGGTGGCCAGAAACGCGATCCTCTTCCCATCCAGCTTCGCCATTTGCGCATCCCTCCAGGAGTCGTTGTGACGACCCGTGGGCTACCCGCGATCCGGAGGAGCTAAACGGGCGTCGCCTGTCGGTGAGCTGCCGGCGAGTGCGCTCGTCGGGAACGTCAAGCGCACCTCCGTGCCCAGGCCGGGGTGAGTCTCGATCCGCAGGTCGCCCGAGAGCGCGACGGTGAGCGCCAGCCCGACCTTCGGGCCGCCGCGCCGGAGCGACGCGTCCATCCCCTCACCGTGGTCGCGGATGACGACCTCGAGCCGGTCGGGCAGGAGCCGCGCCTCGGCATTGAACACGCCGTCGCGCTCGGGGTAGGCGTGGAGCACCGCGTTCGCGCATACCTCCGTCGTGGCCAGGACGATATCGAGGGCGCGCTCCGGCTCGACGGCGGCGCTCCGAAGCAGCACGCGCAGGGCACGCCGCACGACGGAGACGTTGTCGGGCTCCGCGGTGAGCTTGAACGCGAATCCGCGAGTCTGCGGCGCCACCGCGATGTGGATACCCGCGAGCCGGGGCGCCCACTCGTGACGGGCCCCGGCCGACGCGCAACAATGCGGCATGGCCGAGCACGGCGACACTACAGGCGAGACCGACCGGCGGCTCGTGGCCGTGCGCCCCCGCCTGCTCGAGCTGCACCGGCAGCTGCTCGAGGCCGAGCGGGGCGACATGGAGCGGTTCCAGGGTCGGCTGAGCGGCGCCGAGTTCCTGCAGATCGCGACCGACAGCCTGCGGCTGGCATGGCTCCAGCCGATCTCGGAGCTCATCGTCGAGATCGACGAGACGCTCGAGGGCAAGGAACGAGAACCGGAGGCCTCCGGCGGCGAGGACGCCGCCACCGCGCTGATCGACCGGGCGCGCGCGCTCGTCGCCCCGCCCGACGCCGACTCGGCCTTCGGCCGCCGCTACCTGGGCATGCTGCAGCGCCACCCCGGCGTCGTGATGGCCCACAGCGCACTGCTCCAGGCGCTCTAGCCGGCCCGCCGGCAGGCCGCGAACCGCAGGGAACTATGGTTTAGCCGGCGGACGGCGGGGAATCTCGTTCCCCAGCGGGGCGCGTCAGCGCCAACTGGCCCAACGCGCGACGCAGGCTTCGTCGCGGGCGGCACCCGCTCGTCGCGAGGGCCCCAGGGACTGGGGCCCCGCGCGAAAACCTCGGGGCTCGACACCGGCGTGGGTGACCCGTACCTGCGATCGCGGGCGGGCGCGACCACAGCCTGGCCGTCGAATCGAACGGCACCGTCTGGTCGTGGGGCTGGAATCAGTACGGCCAGGTCCGCGACGGCACCAAGGGCGCCAACAAGCTTCTGCCCGTGCAGGTCAGCGGCCTCACGGGTGTCACGATGGTGAGCGCGGGCGCCGATCACAGCATGGCGCTCAAGAGCGACGGCACCGCCTGGGCGTGGGGTCAGAAACACTGACGGCCAGCTCGGCGACGGCACGAAGACGAACCGCAGCGTCCCGACGAACGTGCCAGGCATCACGGGTGCATTCGGGCTCGGCGGCGGCGTAAACTACAGCGTCGTCCGGCATACGTAACTTCTGTACGTTTTTTGTAACGCTACGTGATGTAACCCGGGGTCCGCGTGCGGCAATCCTCGGCGCGGCCGTATAGGCTTTGGCCATGATTGGGCTCATGGAGCGGCTGGAGGCCGGCGTCGTGCTCGGGGCCGAGGGCTACCTGTTCGAGCTCGAGCGGCGTGGCTACCTGAAGAGCGGCCCCTACGTGCCCGAGGTGGTGCTCGACCGGCCCGAGGCTGTCGCCGAGCTGCACCGCGAGTTCCTGCGCGCCGGCGCCGAGGTGATGGTCGCCTTCACCTACTACGGCCACGAGGAGAAGCTGCGCGCGATCGGGCGGGAGGGCGACGTGGAGGCGCTCAACCGCCAGGCGCTGCGGCTCGCGCGCGAAGCGGCCCGCGAGGGCGACGCGCTCGTGGCGGGAAACATCTGCAACACCTGGGCGTATGACCCGGCCGACCCGGCGGCGAGCGGAGAGCGCGTCCGCCGCATGTACACGGACCAGGTCGCGTGGGCGCTCGAGGAGGGGGCCGACTTCATCCTCTCCGAGACGAACGACTACGTCGGAGAGGCCCTGATCGGGGTCGAGGTGATCAGGGAGCACGGTTTGCCGGCGGTCGTCACCTTCGCCTCATCGGAGCAGCGCACGATCGACGGCGTCGACTTCGCCGAGGCGTGCAAACGGGTCGAGGCCGCGGGCGCCGACGTCGTCGGTCTGAACTGCTCGCGCGGCCCTGCGACGATGCTGCCTCTGCTCGAGCGCGTGCGCGCCGCCGTCTCGTGCCCCGTCGCCGCCCAGCCCGTGCCCTACCGCACGACCGCGGCGCAGCCCACCTTCCAGTCGCTGCGCGACGACCAGGGCCGGCGGGCCTTCCCGATCGCTCTCGACCCGTTCACCTGCACGCGCTTCGACATGGCCGAGTTCGCTGTGGCCGCCCGCGATCTCGGCGTCCGTTTCATCGGCGTTTGCTGCGGCGGCGCGCCCCACCATGTCCGCGGGATGGCCGAGGCACTCGGCCGCACGGTGCCGGCGAGCCGGTACTCGCCCGATCTCTCGCTGCACCCGGTCATCGGCGACGCGACCGGGACGACAGCCGGCCGCTACGGCAGCTGGCGCGACGGCTAACTCTCAGCTGAAGGCTGAGCCTCAGCTGATGCAGACGCTGTTCGTGACCCAGGCCGAGGCGTTCCCGACGCCGTCGACGGAGCGGAACTTGACCGTCGCCGTCCCATGCGCAGAGATGACGACGCTCGGTCCGGCGACGACGCTGCCGGTGTTCACCATCGACTCGTAGTGGTCGAGGCCTGACCAGCTGTCGGCCGCGCCGGAGGCGGTCAGCGTCACGGGGCCAGGTGTGCATGCCCCGGGCACGCCGCCCACGCCGGGCAGGGTCGGCGCGGTGCGGTCGAGCATGACGGTGTCGGTCGCGTCGGGTAAGGCCGGTGTCCATGCCGAGGCATTCCCGGCGGCGTCTACAGAGCGGAACTGGACGAGCGTCGTGCCCTGCGCCGAGACGGGCACCGAGGCGCCCGAGGCGGCGGTCGACCAGCTGGTGCCGCCGTTCGTCGATGTGCGGTTCTGGTAGCCGGTGACGCCCGAGGCGAACGCGCTCGCGCCGTCGCTGGCGCCGCTCGCCGTGACGGTCACCGATGCCGCCGCGCTCCATGCCAGCGATCCGCCGGCGACGTTGGGGCCGCCCGGCGCGGTGCGGTCGATCTTGACGATGTTGCCGGGATAGGCCGCGAAGGGCTCCCAGGCCGACGTGTTGCCGGCGTTGTCGACCGAGCGGAACTGGACGATCGTCAGGCCTTCGGTTGAGACGGTCGCCTGCGCGCCGTCGCTTGCCCCCGACCAGACGTTCGAGAGGTCGAACTCGGAGCGGTACTGGTAGCCCTCGAGGCCCGAGCCCCCCGTGTCGGTCGATCCGGCCGCGGTGAGCGTGACCGAGGGGACATTCTGGTAGCTGTTCGAGCCGCCGGTGATGGTGGGTACGGTCGGCGCGGTCTGGTCGAGGTTGGCCGTGCCGCCCGGTGAGATGCCCGACCACGGCGATATGAGGCCGACGCCGTCGATCGCCCGGAACTCGACCAGCGTCGTGCCCTGGGCGGTGACGTTGACGGTCGCGCCGGCCGTGGCGGCCGACCAGTTGGCCCCGCCGTTGGTGGAGGTGCGGTACTGGAACGAGGCGACCCCGGAGCCGCCCGTGTCGGTCGCCGCGGCCGCCCCGACCGGGAGCGAGGCCGCATTCAGCCACGCCGACGACCCGCCCGTGGCCGTGGGCGTCGTGGGCGCGGTGCGGTCGAGTCGCACGGTCCCGCCGATGACGGTCGGGACAGGTGTCCACGCCGAGACGTTGCCGACGTTGTCGATGCTCTGGTACTCGACCAGCGTCTCGCCCTCGGCGGGGACGTTCAGCGAGCTGCCCGCGACCGGGGCAGACCAGGTGCTACCGCCGTCGGTCGAGGTGCGGTGCTGATAGCCGGCGAGGCCCGACCCCGCGTCGGTCGCCGCCGAGGCCGTGACCGTGCGCGAGGCGGCGTTTGCCCAGGTCAGCGAGCCGCCGGCGACCGTCGGAGCGCTCGGGGCCGTGCGGTCGAGCTGGACGCTCGTCTGCGTCCACGCCGACACGTGGGTGGCGCCGTCGAGGGCCTGGAAGCGCACCAGGGTCGTGCCCTCGGCGCCGACCGAGACCGAGGCTCCCGCGGTCGCGGCCGACCAGGTGGCGCCGCCGTCGGCGGACGTCTCGTGCTGGTAGCCGCTCACGCCCGACCCCGGCGTGTCGGTCGAGCCCGAGGCCGACACGAGCACGGACGCGGCGGCCGACCATCCGGTGCCGCCGGACAGGGTGGGGGCCGTGGGCGGCGTCGTGTCGATCTTGACCGTGTTGCCGGTGCCGGGCGAGCCGGGCACCCAGCTCGATGTCGAGCCGGCGCCGTCGACGGCGCGCATCTGCACGAGCGTCGTCCCGTCGCCGGAGATCGCCGCCGGCGCGGGCAGCGCGGCCGACCAGGTCGAGCCCCCGTCGGTCGAGGTGCGGTACTGGTAGCCGGCCAGGCCGGAGCCGCCGGAGTCGGTCGCGCCGGTCGCGGTCGTGGTGATGGGCGCCGTGAGCTGCCACGTTGAGGATCCGCCCGTCACCGACGTCGGCGCGGTCGGGAGGGTGCGGTCGAGTTGGACGGTGCCGCCTGCTGTAATGCCCGACCACGCCGAGGTGAGGCCGGCCCCGTCGGTCGCCTGGAACCGCACAACGGTCGATCCGGTGTTCAGCACGGTGACGAACGAGCCGCTCACGGGTGCGGACGTCGTCCACGTGGAGCCGTTGTTCGTGGAGGTCTCGTACTGGTAGCTCGCAACCCCGCTTGCCCCGTCGGTTGCCGTCGGGGTGATCTGGATCGAGGCCGCGTTCGACCAACCCGCCGATCCGCCGGTCGCGACCGGCGTGGTCGGGGCCGTGCGGTCGAGCTTGACGGTCGCCGCGGCCGTCTGCGTCGCCGGCGTCCACGCCGACGTGTTGCCGGCGACGTCGACGCTGCGCAGCTGTACCCAGGCGTTGGCCTCGGCCGAGACGGTGTCGCTCGGGCCGCTCGTCGCGGCGCTCCACGTTGTGCCGCCGTCGGTCGAGGTGCGGTACTGGTATCCGGAGAGGCCGGAGCCGCCCGTGTCGGTGGAGCCGCTCGCGGTCACGGTCGCCGAGGCGGCGGTGGACCAGCTCGCAGAGCCGCCGGACACGGTCGGAGCGGAGGGAACGGTCAGGTCGAGCTTGACGGTCGCCTGCGTCCAGGCCGAGCTGAGCACGACTCCGTCGACGGCCGCGAACCGCACGAGCGTCGTGCCCTGCGCCGAGATGGCCGCGCTCGGCCCTGTGACGGGGGACGACCACGTGCTGCCGCCGTTCGTCGACGTCTCGTACTGGTAGCCCGTGACGCCGGCGCCAGCGTCGGTCGATCCGGAGGCCGAGACGGTCACGGTCGGGCCGGCCTGCCACGAAGTGGAGCCCCCGGTGAGCGCCGGCGCGGTCGGCGGCGTGCGGTCGATCTGCACGAGGCCGTTCGCCCCCGTCCAGGCCGAGGCGTTTCCGAGCGCATCCAGCGACCGGAACTCGACCAGGGTCGCGCCCTCGGCGGAGATGGTCGCGGCCGTGCCCGCGGTCGGCCCAGACCAGGTGCTACCCCCGTTGGTCGAGGTGCGGTACTCGTAGCCGGCGAAGCCTGATCCGGCGTCGACCGGCGTGCCGGTGGGCTGCACACTGACCGAGGCAACGTTCGCCCATGTGCCCGAGCCCCCGGTGAGCACCGGCAGCGACGGCGGCAGGGTATCGACCATCGCCTCGGCGGCCGGATCGGCGCTCGCGGGCGCCCATGCCGACGCGTTGCCGGCCTTGTCGAGCGCCCGGAACTGCACCCACGTCGTGCCGTCGGCCGTGACGTTCGCAGTCGCCCCCGCGGCCGCGGCGCTCCACGAAGCGCCCGCGTTGGCCGAGCTGCGGTGCTGGTAGGAGGCGATGCCGCTGCCGCCGGTGTCGGTCGCGCCGACGGCGGTGAGCGTCACCGGCGCAACCGTCCAGGTGCCCGTGCCCCCGCCGACGGTGGGCGCCGTCGGCGCGAGCCTGTCGACCCGCCACTTGGACGTCGCCGAACGGGTGGTCGCCCCGCTCTTCGCGCGGACGGTGAACGTGTGCGCGCCGTCCTTGACATTGGTGTAGGAGTGCGTGCGGGAGCAGCTCGCGTACGCCCCGGAGTCGAGCCGGCACGTGGTCTTGACGCCGGTGCCCGTCGTCTTCCACGCGAACTTCGCGGTCGTGCCTGCGATCGCGGCGGCCGGGTGCGACGTGATCTTGACCGTCACCGCAACGCTCGCAGCCGGATGCAGCACGTAGGCGGCGGCGGGGGCGGCCGCGAGCGCGCAGACGCTCGCCGCGATCACAACGGATCGCGCGAGCGCACTGGTCGATCGGGTCGCCGCCGGGCGGCCGCGGTGGTTCAACGCGCACCTCGAGAGAGCCGGGGGTGCAGCAAGGCTGTCTTCTCATATCGGACGGAATTGCAAAAAAACTTAGGTGCAAATCCTCAAGATCATGTTCGATCTGCCGAAAGAGTGGACGCGCCGAAGGCGTGACCGGCTAGGCCTCGGTCTCGAGCCTGCGGACGCGGGTGGCCAGCTCGCTCATGATCGGGAAGGCGATCTTCGGCTCGGATTCGAGCAGCTCGCGGAACCGGCGCTGTGAGATGCTCATGGCGAGCATCTCGGTCTTGGTGGTCACCGTGGCCGATCGCGGCCCGCTGTCCAGCAGCGCCATCTCGCCGAAGAACCGGCCGGGGCCGAGCTCGATCAGATCGCCTGTGGCAGTGGCCACCTCGGCCTTGCCGTCGAGGATGACGTAGAACGCGTCGGCGCGGCGCCGGGGGCTGACGATGACCGTGCGGGCCGGGAACCGCACCTTCGACGCCATCTTGGCGACCCGGCGCAGGTGCCGCTTGGAGAGGCTCGCGAAGAGGGGGACGTCCGCCAGGACGACCGCCCACTCGCGGCCGAAGGCGGCCGCCTCGGCCGGCGAGCGCATGCCGCCCGCGGGCACCGATGCGCCCATCAGTCCTCGTCCCGGGCCGCTGCTCACGTCGTCTGCCTCCCTGATCGCCTCGATGGCCGCTGCCGCCGGTGAGATCCGGCGGGCCATGCATATCAGAATCCCCGGTGGCGCGTCTCGGTTTTTCCGAACGCGGCGTCGGCGTTGGCGCGTATCCCCGGTTCCGTGCCGGCGCGGATGCGGGGGCGGGTCGGCGCCGTCAGCATGCAGCGATGATCTCGGCGACCCGATCGGAGGCCCCCATGCGAGAGCTCTGCAGCCGCGCCGGCGACGGCATCGAGGTGAAGCTGCTCTGGCGCCAGGCGGCCGACGAGCTCTGCGTGGCGGTCGTCGACACCAGGCTGAACCACTCGTTCCACATCCCGGTCGAGCCGGCGGAGGCGATGCGGGCCTTCCTGCACCCCTATCCGCACGCCGCCGGACTGGGCCTGCTCGACCGTGAGCCGGCGCGTGCCGGCGCCCGGTGAACGCTCGCTGCGTGCGCATCGCCCGGCGGCTACCCTGCGGGCAGCGTGCCACGTGACCGAAGCGGCGAGGGAGCGGGGCGAGGTCGAGCGACCGCCTCGTGGGTGCGCGCCCACGCTCGCGGAGTGGCCGGGTGCGCCGTCGTCTTCGGGGTCGGGATCGCCTTCGGGGTCGCGTTCGGCGCCGGCGGGTCGGGGCCGAACTCCACATCGACCACGGTCGTGAACGTCGGCGGCAACGTGACGGTCGGCCTGGGCGGCGGCTCGTCGTCGCCCTGAATGTCCGCATGTCCCCAATCCGGGGGGTTCCGCGGCG
>DASXOR010000031.1:0-6721 GCA_036494095.1 Gaiellales bacterium | reverse complement strand
CGCGGCCGGCGGTGCCGGCGGGCCGTAGCGCTCCGGCCGGGCGGCGTACTCGGCCATCCAGGCCTCGACGTCCGGAGTGGTGGAGAGGTCGACGGACGAGCCCAGGAACTCGAGCACCATCTTGCGGGCGTGGCGGACGCGCTCGGACGCCGTCTTCACCTTCATGCCCTCCTCGACCTTGCGCGCGCATGAGGGCACGAGCACGCGCGACCCCTCGACCTCGACCATGCACACGCGGCAGGCGTTCACGGGCGTGAGCGTCTCGCCGTAGCAGAGCGTGGGGATGTCCTGGCCCTGGCGGCGGCAGGCCTGCAGGATCGTCTCGCCCTCGCGGGCGCGCACGGCCTCGCCGTCGATCTCCATCTCGACCGTCCGCTGCAGCGTGACCGGGACGGCGCTCATGCCGTCCCCGCTGCGGCGAACGGGCGCAGCGTGCGGATGGCCGACTCGATCGCGTTGGCCGCGGTCTGGCCGAGCCCGCAGATCGAGGCGTCGCGCATCCCGCGCGCGATCTCGTCGAGCAGGGCGATCTCGGCGTCCACGCTGCCGCGCGGGCGACCGTCGGCGAGCCGCAGCAGCGCCTCCTGCTGGCGCACCGTGCCGACCCGGCACGGCACGCACTGGCCGCACGACTCGTCGCGGAAGAACGCGGCGATGCGAAGCAAAATCGGCACGAGCGGAACCGTATCGTCGAGCACCATGATCACGCCGGAGCCGAGCGTCACCCCAGCCGCGCGGGTGGCCTCGAACGACAGCTCCAGGTCGAGCATGTCCGGGCCGACGAACGCGCCCGCCGCGCCGCCGAGCAGCATCGCCCGGAGCTCGCGCCCCGGCTCGACGCCCCCCGCCATCTCGACCACGTCGCGCAGCGTCACGCCGAACGGGGCCTCGTACAGGCCGGGCCGCCGGACGCAGCCCGAGACGCAGAAGAGGCGCATGCCCGTCGAGCCCTCGGTGCCGGTCTCGGCGAAGTGGCCGCCGCCCTCGAGGATGATGTCGAGCACGTTCACGAGCGTCTCGACGTTGTTCACGACGGTCGGCTTCTCGAACAGGCCCGCGTCGACCGGGAACGGCGGCTTGTTGCGCGGCTCGCCCCGGAAGCCCTCGATCGAGTTGAAGAGCGCGGTCTCCTCGCCGCAGATGTAGGCGCCGGCGCCCCTGCGCAGCTCGATGTCGAAGCGCAGCCCCTGGCCCATGATGTCCTCGCCGAGAAAGCCGTGCCGGCGGGCCTGCGTGACGGCGTCCACAAGCCGCTCCCAGGCCAGCGGGTACTCGCCGCGCAGGTACACGTAGCCGTGCTCGGATCCGGTGGCGTAGGCCGCGATGGTCATCGCCTCGATGACGCTGAACGGATCCTGCTCGAAGACGATCCGGTCCTTGAACGTGCCCGGCTCGGACTCGTCGGCGTTGCAGACGAGGTAGTGCGGCCGGATCGGCTGGCGGGCGACGGCGTCCCACTTGCGGCCGGTCGGGAACGCGGCGCCGCCGCGGCCGAGCAGCTTCGACTCGGACACCTCGCGGATGACGCCGGCCTGGCCGAGCGCGAACGCGCGCCGCAGGGCGTCGTAGCCGCCGTGCGAGCGATAGCTGTCCAGGCTCTCCGGGTCGACGGTTCCGAACCGGCGCATCAGCCGCACGTCGCCGGAGCCCCGCTGCGGCACCAGGTCGGGCACCATCGGCTCGGGCAGCGTGCCGGCCAGCGCGGCGGCCACGTCGGCCGCGCTCGCCGGCGCGATCGAGCGATCGGCCGGATCCTCGCCCGCCCGGGTCACGAGCACGGCGGGCGCCCGCTCGCACAGGCCCAGGCAGGGGCTCTCGAGCCACATCGACCAGCCGTCTGCCGACGGCTCGCCGGCCGGCCCGACGGTGCGCTCGAGCTCGGCGACGAGCTCGTTCGAGCCGCGGCACATGCACGCGATGTCGGTGCACACGTGCGTGACCAGCGGCGGCCGCGGCTCCATTGCGAACAGGGCGTAGAAGCTGGCGACGCCGTAGGCCTCGGCGGGCGGGATCGTCAACCGGCGGCAGATGTAGCCGAGCGCTCCCGGGCTGATCCAGCCGACGCCGGCCTGCACGGCGTGCAGGGTGGGCAGGAGCAGATGCCGCTGCGAACGGGCGGCGTGGCCGCCGCGGGCGAAGTGGCCTTCGGTCTCGTTGCGCGCCGCGCCGGCCCAGGCCGACTCCGGCGGGCCGAGCACGGCGTCGACCGCCCGGCGCTCGACCGCGGTCGCCGTCTGATCCTGGATCCGGAGGTCCACTACCTGGCCGGGAGCGCCACGCGTCCGGGCGCCGCGTCCGTCTGCGAGAGCGGCAGCTTCTCGACGCGGATGGCGCTCGCCTTGAACTCGGCGGTGCCGGACTTGGGGTCGGTCGCCTCGATGGTGAGGATGTTCGTCTGCACCTGGTCGGGGAAGTGCAGCGTCATGAACGCGAGGCCGGGGCGAAGGGTCGGATCGATGCGCACGGGAGCGATGACAGTACCGCGCCGGGAGGACACCTGGACGCGCTCACCCTCCTCGACGCCGAGCTGCTCGCAGTCCTCGGGCGAGAGGTCGAGCGTCTCCGGGCGCCGCAGCGGCGACGTGTAGCCGCCGGTCTGGACGCCGGTGTTGTAGGAGTCGAGCCGACGGCCGGTGGTGAGCCGGAGCGGGAACTCGGCGGAGAGCTCGTCGACCGGTAGCTCGTGCACGACGGCGAAGAACGGCGCCCGCGGGCCGCCGACGGGCGTCTCCCACAGCCGCCCGTGCAGGAACTGCGCTCCGGGGTCGTCGTCGTCGAGGCACGGCCAGGCGATCCCGCCGAGCTCCTCCAGCCGGGCGTAGCTCATGCCGGCGTGCATGGGCGAGAGCGAGCGCAGCTCGTTCCAGGCGTCCTCGGCGGAGGAGTAGGACCAGTCGTGCCCCATCCGCTTGGCGAGGGCGCAGATGATCTCGATGTCGTCACGGGCGTCGCCGGGCGGATCGAGCGCCTTGCGCACCCGCTGCACCCGCCGCTCGCTGTTCGTGACCGTGCCCTCGCTCTCGCACCAGCTCGCGGACGCGGGCAGGACGACGTCGGCCATCTCGGCGGTGCGGGTGAGGAAGATGTCCTGGACGACCATGTGGTCGAGACCCTCGAGCAGTTCGTGCGTGTGCTTGGCGTCGGCCTCGGACTGGGCCGGGTTCTCGCCGATCACGTAGAGCGCGCGCAGCTCCTTGCGCTCCATCGCCGCGAACATCTGGGTCAGGTGCCAGCCGTACTTCGGCACGATCTCGACGCCCCAGGCCGCCCGGAACCGCTCGTGCGCCTCGGCGTCGCGCTCGATGTCCTGGAAGCCGGGCAGCTTGTTCGGGATGGCGCCCATGTCGCCGCCGCCCTGGACGTTGTTCTGGCCGCGCAGCGGGTTCAGGCCCGAGCCGTAGCGGCCGACGTGGCCGGTGAGCAGGGCGAGGTTGATAAGGCTGAAGACGTTGTCGACGGCGTTGTGGTGCTCGGTGATGCCGAGCGTCCAGCAGATCTCCGCGCGGTCGGCGCGGGCGTAGGTCAGGGCGAGCTCGCGGATCACGTCGGCGGGGACGCCGGTCTCGCGCTCGCCGCGCTCGAGCGTCCACTCCTGCACCGACGCGGCGTACTCGTCGAAGCCCGTCGTGGCCCGGTCGATGAACTCGCGGTTGTGCAGGCCCTGGTGGATGATCTCGCGCGCGATCGTGTTGGAGAGGGCGATGTCGGTGCCGACGTCGATCCCCAGCCAGCCGTCGGCCCACTGGGCCGAGCCGGTGCGACGGGGGTCGATCACATACAGGCGGGCGCCGTTGCGCACGCCCTTGAGGACGTGGTGGAAGAAGATCGGGTGCGTCTCGCGGGCGTTCGAGCCCCACAGGACGATCACGTCCGTCTCCTCGATCTCCTTATACGAGCTGGTGCCGCCGCCCGCTCCGAACACTGTCGCCAGACCGACGACGCTGGGAGCGTGTCAGGTGCGGTTGCAGCTGTCGATGTTGTTCGTGCCGACGGCCACCCGGGCGAACTTCTGCGCCACGAAGTTGACCTCGTTCGTCGCCTTCGAGCACGAGAAGATGCCGAGCGCATTGGGCCCGCCGGCCGCGACGGCCGCGCTGATGCCGGCCGCAGCCCGGTCGAGGGCCTCGTCCCACGTCGCCGGCCGCAGCCGCCCATCCTCGCGCACCATGGGCTCCGTGAGCCGTGTGAGGGTCTTCGCCATCCCGATCACCTCCCTTCCAGCGTGTTCCCCAAATCGTAGCCCGATACACCGCCGGCGGGCGATGGTGTGACGCCCACACTCGCGCCCTCCGCGGTGTTCTCAGCCGCCCCGCCGGCGCGTGCGCACGATGATCGTGGCGCCCCAGCGATCGCCGAGGCGCTGGTTGCGGGGCGACGTCCACACGAAGATCGCCGCGATGATCGGGGTGAGCAGAAAGCAGTCGATAATGCGCCCGAGCGTACGCAGGACGACCGCGCGTCCGGTGAGCCGGCCGCCGTTCGCCATCGCCACGCGCAGGCCGACGAGGCGCTTGCCGACAGTTGCGCCCCAGGCGCTCTCGAGACCCCCGAAGTAGACGAGCGCCGCTGCCGTGATTACGAGGCTGAGCCCGGTGTTCGGGTCGCGCAGGAGGCGGTTCTCGGCCGACGTGTTCACCCCGCCGGAGGCGATCCATACCACGGCGATCATGAGTGCGAACAGCACCCAGTCGATCAGGAAGGCGACCGCCCGCAGGCCGACGCCAACGGGAGCGCGGTCGATCATCGCGCGAGTCTACCGGCGCCGCCTTTCCCGCCAGTTGGGGTGTGTCAGGCCTCGAGCTCGGCCAGGAGCGACCAGAACGGCGACCCGGCTTCGGGGATCCGCGGCGGCCGCATGCGATGCTGGCGGTGCTGGGCCCAGACGACGTAGGAGCGCAGGCGCCGCCCGGCGCTTCGGCGGGCGTGGTCGGACAGCGGGACCATCGAGGCCGCGAGCGCCCAGCGCCAGGCTGCCGCCTCCTTCTCGAGCCGGGGGCCGGAGCGGCCGGGGCCGATCAGGTGGCCGAGCTCATGCAGGGCGATTGCGTAGGTGATCTGGCTGCGGATCGGCGGGATCCGGATCCCGGGCTGCCTGCGCCCGGCCGGCCCGCGCCGGTAGGCGATCCCGCGCCCGCCCAGGCGGCGCTCGATGCCGTGTGAGTCGCACAGGTGCTCGACGTGGGCCTCCAGGTCGGCGACGGTCGGGCGGGCGGGCATCTTGAAACGGTAGTGGGTGCGGCGGTCGTCCGGCCTACGGGCCGGGATCCATGCAGTTCTCCACCGTGACCGCGACCGCCTCGAGCCCCGGGGTCGGCGAGAACCGCGTCGATGCGGGCGTCCGATCCGCCGATGTAGGTGGAGTAACCGTCGACCCCGGTCGCGACGAACCAGACGCGGTCGGCGGGCCACCACAGGCTCGGGGACTGCTCCCAGACGTCGAACCGCACCGGACGGCTGATCCGTGCCAGCGGGCCGGTGAAGAGGTAGTGGTCACGGTGCTCGAGGCGGACGAGCGGAAGCTCGGGAGGTTCGGCATAGAAGCCGTACCCGACCCAGAAGCAGAACACGCACTCGCCGGGCGTCGTCGTGAACGAGGCGAGGGCCGCGGCGAGCGCCGCCAGCTGCCGTGCCGGCAGGCTGCCATCGCTCGGGACGGCCTCGTCCCACGAGCGCTGGTCACGGGCGGGATCGACCCCGCTCACCTCGCTGAAGCCGGTCTTGGGGCCGAGATCGATCCCTCTCGGGCCGGCCAGCTCGGCCCAGCGCACGTCGCCGTGCGGCCCGCAGGCGGGGTGGAGAATGCGGGCGTACGCCTCATAGGTGTCCGGGACGAAGCTCGCGATCCACACCGGCCTGCCCCGCACCTGCTGCCACGGCCGCAGGGTCGCGACGACCCAGTCGGCCGCGCGGGCATCGCCGGCCAGCTCGAGCCCGATGTCCCAGTCGCGCCAGAGCGGCGGCAACTCCATGCATCCGGCCTAGCGGTGCGGTGGTGGCGGCCGCCGCGCGACGGCCGGACACGCCAATTGGCATCCGCTCGAACGCCAATTGGCGCGTTCGCGCGACTGCGGCCGGGGGCCGGCGGGAGCGCGCATGAGCGGGACGGCGGCGAGCCCGGCTGCGACCAGGAGCAGGCCCGCCGGCGGGCCGCCCAGGAGCACGGGGGCCAGGCCCGCTCCGGTGAGCGCGCCCGCGACCTCGGCGCCCAGCCGCCCGGCGACGGCGAGCGCGAGCGTGAGCAAGGGCGTCGCCAGCAACCCCCACCGACTGACGACGACCGCCGCCGTGAGGCCGGCCAGCGCGACCAGCATGCCTGCGACGAGCGTCAGCGGGCGTGGGCGGCGTGTGGCCGCCATGCCCCGCACGAGCGTGGCGAACGGGATCAGAAATGGGCCGACGCTGAAGATCCCGAAGAAGCTGAGGACGAGGCCGGCGCCGACCGCCGCCCACGTCCACAACCACCCGCAATCGTCGCGGTGTGCACGCACGCGCGACCTCCGGTCGTAGTATGGCACCGGCAGATGCCCGCCGAAACCCCCAGAGCCCGCGACCTCGGCATCGTGATCGGCGACCTGCCGCCGGGCCCGGCGAATGCGATCACCGACGTGCCCGGCGTGCGGGTCGGCCACACGACGTTGATCTCGGGCGACGGCCCGCTGCGCGTCGGCGAGGGGCCTGTGCGGACGGGGGTCACCGTGATCGTCCCCGGGGCGGACGACCC
>DASXOR010000030.1:0-4049 GCA_036494095.1 Gaiellales bacterium | reverse complement strand
CTCGCGCACGGCTCCACCGTCGCCACGAACGCGATCGTCCAGCGCCGTCTCGCCCGCACCGGCCTCATCACGAACGACGGCTTCCGCGATGTGCTCACGATCGGCACTCAGATGCGCCGTCATGTGTACGACCTGTGGGCGCCCGATCCCATCGGGCGGATCGGGCCGCAAGGCGAGGAGGTCGAGCCGCTGGACGACGGCGGCGTCCGCCGTGCCGCTCAGGCGCTGCGCGCCGCGGACGTCGACGCGGTCGCCGTCATGCTGCTGTTCTCGTTCGCGAATCCCGCCCACGAGCACCGTGTCGGCGCCATCCTGGCCGAGGAGCTGCCGGGCGTGCCGCTGTCGCTCTCGTCGCTCGTCGTGCCCGAGTACCGCGAGTACGTCCGTGCCTCGACAACGGCTGTGAACGTGTCGCTTCTGCCGCTCCTCGGCGAGTACATCGGCGCGCTGCGGGATCGCGTGGCCGGCGAGGGCATCTCGGTGCCCGTGCATCTGATGCAGGCCAACGGCGGCGTCACGCCGGCCGAGCGCGCCCGTGAGCTGCCGATGTGAGCGGCGGCGCGTCTGGAGCGCGGGCGCCTGGGCGCAGTGGCGCATGCTCCACCGGACCGCGATCGGCGCGGGCGACGCCATCGGACCCGAGTCGATCGTGGAGCAGGAGGATGCGACGGTCGTCGTCCCCGCCGGCTGGTGCCGCCGCGTCCGCGCCGCCGGCACGATCGTGCTCGAGCGGGAGGGGCGCTCGCCACCGGCAGCCTGGGGGCACGCCCGCTGCACGTCGCCTTCCCGGCGCCCTGGACGCCGCAGGACTGAGGATCCTGGTACCGTTTTTGTACACGTGGCCATCGACACGAACACCCACCGTGCGGCCCCGCCGCTCTCGACCTCGGTGGTCGAGGCGATCGGCGGCACGCCGCTGCTCGCCATCGAGGGGGTCTACGCCAAGCTCGAGTACCTGAACCCGTCGGGATCCGTGAAGGCCCGGCTCGCCGGCTACATGATCGGGCGGGCCGAGGCCGAGGGGCTGATCACGCCGGGCGACACGATCGTCGAGGCATCGAGCGGCAACACCGGGAACGCGATGAGCATGGTCGCGGCCGCGAAGGGCTACCGGATGCTGGTCGTGATGCCCGAGGGGATGAGCCCGGAGCGGGTCGCGATCTCGCGCGCCCACGGCGCCGACGTGCTGCTGATCGGCGACTTCCACGTGACGGCCGCCCTCGAGCACGCTCGCATCCTGGGGGAACGGCCGGGGTACTTCCATCCGGGCCAGTTCGACTCCGAGTGGAACGTGATCGAGAATCGCGATTGGCTCGGCGCCGAGATCCTCGAGCAGCTGCCCGCCCCGCCGGATGCCCTGGTGGCGGGGGTCGGCACCGGCGGGACGCTGATCGGGGTGGGGCAGGCCTTCCGGGCCGTCAACCCGGACGTGCTGATCCTGGGCCTCGAGCCCGGTGAGTCGCGCACGATCTGCTGCGGCGAGATCGCCCTGCACGCCATCGAGGGCATCGCCGACGGGTTCGTGCCCGGCATCATCGCGCGGCACCGCTCCGAGATCGGCGACATGGTCAGCGTGACGAGCGACGAGGCGGTGGCCGAGATGCGGCGGCTGGCCCGCGAGCACGGCATCTTCGTCGGGCCGAGCTCGGGCGCGCACATGCTCGCCGCGAAGCGCCTGCGCAGCGAGCGGCCTGACCTGCGCACGATCGTCACCCTCTTCTGCGACGAGGGCGAGAAGTACATCGCCGACCACCACGTTCGCTGAGCGCTTCACCACTCGGAGCGTGACGCAGCGCACAGTCACGAGCGTTCGGTAACCGGCCTCACACCGACCGAAACCACCTCCTCGAAAGCCCCGTACGGCGGGAGCGGGATACCTACGAACGGGAGGGCAGATGAAATCGACACCATCCACCGAGAGCACGCCGTCGGCGGCGGAGCTCGAGTCGCACTGGAACAAGGTCATCGGCAGGCGCGGGTTTCTCATGGGCGTCGGCACCGCCGGCGCGACGGCGCTCGCCGGAGGCGCGCTGGGAACGGCCGCCGCGTTCGCCGACTCGGGCCGGCTCTCCCACGGCGACGCCGCCATCCTGCGGTTCCTGGCAGCGGCGGAGATCCTCGAGACCGACCTGTGGGAGCAGTACGCGGAGCTCGGCGGCGTGAACGGCGGCAACCCCGCCTACATCGCGGCGCTCGAGAACCTCGACGAGGACATGCCGCAGTACATCTCGGACAACACCGACGACGAGCGCAGCCACGCCGCGTTCCTGAACGCGTACCTGCGCTCGAAGGGCGAGCAGCCCGTGAACCTGGACGAGTTCCGCACGCTGCCGAGCAGCAAGGCCACCGGCGCGAAGCAGATCGGCCGGCTGACGAACCTGCAGAAGCTGAACGTGGACACGAGCTGGTACACGCGCTACCGCAGCACGAGGAACCCGGACTTCGGGGCCACGTTCCCGCAGGCCGTAAACATCAAGGACGAGCCGGCGATCCCCCTGAACGACTCCGACACCCCGCCGAACGGGTCCGCACCGGTGCCGCCGACCACCGCCAAGCAGAAGCGGATGCAGGCCATCGCCAACACGGCGGCGTTCCACTTCCCCATGATCGAGCAGGGCGGCTCGAGCCTGTACACGACCATGAGCCTCAAGGTGTCGAGCGTCGAGGTGCTGCGGATCGTGGTCTCGATCGGCGGCGTCGAGGTGAACCACTTCGCCGTCTGGCACGACAAGGCCGGAAACGCCGTGCAGGTCACCGACCCCGAGACCGGCGTGACCTTCCCCGATCTCAACTCCCCGCCCTTCGGCGGCGAGACGTTCCAGACCAACCTGATCATGCCCGAGCCGTGCGACTTCATCGACAAGCGCCTGCCGCAGTGCTCGGTGATCCGCCCATCGACCGTGCACAACTCGGGCGCGATGGCGGCGGTGAAGGCGCTGACGGCGAACGGCCTCTTCGACGGTCAGTCGCGGAAGTTCTTCGCGGCGGCGCATGCGCTGGCCCGTGCCGCCGACTCGGCCCACCGCGGGGTGCACTGACGCACAGCCACATCCTGGAAGCACACACCGGTTGAACGGGCGCCCGGAAACGCTTGCATCGGTACCGTAAACTTGGGGCGTGAACTGTCCGAAGTGCGGCACGGAGAACAGCGCCGGGCGCAAGTTCTGCGGCGAATGCGGCGCCGGCCTCGAGCTGGCGTGTCCCGCCTGTGGGTCGGCGGTCGAGGCCGGCACCAAGTTCTGCGGCGAGTGCGGGGCGTCGCTCATTGCGGCGGCGGCCCCGCCCGTCGCGGCCGTCCCGGCCGAGACGGCGCCCGCAACCGCAACCGTGGCCGTGGCCGAGCGGCGGCTGGTCTCGGTGCTCTTCGCCGACCTCGTCGGGTTCACGACCCTCTCCGAAGGGCGCGACTCCGACGACGTGCGTGAGCTCCTGTCGCGCTACTTCGACGCGTCGCGACGGCTGATCGAGCTCTACGGCGGCACGGTGGAGAAGTTCATCGGCGACGCGGTGATGGCGGTCTGGGGCACGCCGATCGCGACCGAGGACGACGCCGAGCGGGCGGTGCGGGCCGCGCTCGACCTGGTGGCCGCCGTGTCCGCCCTCGGCGACGAGGTCGGCATCCCCGACCTGCGCGCCCGCGCGGGCGTGCTCACCGGCGAGGCGACGGTCACCGTCGGCGCCGACGGCCAGGGCATGGTCGCGGGCGACATCGTGAACACCGCGGCGCGGATCCAGTCGATGGCCGCTCCCGGGCAGGTGCTCGCAGGTGAGCCCACCCGGCGCGCCACCGAGCCGACGATCGTCTACGAGGACGCCGGGGAGCACGAGCTCAAGGGCAAGATCGGCCTGCACCGGCTGTGGCGGGCGATCCGCGTCGTCTCGGGCGCGCGCGGGTCGCTGAAGTCGGAGGGCCTCGAGGCGCCGTTCGTGGGCCGCGACCGCGAGCTGCGCCAGATCAAGGATCTGTTCCACGCCTCGGCCGACGAGCGCCGCGCCCACCTGGTCTCGGTCACCGGCATCGCCGGGATCGGCAAGTCGCGGCTCGTGTG
>DASXOR010000029.1:0-11365 GCA_036494095.1 Gaiellales bacterium | reverse complement strand
CCTCCAGCAAGAGGGCCTGTCCGGGGCGCTGCGCGACCTGGCCGAGCAGGCCGGCGAGGAGGCCGCCCTGCGAACCTCGGTCTCGGTGCCCGACGCGCGCTACCCGTACGTCATCGAGGAGATCGCATACCGCACGGTGCGTGAGGCGATCGTGAACGTCCGCAAGCACGCGCGCGCGACGGCGCTCGAGATCGTCCTGCAGATGCACGACGGCCGCCTGTACGGCCAGGTCACCGACGACGGCCGCGGGTTCGAGGTCGCCGCGGCGCTCGAGCGCAGCCGCCGCCAGCGGCGGATGGGCCTCGACACGATGCGCGAGCGGCTGCGCCTGGCCGGCGGCAGCGTCGAGGTCAGCTCCATCCCCGGCTCGGGCACGGTCGTCAGCTTCGAGCTGCCGGTCGAGAGCGCCTGAGACCGCAGAACCGGGGCCTGGCCCCGGCTGGGGCCAGGCCCCATCGCCACCGACGCTCGGGTCAGCTCTCCACGTCGAGCATGCGCTCGACGCCGCGCTTCTCCAGGCCGCGAGCGATGATCAGCCGCTGGATCTCGCTCGTGCCCTCCCAGATGCGGTCGACGCGCAGCTCGCGCAGGAACCGCTCGGCGGCGAATGTCCGCATGTACCCGCGGCCGCCCAGCACCTGCACGCAGCGGTCGGCGCAGCGCCACGCGGCCTCCGACGCGAACAGCTTCGCCATCGCCGCCCGGCCGTGGACGAGCTTGGGATCGGCGTCGTCGTCGACGAGCTGCGCGACCTGGTAGGTGAGCAGGCGCGCCGCGGCGCAGTCGGCGGCCGAGTCGGCCAGCGGGAAGCTGATGCCCTGGAAGTCGTAGATGCGCTGCCCGAACTGCTCGCGCTCGCTCGCCCAGGCCACGGCGTCGGCAAGCAGCCGCCGCATCGCCCCGACGCAGCGGGCGGCGATGTGGATGCGCTCCTCGATGAACCACTCATTCTGGAGTTCGCCGCCGCGGCCGATCATGGCCTCGCCGCCCAGCACGGCATCGGCCGCGACCTCGCAGTCGTAGCGCACCGTGGGATGGCCGTGCGGGAACGAGTGCGTGAACGGCGGGTCGTCCACGACCTCGATCCCGGGCCGGTCGCGGTCGACCAGAAAGAGCGTGGGCAGACGGGCGTCGCCGTCGATCACGTTCACCATCAGGATGTCGAAGTCGGCCACGTCGCCCGATGTCACGAACCACTTCTCGGCGCGGATGCGCCAGCCGGCGGCGGTGCGCTGCGCCGTCGCCGCGATCCCGGCCGGGTCCGACCCCGCCTCCGCCTCGGTCACCGCATAGGCATCGGCGCGCTCGCCGCGCAGCGTCGGGCAGAGATAGCGGCGGATCTGCTCGTCGGTGCCCCGCGCGAGCACGTTGTAGCCGCCGCCCATGTTCCACCAGACGCCGTTGGTGTTGCGGCCGAGCTCCTCCTGCACGAGCACCTGCTCGAACGCCGTCCAGCCCTGCCCGCCGTGCACCACCGCGTGGTTTCCGCCGTCGAGCCGCGCGTCGCGCGCGGCCTGGCGGACGTGGGCGGCAGCGTCGGCCGGGAGCCGCCCGCCGGCCCGCTCGGCCCGCTCCTCGAGCGGGATGAGGACGGTGTCGACGTAGCGGGCGGCGCGATCGCGCAGCTCGCGCTGGTCGGCGGTGAGGGCGAAATCCATGGCCGGGCACTATATGGTCGATCGCCGATCGGGGCTCACGGCGCGGCGGCTGCCGGCGCGCTTGACTCGCGCCGCCCGGCCCGGATGAGCATGAGCGCAAGCACGAGCGAGAACGCCGCGAGGAGCGCGTAGGCGGCCCGGTCGCCAGGACCCGCGATCACGATCCCGGCGATCAGCGGCCCGGCGAAGTTGGCGCCGCCCCATACCAGGCCCATGAGCCCGTTCACCGTCCCGGTGCCGAATCCGAGCCGGGTCGCGCCGAGCGCGCCGAGCGGGAAGGCCATGGCATAGGGCGGCCCGACGCAGAAGGCGCGCGCGAGCACCATCCCGACGATGGGCGCCGCTGCGCCGGACGCAAGCACGGGGATCAGGGCGACGGCCTGCAGCACGGCCATCACGCCCGCCAGGCGCAGCGACACCGCCCGCCGGCCCATCCGCGCGATCACCGCGCTCGATGCGATGAAGATGATGGACGCAACCGAGAACCAGGCGCCGATCGCGGCCGAGGACAGGCCGAGATGCCCGAGCTGGAGCGGCGCGACCAGGTTCACGACGCCGTCGCCGACGCCCCCGAGGAGCATGATCGCGACCGCGCCCGCGAGCAGCGGCTCGCTGCGCATGCCGGCCGCGATCCGGCGCAGCGGCTGGTGGCCGTGGCGGCGGCGGCGTCCCGGATCGCCGAAGGCGAGCGCGCAGACGACGACGGTCATGAGCACCCCGGAGAACGCGAACACCGACCCGCGCCCGACCCTGTCGGCCAGCAGGCCCGCGAACACCGGCCCCACCGTCGAGCCGATGCCGGCGACGGTGACGACCATGGCGAGCGCCCGGTCGCGCGACTCCTCGGCGGCCGAGTCGCTGAGCCACGAGATGCCGGCCGACCAGATCGTGCCCGACCCGACGCCGAACGCGGCGCGGGCGGCGAGCAGGGTCGCGAAGCCGGGGGCGAGGGCGGTCGCGAGCATCGACAGTGCCGCGATCGCTCCGGCCGCGAGCGTGACGATGCGGGCGCCGAAGCGGTCGCTCAGGCGCCCGGCGGGCACCGACGCGACCACGATCGCGAGGCTGGACGCCGAGAGCAGGGCGCCGGCCTGCACGGCGGAGAGGTGGTAGGCGCGGGTGTAGGACGGGAGCAGCGGGACGAGCGACAGCAGCGCCACCTCGTCCAGGAACACGAGCGCGTAGAAGAGCAGGAACGGCCGCCGCATGGCGGGCAACACTAACGACGCCGGCCGGCCGAGAACCGGGGACAGTCCCCGGGCCGCTAGGTGCAGAAGGTGCGGGCGAGCGCCTCGTACACCGTGGCGCAGGCCTCGACCGACTCGAGGTCGACCCACTCGTCGGCGGTATGCAGGCCGTCACCGACCGGCCCCAGCACGACGCAGGGGATGCCGGCCTCCACCAGGATGCCCGAGTCCATCCAGCCGTAGTCGCTGCGCACGACGGGCGCGTGGCCGAGCACGGCAGCGGCCGCCGCGACCGCCGCCCGCACCACGGGCTCGTCGCGGTCGAGCAGCACGGGTTCGCGGGCGACCACGGTCAGGCAGTCGCCGTCGAAACGCGCGTCCGCCGAGCGGGCGCGGTCGAGCAGCCGCTGCATCTCGGCCAGCGAATCGGCCACAGACTCGCCCGGCATCAGGCAGCGCTCGACGCCGACCACGCACTCCAGCGGATAGCTGGGGTAGTTCTGGCCGCCGCGGATGGTCGAGGCGTGCACGCTCGGACGGCCCCACTGCGGGGTCTCGAGAGCGGCGAGGTCGCGGTCGAGCGCCGCGATCCCGTCGAGCAGCGGGCCGGCGAGCGCGATCGCGTCGCGCCCCAGCTCTGGCCGGCCGCCGGCGGCCTCGAGCCCGCGGCTCGTGACGTCGTACCAGGCGAACCCGCCGTGGGCGAAGACGACGTCGAGGTCGGTCTGCTCGGGCAGGACGGCGGCATCGGCGCGATACCGCTCGGTCAGCGCCTCGGCGCCGAGGCTCTGCCACTCCTCGTCGATCACCCAGGCGAGCAGCACGTCGCCCGCAGGCCGGTCGGCCGCCAGCAGCTCGGCGGCGGCGACGGCCGCCGCGATGCCCGCCTTCATGTCGCACGTGCCGCGGCCGTGCATGCGCCCGTTGCGGACGCTGGGCACGAACGCCTCGGGCGCGGCGCCGACGACGTCGGTGTGGCCGCAGAACATGAGCGACCGCCCACCGCCCGTGCCGCGCAGCCGCCCGACCACGTTGGGCCGCCCCGGGACCGCGTCCCACACGTCCACCTCGAGACCGATCGCCGCCATCCGCGCGGCGAGGATCGCCGCGACGGCGGCCTCGCCCACCCCGCCCGGCTCGAGGCCGGGGTTCGTCGAGTCGGCCGCCACCAGCTCTGCCAGGAGCTCGGTCACGCGCATGGGTTCGCCCCGCATGAGCCGCGCACGATCAGCCGCGCCTCGAGCCGGATCCGGCGCGGGGGACTGCGGTCGCCCTCGAGCCGCCGCAGCAGCCGCAGCCCGGCGGTGCGACCGAGCTCGGCCACAGGCTGGCTGACGACCGTGACCGGCGGCTGCACGAGCGTCGTCCAGTCGAGATCGTCGAACCCGACCAGTGCGAGGTCGCCCGGGATGGCGAGGCCGAGCGCGCGCGCGGCGCGCAGGGCGCCGACGGTCATGAAGTTGTTGGCGGTGAAGACGGCGGTGGGCCGGTCGCGGCGGTCAAGCAGCCGCAGGGCGGCCGCCTCGCCGTCGGCCTGCGTGGAGCCGCCGACCGAGAGCAGGCCCGGATCGAGGGCGATGCCGGCCGCGCGCAGCGCCCGCCGGTAGCCGCCGATCCGCTCGGCCGACGAGGTGATCTCGGGCAGGTCGGACACAACCCCGATCCGGCGGTGGCCGAGCCGGATCAGATGCGCGACCGCGGCGTGCGCACCCGCCGTGTTTCGCACCAGCACGCTGTCGGCCTCGACACCGGCGACCACCCGGTCGAGCAGCACGAGCGGCACCCCGGCCGCCACGAGATCGGCCAGATGCCCGGGAGACGCCCCCGGGGCGGGCACGACGACCATCCCGTCCACCTGCCGGGCGCGCAGCGCGTCCACCGCGCGGCGCTCGCGCTCGGCATCCTCGTCGGCGTTGGCGAGCAGCACCGTGTATCCGTGCGCGTCCATCACGTCGGCGAGGCCGCGGGCGGCGGCGGCGAAGAACGGGTTCTCGATGTCGCCGACGACCAGGCCGACGGTGGTCGTGGCCCGAGACACCAGCGCCCGGGCGACCACGTTCGGGCGGTAGCCGAGCACCAGCGCGCTCTCGGACACCTTCCTCCGGGCGGCCGGCGAGGCGTGCCCGTAGCCGCCGAGCGCGCGTGCGGCGGTTGCGGTCGAGACCCCTGCGGCCCGGGCGACGTCTCGGATCGTGACGGACATGGCCCGCCATGATAGCGTTCTCAGCCATGCCCGATCTCGAGCAGCTCGTGGAGGTCGCGCTCGGCTCCGAGCTCTTCAGCGCGCCGCATCTGGAGGCCGACCTCACCCGGTTCATGGGCGACGGCGCCGCCCAGATGCGAGAGCTCGCGGCCCGCTGCCGCGCCGCCGGGACGCAGCAGATGTACTTCGTCGGCAGCGGCGGGTCATGGGCGAGCATGTGGTCGGGGAAGCTCCTGTGCGACCGGTTCGTGCCGGTGGCCGCCGACGTGTCGCTCTCCTACGACCTGATCTGGCGGGCTCCGCGCCGGCTCGGGCCCGATGCGGTCGTGTTCGTCGCCTCCTACTCCGGCCAGACCGAGGACACGCTCGAGGCGCTGCGCTTCGCCAAGAGCCGCGGCGCGCGCACCGTCGCGCTCGTCGGCAAGGCCGACACGCTGATCGGGGCCGAGGCGGACGAGGCGCTCGTGTACGCCTCGCCCGGCCTCTACAGCCTGCCGCTGGCCGCGGTCACCACGTTCGTGTGCGAGTGGGGGCGGCTCGAAGGCGACGAGGCCGCCGCGGGCGTGCTCGACGCGCTCGCCGGGATCCCGGCCCAGGTGGGCGAGGCGTTCGTGAGCACGCGGGCACGGGGCCGCGAGCTCGCGCTCGAGCTGGCCTCGTCCGAGCTGATCTATTGCCTCGCCGCCGGCCCGTTGTACGGCCTCGCGTACAAGTTCGGGCTGACGGTGTTCATGGAGAACATGCGCGTCCACAGCTCGGTGATCGAGAGCACGGAGTTCCGGCACGGCCCCGCCGAGATGCTCGACCGCCACTCCCCCGACATGATCTTCCTGCTCGGCCAGGACGGATCCCGGACGATCAGCGAGCGCTCCGCCCGCGTGGCCGCCGAGCACGGCGCCCGGGTGCGGGTCTTCGACGCTTACAGCCACCCGGACGTGCACCCGCTCCTGCAGCCGTTCGTGTTCAAGGTGGCGCTGCAGTGGTTCATCGTCTACTCCACCCTGGTGCGCGGCATCAGCGACCTCGACGACCGTGCCCTGATGGGACACCAGGTGCTCTCGGGAGCAGGCTGGCCGTGAATCCGGTCGCGACGATGGGCGACAACTGCTTCGACCACTACCTGCCGCCGCTCGACCTCGAGTTCGTGGGCGGCAACGCCCTGAACGTCGCGGTCGGGCTGCGCGATCTCGGCCACGACGTCGCCTATGCCGGCGCCGTCGGCACCGACGACGCCGGCCGGGCCGTGCTCGCAGCGGCCCGTGGGCGCGGGATCGACGTCACGCACGTACAGGTCGGCGAGGGCGCGACCGGCCTGACCACGATCCGCCTGACCACCGACGGCGACCGCGTGTTCGAGAGCGAGGTGCTCGGCACGAGCGGCCGCTTCCGGGCGACGGCGGCGGCGCTCGCCGACCTCGGCCGCCGGGCCTGGGTGCACGGCGCCGGCCTGTGGGGCGGCGTCGACGGGTTCGCCGGGCTGCGCCCGGCCGGCGCGCGGCTCTCGTACGACTTCTCGCACATCTCGACGCCCGAGCGCATGGCCGAGCTGTGCCCTCACCTCGAGGTCGCCTTTCTGTCTGCCCCCGGCGGCGACGCCGGCGCGGCGGCCGAGCTGGGCGGGCGGGCCGTCGCCGACGGCGCCGCCACCGCGATCGTGACCCGCGGCCGCCACGGCAGCCTCGCCGTGTCCGGCGGCGGCGTCCACCACCAGCCGCCCGTCCCGGTGACCGTGGTCGACACCCTGGGGGCCGGCGACGCCTATATCGCAGCGTGCATCTCGGCGCTCGTCGAGGGCGCGCCGCTCGCGACCGCACTCGAGCGTGGCGCCCACGCCGCGTCTCGCACATGCACGCACTACGGTGCGTGGCAGGAACCCGAGGCCCTGGAGGAGAGCGCATGAGCGATGCCCATGTCGGCCAGTCGACCGCCCATTCCCGCGAGCTCTACGAGCACGCGGCCGCCAGTCTCGCCGGCGGCGTGGGGTCGGGGACGCGCTCGCCGCGGTCCGGGTATCTGCCGGTGCCCGTCTTCGTGCGCAGCGGCAAGGGCGCCGTGATCACCGACGAGGACGGCAACACCTACGTCGACTACGTGATGGGCCAGGGACCGTTGATCCTCGGCCACCGGCCGGACGCCGTCATCGCCGCGATCACGGAGACGCTGCGCGAGCGCGGGTCGCTGTTCTCGCTCGCGCATGACCTCGAGGGCCGGGCGGCTGCGGCGGTCACCGCGCGGATGCCGTCGATGGAGCTCCTGCGGTTCGGCAACTCCGGCACCGAGTGCGTCCAGTACGCTCTGCGGTTCGCCCGCGCGTTCACCGGCCGCGAGAAGATCCTGCGGTTCGAGGGCCACTACCACGGCTGGTCGGACGCGATCCACTGGTCGGGCCACCCCGGCCCGGGGGAATGGGGTCCGGCCGGGGCGCCGGCCGCCGTGGCCGGCTCCACGGGGATGCCCGCGGCGGTCGCGGGAACGCTGATCGTGGGCATCTGGAACGACGTCGCCGCCCTCGAGCGCGTCTTCGCGGAGCACGGCTCCGAGATCGCTGCGGTGATCACCGAGCCGATCCTCGGCAACTGCGGCGCCATCATGCCCGCGCCCGGCTACCTCGAGCGCATGCGCGAGCTCGCCACCGAGCACGGGGCGGTGCTGATCTTCGACGAGGTGCTGACCGGGATGCGAGTCGCATCCGGCGGGGCGCAGGAGCTGTTCGGCATCCGCCCCGACCTGACGGTGCTCGCGAAGGCCCTGGGCGCCGGCGTGCCGGTGGCCGCGGTCGGCGGCCGCCGGGAGATCATGGAGATGGTGATCGACGGTCGCACCATGCACGGCGGCACCTACAACTCGAATCCGCTCGTGTGCTCCGCCGTGATCGCGACGGCGGGCGTGACCGGCGCGCCGGGCTTCTACACCGAGCTCGAGGAGCGCGGCCGGCGGCTGGCCGACGGCCTGGTGACTCTGGCGGGCGACGCGGGCCTCGAGGCCTGCTGGAGCGGCACCGGCGCGATGTTCCAGCTCTGGTTCGCCCCGGAGCCGCCGGCAGGCTTCCGGCCGGCGCACGACGTCGTCGCCGGGAGCCCGTTCCCGGCGCTCTACGCCGAGCTGCGCGAGCGCGGCGTCCTGATCCAGCCGCCGCAGGAGGGGCTGTTCTTCCTGTCGGGCGGGCACACCGACGCCGACATCGACCGCACCCTCGCGGCGGCGGCCGAGGCGATGCCGGCGGTGGCGGCCGCCGTCGCGAGCGGCGAAGTCGGCCCCAGAGGAGGAGTGCGATGAGGCGAGCGGCGCTCGTGGTCTCGGTGGTGGCGGCCGCCGCCCTGGCCGCCGGGTGCGGCGGGTCCGGGAGCGGGTCGGGCAGCGGGTCGGCCTCGGGCGCGCCCGTGAGCGGCGGCACGCTGCGCGCCGGCATCCCGGACAACCCCGACTACCTCGATCCGGGCCTCTCCTACACGAACGAGGGGTGGGAGATCCTCGAGGCGACGAACAACGGCCTCGTGACGTTCAAGAAGGCGGCCGGCGGTGCGGGCGCCCAGATCGTCCCGGACATCGCCGCGGCGATGCCGGCCGTCACCGACGGTGGGCGCACCTACACCTTCCACGTGCGCCCGAACGTGATGTTCTCGCCGCCGGTGAGCCGGGCGGTGAAGCCGTCCGACTTCAAGTTCTCGATCGAGCGCCTGTTCCGGGTCGACTCCGGCGGCCTCGCGTTCTTCACCGGGATCCAGGGCGCAAACGCCTACGCCAAGACGCGCAAGGGCGGCATCTCCGGCATCGTCGCCAACGACGCGAAGGGCACGATCACGTTCCACCTGTCCCAGCCCGACGGCACGTTCCTCGACTACATGGCGACGCCGTTTGCCTTCGTGCTGCCCACCGGGACGCCGTCGAAGGACATCTCGACACTGCCGCAGTGGCGGATCGCCACCGGCCCGTACGAGATCTCCAAGTACGTGCCCAAGCAGCAGCTCGTCATGACGCGCAACCCCAACTTCCACCAGTGGACGCCCGACTCACCGGCAGGCCACCTGAACTCGATCTCGGTGCAGATCGGGATCACGCCGGAGCAGTCCGTGAACGAGATCGCCGACGGCCAGCTCGACTGGTACTTCGAGTCGGTGCCGCCCGACCGGCTGACCGAGCTCAAAGCGCGCTACCCGAGCCAGGTGCACCTGTTCACGCGCAACAACACCACGTACTTCTCGATGAACGAGCGCCTCGCGCCGTTCAACAAGCTGGCCGTGCGCCAGGCGGTCAACTACGCCATCTCGCGGCCGGCGCTCGTGAAGATCTTCGGCGGCCAGGGAACGCCGACCGAGAACATCCTCCCGCCCGGGTTCGGCTCGGCCTTCCAGCCGCACCACCTGTATCCGCACGACGTCCAGAAGGCGCGCGAGCTGATCCAGCAGGCGGGCGCCGAGGGGGCCAGCGTGACGGTGTGGGGCCACAACACCGACCCGACGCCGAAGGCGGTGCAGTACATGGCCGGCGTGCTCAACTCGATCGGCCTGCACGCGACCGTGAAGACCGAGGACGAGTCGGTGTACTGGCCGACGATCGCGAGCCAGAAGGGCGACCCCCAGATCGCCTTCAACGACTGGAACGAGGACTACCCCGAGTCGCAGGACTGGCTCGACGTGCTCCTGAACGGCGAGCACATCGTGAACGTCGGCAACAACGACGCGTCCAACACGAACGTCCCGGCCTACAACAGGATGATCGACGCGGCCAAGCGGATGCCGCTCGGCCCCGCCCGAAACGCGATCTGGGCGAAGCTCGACGAGCTGTACATGAAGAACGACGCCGGCTGGGCGCCGTTCATGAACCGGCAGTGGCCGAAGTTCGTCTCGCCGCATCTGCACGGGCTCGTGTTCAACGGCACCTACTTCGAGCTGCTCCCGTCGATGTGGCTCTCCCCGTGACGGTCATTCCCGAAGCATGACGGTCGAGATCGAGGCCGTCGCCGTACCGGGGGGACGGGGCGGCCTCGCGCTGGCATGGCGGCGGCTGCGGCGCAACCCCGCGGCGCTCGTCTCGGCGGCGATGCTGATCGCGATCCTGCTCGCCTGCTTTCCGCTCGCCCCGGTGTTCGTCCACCTCGCGTGCAACCACGGCCCGAACGACCAGAACATCCAGGGCTTCATCCACCAGGGCGGCCACCGCATCCCGGTCGTGCGCGCCGACGGCACGCCCATCGGGCCGGGGTTGCGCACGTGCTACATGCTCGGCGCCGACGCGAACGGCCGCGACCTGGCGGTGCGCATCCTCTACGGCGGCCGCATCTCGCTCTTCGTCGGGATCACGTCGGCGCTCCTGTGCGTCGCGATCGCGCTCGTTCTCGGCCTGGTCGCGGGCTATACGGGCGGCATCGTCGACTCGGTCGTCGGCCGCCTGCTCGACCTGATCTGGGCGTTCCCGGTGTACCTGCTCGCGGTCGCGCTCGCGACGACGCTTGCCGTGGGCGGGCTCTCGGTGGGGCCGCTGCACGTCTCGTCGAGCTCGCTCGCGATCCCGATCGTGGTGATCGCCGTCGTCTTCGTGCCCTACGTGGCCCGGCCGATCCGGGGGCAGGTGCTGTCGCTGCGGCGCATGGAGTTCGTCGAGGCCGCCGTTGCGACCGGCGCCGGGCCGATGCGGATCATGCTCTTCGAGCTGCTCCCGAACATCGCATCGATCACGCTCGTGATGCTGACGCTGATCGTCGCGAACAACATCCTCGTCGAGGCGGCCCTCTCGTTCCTCGGCGTCGGCGTGCCCGTGCTCACGCCGTCGTGGGGGAACATCATCGAGCAGGGCTACTCGTCGATCGTGACCGCCCCCGCGCTGACCGTGGCGCCCGGGATCGCGATCATGGTGACCGTCGTCGCGCTGAACGTGCTCGGCGACGCCCTCCGTGACGCCCTCGACCCCCACGCGCGGATTCGGATCCGGTAGCGGGTGGCGGCGTTCATCCTGAGGCGGCTGGTCGGCCTGGTGGTGGTGCTCTTCGCGATCTCCTTGCTTGTGTTCGTGATCTTCAACGTCATCCCCGGCGGCGATCCTGCGCTGCGCCTCGCCGGGCGGCATCCGACCCAGGAGAACATCCGCCAGATCCGTAAGGACTGGGGCTTCGACAAACCGCTGTACACGCAGTACGGCGACATGATGGAGCGGCTCTTCATCAAACGCGACCTGATCTCCTACCAGGACCAGACGCCCGTCATCCCGACGATCAAACGCGGCATCCCACGCACGCTCTCACTCGCCATCGGCGCCGCTCTCATCTGGCTCGTCACGGGAGTCGCGATCGGCGTGCTCTCGGCCATCCACCAGGGCCGCTG
>DASXOR010000028.1:0-9333 GCA_036494095.1 Gaiellales bacterium | reverse complement strand
CCCGCCCGCGGGGGCGCGCGGGAAGGAGTGCCCGAAGAGCGCCGGGCCGGTGGGCAGCCCGCCGAGATGGATCACGATCAGGATGGCCGGCACGGCGATCGCCGTCAGCTTGACCCAGAACTGGAAGGCCTGGACGTAGGTGATCCCGCGCATCCCGCCGAGCGCCACTCCCAGCGGCACGATCGCGCCCACAACCACAACTCCGACCCAGTAGGGCAGGCTGGTCAGCTCGTCCAGGGCGAGGCCCGCGCCCTTGAGCTGCGGCACCAGGTAGAAGCCGCTGATGACCAGCACCACGGCGGATGAGAGGAGCCGCAGCGCCGGGCTGCCCAGGCGGGCCTCGGCGAAGTCGGCGATCGTGTACGACCCGTACCGGCGCAGGGGCGCCGCCACGAACAGCAGCAGCGCAAGGTATCCGGCGGCGAAGCCGACCGCCTGCCAGAGCGCGCCGGCGCCCACCTTGAGCGTCAGGCCGGCGATGCCGAGGAAGCTCGCCGCCGACAGGTACTCACCCGAGATCGCGCCAGCGTTCCACCAGGTCGAGACGGCCCGCGAGGCGACGAAGAGGTCGGAGGTCGTGCGCGCCACCCGCACGCCGGACACGCTCAGGCGCACCGCCACGAGCACCACGGCGGCGACCATCCCCAGGGCGATCATTCGCCGCGCACCAGCGTCCGGAAGGCGTCGTCGATCGCGTCGGCCCGGCGGCGGTAGATCCAGCCGATGACGACGAAGAGCGGGAACGGCGGCACGGCGACGAGCAGGTCGGCGAGCGGGATCCCCCCGAGCGTGATGTGCTGGAGGCGGCCCCCGAGCAGGAGCACGAGCGGCAGCGAGCCGAGCAGGCCGCCGAAGGCGACCAGGGCCACGAGCGACAGGGCGAGCTGCGCCCGCACCAGCCGGCGCAGGTAGACGCCACCATGCGCGGTCGCGTCGGCGAGCTCATCGCCGGGGGTGCGCGACCGCAGCCGCGCGTCGCTCACACGCGCAGCCTGCGCAGCAGGTCGGGCAGGTTGCGGCGGGCGACGGGCACCTCGCTGCCGTCGGCCAGCACGAGCGCGGCCGTACCGTTCAGCTGCGGGCGCACCTCGACGGCGCGGCGCAGGTTGACGACGTAGCGGCGATGCACCCGCACGAACGCGTGCGCGCTCCAGCGGGACGCCAGATCCCCCAGGCTGTTGCGCAGCAGGTAGCGGCCGCCGTCGGAGCTGACGATGCGGACGAAGTCGCCCTGCGCCTCGAGGTAGAGCACATCCGAGCGCGGCAGAAGGCGGGTGCCGCCGCCGCGCAGGTTGGACACCGGGATCAGGCCCGCGTCCGCCGCCGGCTCGGCCGCGCCGTCGGCATCGGTCGCGGCCCGGCGGCCGGTATCGGCGACCACCCGCCGGATGGCCTCCTCGATGCGCTGGCGGCTGACGGGCTTCACGAGGTAGTCGAGCACCTGCAACGCGAATGCCTCGACGGCGGCGTTCTCGTACGCGCTCACGAACACCACGCCGGGTGGATCCCCGAACCGGCGCACGACCCCCGCCAGCTCGAGGCCGTCGACGCCCGGCATGCGCACGTCCAGGAACACGCCGTCGTAGCGGCGGCGGGCGAGCTTGCCGAGGGCGTCCTCGCCGCTCGCGGACGCGTCGACGTGGGCGACCGCGGCCGACGCCCGCAGCATCCGGGCGAGGTCGTGGAGCGCGGGCAGCTCGTCGTCGACGGCGAGCAGCGAGAGGCCCTCGCTCACGCGACCCTCACCCCCGCGCGGCCGGCGCGGCCCTTGGGAAGGGTCATCACCACCGATGTGCCGCCTCCAGGCTGCGATTCGATCTCGAGGCCGTACTGCTCGCCGAACGTCGTCTGCAGGCGGCGGTGCACGTTGGCAAGACCGATGCCGTCCGTGCGGCCTTCGAGCGCCGCCGCGGCCCGCTCAGGCGGCATCCCGGCGCCGTCGTCGGAGACCCGCAACTCCACCTCGCGGTCGTAGTCGGAGGCGACGATCTGCACGCTTCCCCCAATACCCATCTCCAGGCCGTGGCGAATCGCGTTCTCGACGAGCGGCTGCACGGAGAGGGCCGGGATGCGGGTGTGGAGCACCTCCGGCGCGACCTGCACGCGCACCTGCAGGCGGTCGCCGAAGCGGGCCTGCTCCAGCCTGAGGTACTTCTCGACGTACTGCAGCTCGTCCGCAAGGGTGACGTAGGGACGCTCGCGGGCAAACGCGTAGCGGATGAACTCCGAGAACTCGGTCAGGAGCTCGCGAGCCTCGTCGGGGCTCGTGTGGATCGAGTTTGCGACCGCGGTGAGGGCGTTGTAGACGAAGTGCGGCGAGATCTGGGCGCGCAACGCCCGCAGCTCGGCTCGGGCGAGCAGCTCGCCCTGGGTCTCGAGCGCCGCCAGGGCGACCTGGGCGCCGACCAGGCTGGCCGCCTCCTGCACCACCCGCATGTCCTCGGGCCGGATCCGGCCCGGGCTGGTGTAGAAGGCATACAGGCTGCCGACAAGGCCGTTCTGAACGATCACCGGCACGACGACTGCGGCGCGCAGGGGGCAGCCGGGGCGGCCGCAGTCAAGCTGAGGCTCGACGTGGACACGGTCGGCGCCGCCGCCGGCGCTGAGGGTTGCAACGGCGTCGCCGGCGGCATGCCGGCGGTCGCCCGCACCGACGAACGCGAGCACGCGCTCCGAGTCGGCGAGCGCGATCGCCGCCGCCTGCGTGAGCTCGAGCAGGTGTGGGGCCGCTCGGGAAGCGCTCTCGGCGGTCAGTCCACGGCGCAGGTGCGGGAGGGTGGCGGCGGCGGCGTGAAGCGCGGCCTGCATCGCGTGGCCCTCGGGCGAGAGCACCCGTTTCGGCGTTCGCAGGAGCCGCACGGCCGCCACGCTCGAGGCTGCGAAGCCGAGACCGACGACGAATCCCAGAAGCACATCCATTGCGGCGCGATTGTCCTCCCAGCGAGACAGCATAGACCCGCGCCGGGCGGTTGCCGCCCGGCGCTCTGGGACCGCCGCCGGTCGCGCCGCAGACACCGTTCGTCGATGTGCGATAGCGAACGAGCGGCAGTGGGAATAGCGTCATGTGCCGGATCACACATCGACCCAAGGAGGGGACATGTCGGTTCAGAACCCCACTGCCGCCGGCCCGATGGCCCGGGAGGCAGCGCGGCCGTCGGAGGTGATGGACGCCCGCCCCAGCGGGATCTCGATCGCCGACCCGGGGCCGCTCGGTCTGGCCGCGTTCGCGCTGACCACGTTTGTGCTCAGCATGTTCAACGCCGACCTCGTGTCGCGCTCGGGCGAGGCCGTCACCTTCGGCCTCGCTCTCACCTACGGCGGTCTTGCGCAGCTGCTCGCCGGCATGTGGGAGTTCCGCACCGGAAACACCTTCGGCGCGGTCGCCTTCACGTCGTTCGGTGCGTTCTGGCTCTCGTACTGGGCATTCGTCCAGTTCTACGCGTCCAGCGTCCCGGCCGCCGACGCCGGCCACGCCGTGGGCCTGTATCTGATCGCGTGGGGCATCTTCACCGCGTACATGTTCATCGCGTCCCTGCGCACCACCGCGGCGATCGCGACCGTGTTCATCCTGCTCGCGGTCACGTTCTTCGTGCTCGGGATCGGAAATGCACGAGGCAGCGACACGCTGATCAAGACGGCCGGCTGGTTCGGCCTGGCCACGGCGATCGCCGCGTGGTACGCGTCGTTCGCGGCCGTGACGAACTCCACCTTCGGCCGCACGGTCCTGCCGGTCGTGTCGCTGAAGCGGTAACCCCCCGGGTAGCCGCGCCACCCGCCCGTCCCGCCCCGCTCCTTTCGGGGGCGGGACGGCGCGACCACGAATCAACCCATCGGAGGGATCGGAAATGGCGGACGTCGCATCACCCCTCGCCGGAGCTTCGCTCGACCACGAGCTCGAGCGCATGCTCGACATCGAGCGCTTCGAGCCCCCCGACGACTTCCGGCACGACGCGCTTCTGAACGACCCGGCCGTCTACGAGCGGGCGGCCGCCGACCCCGAGGCCTGGTGGGCCGAGCAGGCCGGCGCACTCGACTGGGCGCAGCCGTGGACGCAGGTGCTCGACTGGTCGAACCCGCCATTTGCGAAATGGTTCGTCGGGGGGCGCCTGAACGCGTGCCACAACTGCCTCGACAGGCACGTCGAGGCCGGGCTCGGAGATCGCGTCGCCTACCACTGGCACGGCGAGGAGGGGGAGCTGCGCGACATCACCTATGCCGACCTGCTGCACGACACCAAGCGGCTCGCGAACGTGCTCCTGGAGCGCGGCATACGGGCCGGGGACGTCGTCGGCATCTACCTGCCGATGATCCCGGAGGTCGTCGTGGCGATGCTGGCGTGCGCCCGCATCGGCGCGCCCCACAACGTCGTGTTCGGCGGCTTCTCGCCCGAGGCGGTGCGCGAGCGGATGGAGTTCTCCGAGGCGAAGGCGCTGATCACCGTCGACGCTGCCCGCCGGAAGGGCACGACCGCCGCGATCAAGCCGGCCGTGGACGCCGTCATCGGCGGCCTGGGGCACCTGGAAACGGTCGTCGTCGTCCGCCACACCGGCGAGGACGTGCCCATGCAGACCGGGCGCGACATCTGGTACGACGAGGCGATGGCGGCGGCGCAGCCCGAGTGCCCGGCCGAGCCGTTCGATGCCGAGCACCCCCTGTACGTGCTGTACACGTCGGGATCCACGGCGAAGCCGAAGGGCATCCTGCACACCACCGGCGGCTACCTCACGGGCGTCGTCTGCACGCACAGGTACGTGTTCGACCTGAAGCCCGGCCGCGACGTGTACTGGTGCGCCGCCGACGTCGGCTGGGTCACGGGCCACTCCTACATCGTCTACGGCCCGCTCGCCAACGGCACGACCAGCGTCATGTACGAGGGGGCGCCCGACTACCCGGCGAAGGACGTGTGGTGGGACATCGTCGAGCGCTACGGGGTGACGATCCTCTACACCGCTCCGACGGCCATCCGGGCGTGCATGAAGTGGGGCGCCGAGGAGCCCAACAAGCACGATCTGACGTCGCTGCGGCTGCTGGGCACCGTCGGGGAGCCGATCAACCCCAAGGCCTGGCTGTGGTATCACCGCGTCGTCGGCGGCGGCCGCTGCCCGGTCGTCGACACCTGGTGGCAGACCGAGACCGGCCACATCATGGTCACCCCGCTTCCGGGCATCACCGCTGCCAAGCCCGGCTCCGCCACCCGCCCGTTCCCGGGCATCACGGCCGACGTCGTCACCGCCGAGGGGGAGACGATCGAGCAGGGCACCGGGCTGCTCGTCCTGCGGCAGCCGTGGCCGGGGATGCTGCGCACGCTCTATCGCGACGACGAGCGCTTCAAGGAGGTGTACTGGAAGCGCTTCGGGGAGCGCACGTACCTGGTCGGCGACGCCGCCCGCCGCGACGAGGACGGGTATCTGTGGATCCTCGGCCGCATCGACGACGTCATCAACGTCTCCGCCCACCGGCTCTCGACGGCCGAGGTCGAGTCGGCCATCGTGTCGCACGAGGGGGTGGCCGAGGCCGCCGTCGTCGGCCAGGCCGACGAGCTCACCGGACAGGCGATCGTGGCCTTCGTGACGCTCGTCGGCGGCGGCGACGGCGACGATGCGATGCGAGCGGACATCCGCGCGCACGTCGCTGCCCGGATCGGCAAGCTCGCCCGGCCCAAGCGGATCATCTGGGCGGACGACCTCCCCAAGACGCGCTCGGGCAAGATCATGCGCCGCCTGCTCCGGGACGTGGCCGACGGCCGCGAGCTCGGCGATGTGACCACGCTGCGCGATCCGGTGGTGATGGCCGACATCTCGGCGAAGGTGGCCGCGGGGGAGCACGAGGACTAGAGGGCGAAAGGCGCAGGCACCTGGCGGCCCCGCCGCTACGATCCGCCGCCGTGGCATGCCGGGCGGTCATCTTCGACTTCAACGGCACCCTCTCCGCGGACGAGCCGATCCTGTACGGCATCTACGCCGCGCTGTTCGCCGAGCACGGCCGGCCGCTCCCCGAGGCCGACTACTACGCCCAGCTGGCGGGCCTCTCCGACCCCGAGATCGTGCACCGGTGGCTGGGCCGCCGCGACGACGCCGAGCACGTCGTGCACCAGCGCGTCACTCGCTACCGGGAGGCGGTCGCCGACGGCTCCACGATCGGCCCCGCGGTCCGCCGCGCCGTCGCCTTCGCGGCCGCGCGAGTGCCGGTGGCGATCGTCTCCGGCGCGGCGTCGGCCGAGATCGACCCCGTGATCGCCGCGGCGGGCCTCACAGAGGTCTTCACCGCCGTCGTCACCTCCGACCACGTGACCCATGGCAAGCCGCATCCCGAGGGCTACCAGGTCGCGCTCGAGCTGCTCCGGCGCCGCGCCCACGGACTGCGCGCCGGCGAGGTGACGGCGTTCGAGGACACGGAGGCCGGGGTGGCGTCCGCGAAGGCCGCCGGCGTGCGCTGCGTCGCGGTTACCGGCACGCTGCCGCCGCACCGACTGGCGGCGGCGGACGAGCTGGTGGAGGCGGTCGACGAGGCCGTGATCGCGGGGGCGCTCGGCGTCACTCCATGACGAGCGAGATCTCGTGCGCGGCGTGCAGCGCCATCCGCCCGAGCGTCGCCAGCCGGCGCTCGGTCACCCGCTGGCTGGGGCCCCAGATGTTCAGGATGACCGCGGGCCGCGCACGGTGGTCGAGCACGGCGGCGGAGACGCCGTTTGAGAACTCCTCGAACTCACCCAGGCACGCGCCGTAGCCGTCCCTGCGAACGTCCGCGAGCGAGGCGAAGAGCCGGGCCCGGTCGGTGATCGTCTGCTCCGTGTAGCGCTCGAGGGCCGACGGCAGGAGCGCCTCGCGCTCGTCCTCGGGCAGCCACGCCAGGAACACCTTCCCCGCCGACGTCGCGTGCAGCGGGAGCTGACGGCCGAGCCAGCTCGGGGTCGGGATCGCCGGGGGGTCGACCTGGTCGACGTATACCAGGCTGAAGGTGCGCGCGGCCGCCAGCATCACGCTCTCGCCGGCGTCCTGGGCCACGCGCTGCAGGATCGGCCGCGCCCGCCGCGCGAGGCCGTCGTACCCGGCCGCCGCGGCCACCTCGAGCGCGGTGTAGCCGATGCCATAGCGCTGGGTGGTCTCGTCGCGCTCGACGAGCCCGTGGTGTTCGAGCGTCTGCAGCAGCCGCCAGGCCGTCGAGCGGTTGATGCCGCAGGTGCGGGCGAGCTCCCATGCCGTCGGCGGGTGCGCGCTTGCCGAGATCGCGCGCAGAAGCATCACCGCGCGGTCGACAGATTGCACGCGCGAGCTCTCACGCCCGCCCGCACGAGGGGTTTCCCGATCCGAGTGGGTTGTTCGCATGGTGAACGACCTACCTTGTCGAACCCTTGCCGGCGCGGGCGCACTATACCTATCATCCCCCTCGCAGAGGGGCGTGATCGCACCGCTTGACAACGGCGCAGCCCCCGTTCTAGTATCGCCGCGCCGTGCACGATCCGGATCAGGTGTTCGGATTATGAACGGCAATGAGAGCGTGGACGCGCGGTTTGACACACCGCGGGCGGCGATGGATCATCGGGGCCGCGCAGCGGCTCGAAGCGTCGCTCCGCGACCGCCCCAGGAAGGAGACGACGATAGTGGACAAGTCCAGCGACCGTCCCGATGGAGGCCGCGGAGGCCTCTCCCGGCGCGACCTTCTCGTGGGGGCGGGCACCGTCGTGCTCGCCGGCGGCCTCGCGGCATGTGGCGGCGGATCGTCGTCGTCCGCCTCGTCCGGAGGCAGCGGCTCGACCGCGGCCGGCACGCCCAAGCGCGGCGGGAACTTCCGCCTCGGCGTGACGGGCGGAGGTGCGAGCGACATCATCGACGGCCAGAGCATCGTCACGAAGCCCGACCAGGCCCGCCTGGCCGCGAGCTGGGAGACGCTCGTCGCCTACGACGACCAGTACAAGCTCCAGACCGGCGGCAACGAGGGCGGCCTGGCGGACGAGCTCACCCAGGACTCGGCCAAGCAGTGGACGGTGCGCCTGCGCCAGGGCATCGAGTTCAACAACGGCAAGACCCTCTCGGCCGACGACGTCATCTACTCCATCAACCGCATCCTCGATCCGAAGGCCGGGTTGTTCGGGGCCGCGGGTCTCTCGTCGATCGATGCCAAGAACCTGAAGAAGATGGACAACCTGACGGTGCGCATCCCGCTCACCGTCGCCGACTCGACCATCGCCGAACAATTCGGCCAGTACTACAACGGGATGGTGCCCGAGGGCTATGCCCGCACCGGCCCGCTCAAGTGGGTGGGGACGGGCCCGTTCGTCACGAAGAGCTTCAGCCCGGGCCAGCAGAGCGTGCACACCCGCAACCCCAACTACTGGCGCACCGGCCAGCCGTACTTCGACCAGGTGACCGTCGTCGACTTCCCGACCACCGGCGCGACGGCTCAGGTGAACGCCTTCCTCGGCGGGCAGCTCGACGCCATCACCGACGTCCCGTTCGCCCAGGTGGGCGTGGTCAAGACCAACGGCGGCCTCGCGGTCCTCATCACACAGGGCGGCGGCTGGCTGCCGCTGTGCATGGCGATCGACATGGCGCCCTTCACCGACAACCGCGTCCGCCAGGCCATGCGCCTGATCGCCGACCGGCCGGCGATGCTCGAGCAGGTGCTGTCGGGCTACGGCCACGTGGCCAACGACCTGTTCTCGCCCTTCGACGCCTGTTTCACGTCGTCGCTGCCGCAGCGCGAGCAGGACATCGGCAAGGCGAAGTCGCTGCTCAAGGCGGCGGGCATGGACGGCGCGACGTTCGACCTCCACACGACGAACGGCGCGGCGGGCATGGTCGACTCGGCCACGGTGTTCGCAGCCCAGGCCAAGGCCGCGGGCATCACGATCAACGTCCACAACGACCCGAACTACTACGGCAAGCAGTACCTGCACCTGCCGTTCTCGGTCGACTTCTGGGGCACCCGCAACTACCTGCCGCAGGTGTCGAACAGCATGCTGCCGGCCGCGCCGCCCTTCAAGGCGCCGTACAACGAGACGCACTGGCCGCCCACCTCGGGCCCGGGGTCGAACTACATCGATCTCTACCAGCAGGCCCGCGCCGAGCCGGACCCCGGCAAGAAGTGCGACATCGTCCACGAGATGCAGACGCTCGAGTACAACTACGGGGGCTACATCATCCCCTTCTTCAACAACCTCGTCGACTCCTACAGCACGAAGGTGTCCGGGTTCGTTGCCGGGCGGTCGACCCAGAACCTGAACGGGTTCGGGCATGGATACCGCACTACCTGGTTCAACAGCTAGCCAGGCGAGGGGGTCCTCGGGGGCCCTCTTCTGGTTCATCCTGCGCCGCCTCGCGCTCGGGCTGCTCG
>DASXOR010000027.1:0-17859 GCA_036494095.1 Gaiellales bacterium | reverse complement strand
CGCTCTCGGACGGGCTGGTGCTCGCCGACCCGCTCACGCGATCCACCATGGGCTTCGCCGACCTGGCACCGGCGATCACGGTGGTGTCGCCGGCGCCGGGGGCGAGCGTGCAGGCGCCGTTCACGGTGAGGGGCGTCGCGGATGTCTTCGAGGCGGGCCTCACGTTCAGGCTGCTGGACGCCTCGGGCCACGAGCTGAGCAGCGGGGCAACGTCGGCATCCTGCGGCACGGGCTGCCCGGGCACCTTCTCGTTCCAGATCGACGAGCTGGGCGTCTCGAGGATCCAGGACGGCATGCTCGTGATCTCGAGCGCGAACGCCTCGGGAAAGCCCGGCGGCGGCCAGAGCGTGCGGCTGCCGCTGCGGCTCCTGCCGCCCTACGACGTGACCAGCCCCAAGCCCGGGGCGACCCTGACCAGCCCGGCCGTGATCGCCTTCCGCTACCCCAGCACGCCCCGCGTCCGCCTGCGCATCGTCGACGCGCATCTCCACGTGCTGGCGCGGCGCGTCGTCAGGGCCGACTGCATCGGGGCTTGCCCTGCCGACGTCGAGTTCTCCAGCCACGTTCGCTTCTCCGTCGCCGGCCTCCAGCAGGGATATGTGATCGTCTCGCCGGTGCACGTGAACCCGGCCACGGGCGGTCAGGTGGTCGAGATCCCGGTTACCCTGAACGGCGGCTGAAGGCCGCCGCCCCCGAAAGGAGCACCGATGCACGCACGCAACATCCTGGTCGCCGCGGTCGCGATCGCGGCCCTTGCCGGCCCGAGCGCTGCCACGGCGGCGCCACAGGCCGGGCCCAGGGTCAGGCTGGCCGTGTTCTTCGAGCGCGGCGGCATGCTCTGGCAGAGCAGCCGCACGGTTGCGCAGACGCCGGGCGTCGCCGCGACCGCCATCCGCGCGGTCTTTGCCGGCCCGAATCCGCCGGAGACGGCGGCCGGCGTCGGCTCAGCCGTCCCCGCCGGCAGCAGGCTGCGCGGCATCTCGGTCGCCGGCGGCACCGCCACGATCGACGTCAGCCGGGCATTCGCCGCCGCCGGCGACCGCGCATCCGTGCGCATGCGGGTGGCCCAGGCCGTCTACACCGCCACCCAGTTCCCGGCGATCGACCACGTGCGCCTGGAGGTCGCGGGCACGGTGGTGCACTCGATCGCAGGCACGCCGGTGCCCCAGCCGGCGGGGCGACAGAGCTTCTACCGGCTCGTGCCGGCGATCCTCGTCGCCCGGCCCGCGATCGGCGAGCGCATCCCGGCCACGGCCACCGTCGCCGGCAGCGCCGACGTGTTCGAGGCGGCGCTGACGGTGCGGATCGTGAATGCGAAGGGGCGGCTGCTCGCCCTCGAGCACATCACGGCCTCGTGCGGCACGGGCTGCCGGGGCACGTACACGGCCACGCTCCACTACCAGATCGTCCGCTCCCAGCCGGGGACGGTCGTGATCTTCGACAGCGGCGGCACGACCGCCCACCCGCACGTCGTGCGCGTGCCGGTCAGGCTGACGGCGAGCTAGCCGCGATGCGCAACGGCCCGGGCGACGGCCGTCTCGATGAGATCGTCGCCCGGGTCGCAGTCCCACACCGGGTCCCCGATCCCGGCGAGGAGCGCGAACCGCACGCGGCCGCCGCGGGACTTCTTGTCGCGGGACATGGCGTCGATGATCGCCGCCGGGCCGACGTTGCGCGCGGCCACCGGCAGCTCGTGCCGTCGCAGCAGGTCGCGCACCTCCTCCTCGACGGCCGGATCGAGGCCCTGGGTCTGCGCCGAGAGCCATAGAGCCGACAGGAGCCCGATCCCGACCGCCTCGCCGTGGGCGAACGCCTTGTAGTCGGTTGCGACCTCGATCGCATGGCCAATCGAGTGGCCCAGGTTCAGCACCGCCCGGCGGCCGCGCTCGGTCGGGTCGGCCGCGACGATCCGCACCTTGTAGGCCGCGCAGCGGCGGATCAGCTCGAGCCGCTGCTCCGGCGTCCCCCGGCCCGGCTCCCAGTCGCGCACCATCTCCCACAGCCGCCCGCCGGCCAGGAGCGCCGTCTTGATCACCTCCGCGAACCCACACGCCCATTCGCGCACCGGGAGGGTCTCGAGCACGCCCGGGTCGGACACCACCCACTCGGGCTGGTGGAACGACCCGACCGCGTTCTTCCCCGACGGCAGGTCGATGCCGGTCTTGCCGCCGATGGCGGCGTCCACCATGCCGACGAGCGAGGTCGGCACGGCGATCCAGGGGATGCCGCGATGATAGGTCGCGGCCACGAAGCCGGCCAGATCGGTGGCGGCGCCGCCGCCCATGCCGACGATCACGTCGCCGCGCTCGAGCCCGAACTCGGACAGACGCGTCCATGCCTGACGGGCGACGGCAACGGTCTTCGCCGCCTCCCCGACCGGCAGGCGCACCGTGACGAACGGCTCGCACGGCGCCCCGACCATCCGCAGCACCGAGCGGTCGGCGACGAGCGCCACCCGCCGGGCGCCGATCAGGCGGCTCAGCTCGGCCAGGGCGCTCGGACGTGCGAGCGGCGCGAGCAGCGCCTCCTCCCCGTGCACCTCCTCGGCGTCGACCAGCGCGTCGGCGGTTGCGTGGTAGAGGCCGCGGCGGTTGTCGTAGAGCTCCGCGAAGCCCCGCGCCTCGGCGGCCAGGGGGCGATCGCCGGCCTGGGCCTCGATCCGCCGCCACGCCGTCTGCGGGGACACGTCGAGCAGTACGGTGAACGACCCGTCGCGCAGGCGCTCGCGGATCAGCGGCGAGGTGATCGCCCCTCCGCCGAGCGCGACCACCACCCCGGTCTCGTGCAAGAGCCGCATCACAACCCGCTCCTCGAGCGCCCGGAACGCCGGCTCGCCGTCGTCGGTGAAGATGTCGCGGATCGGCTTGGATGCCTCGCGTTCGATCTCCGAGTCGGCGTCGACGGCCCGCCAGTGCAGGCGCTCGGCGAGCACGGAGGCGGCCGACGACTTGCCCGCGCCCATGAAGCCGATCAGGGCCAGGTTGCGGTAGGGGCCGGCGATCATGCCCGGGCGACGCGCTCGAGATAGGCGGCGTGGGCAGCCACGAAATCACCCACGGCGTCGCCGCCGAACTTCTCCACCGCGGCCCGCGCCAGCTCCCACGCGACGGCCGCCTCGGCCACGACCGCCGCCGCCGGCAGCACCGTCACGTCGCTGCGCTCGACGTGTGCGTCCTGCGGCTCGTGCGTGCCGAGCTCGACGCTCTGAAGCGGCCGCATCAGCGTTGGCAGCGGCTTCCAGATCGTGCGCACGACGACGTCGGCGCCGTTGGTCATCCCGCCTTCGAGGCCGCCGGCGGTGTCCGTGCGGCGGTGGTACCCGCCCTCGCCCGAGTGGAAGATCTCGTCGTGGACGCGCGATCCGCGCCGCTGCGAGCTCACGATCGCATCGCCGATCTCGACCCCCTTCGCGGACTGGATGGAGAGCATGGCCGCCGCCAACCGCCCGTCGAGGCGCGCGCCGGCCGACACGTGCGAGCCCAGGCCCGGCGGCACCCCGAAGGCGCGTACTTCGGTGACGCCGCCCAGGGTGTCGCGCTCGCGCTTGGCCTGCTCGATCTCGGCGATCATGGCCGCCTCGGCGTCCGGATCCAGGCAGCGCACCTCGGAGGCCTCGGCGCGGTCGAAGTCGCGCTCCTGCAGCCACGCCGGCGGCGTCGCCCGCACCGTGCCGATCTGGAGCACGTGCGCGCGCACCCGGACGCCGATGGTGGCGATCAGCGCCTTCGCCACCGCCCCCGCCGCCACCCGCCCGGCCGTCTCCCGGGCGCTCGCGCGCTCGAGCACGTTGCGCACGTCGGCGTGCCCGTACTTCAGAACCCCGGCCAGGTCGGCGTGCCCCGGACGGGGCAGCGTGATGGGCTGGCCGCGCCAGCCGTAGCCCTCGAGCTCCTGCGGCCCGACCGGCCAGGCGCTCATGGGACCGAGCCAGTTCTTGTGGTCGCGGTTCTGGATGAAGAAGGCGAGCGGGCTCCCCAGCGTGCGCCCGTGGCGCAGGCCGCCGCGCGGCTCGACGTCGTCCTGCTCGAGCTTCTGCCGCGGGCTGCGCCCGTACCCGGCCTGGCGGCGGGCGAGGTCGCGGCGGATCAGCTCGTGGTCGAGCTCGAGGCCGGCCGGAAGCCCCGAGACCACGACCGTGAGCCCGGGTCCGTGCGACTCGCCCGCGGTGACGTACGTGAGCTCCATGAGGCCACGCAGCCTATCCGGCGAGGGGCGCCAGGGCTCCTGGCGGGATGCATGGTGGATGGCTGGCGAGTGGCGCGCCAGCAGGGGGGACACGGCGCGGCGCAGCTTGGACCGGTCACTGAGGGTCGCAGACCCTCAGTGCGCCAGACGCCGCCAGGCATCCCGCCAGGAGCCCTTCAGGCAGTGGCGGTGCGCTCTGGGTGAGGCAGCCCGGCCGCGTAGGCGATCAGGTAGAGCGGCATCCACGCGGCGCAGACGACGAGCTCGAGCGCGGGATCGCCGAAGGCCATCATCAGCGAGTAGACGACGATCGAGCCGAGCAGGCCGAGGAAGAGCACGATGGCGGTGCGGCGCGGGCGCATCAGCCGACGTACCACGCAGCCCAGAGCTGCGGGCCCCACAGGATCGCGACCATCGCCCCGAGGGCGAGGAACGGGCCGAACGGGAAGGTGCTCTTGCGTCCGTTCAGCCCTTTCGTCACGAGCAAGCCCATCGAGAACACCGTGGAGAGCGCGAAGGCGGCGAACAGGGCCACGCCGACGAGCTTGCCCAGGGCGAGGCCGATCATGAGGGTCATCTTCACGTCGCCCTTACCCATCCCGGACGGATACACGAGCCAGGCGATGTACAGGAACGCCGAGGCGGCGACGCCCCCGATCAGGAGCTCGATCCAGCGGTCGGGCTGCGCGACCACCGCGGTCATATAGACCGCGAGGGCGCCGGGCTTGTTGATGGCGTCGGGGATGATGCGCAGGCGCAGGTCGATCACGGATGCGGGCACGATCAGCGCCGTCAGGAGCAGGGCGGGCGCGAGCCGCGGGTGCAGCCCGATCCGCAGCGCGACCGCGGCGAACAGTGCGGCGGTCGCCGCGGCGACAACCCAGCGGCGGCGGTTCGACGGCGCGGCGCCCTCGCCGCGCGGGAAGCGCTGGATGAGCCACTCGATCGGCCAGCCGAGCGCGAAGCCGGCGCCGGCCAGGGGAAGCACGGTCTCCATGTGGCTCGTTATCGGCGCAAACGCGGCGGGACTGTAGGCTCCGCGCGTGCCTGACGTGATCGTGATCGGAGGCGGCGTCGTCGGGGCGTCGGCGGCCTGGTACCTGGCCGACGCGGGCGCCGAGGTGACGCTGCTCGACCGGGGGGCGCTCGCCTCCGGGGCCACCGGCCGCAGCCAGGGCCTCGTGCTGCCGCCCGACCACGCCGAGCTCGTGCCACTGTGGCAGGAGAGCATCGCCGCCTACACGCGCCTCGCCACCGAGCACGGCGGCGACTTCTGCTTCGACCACACGCCCATCGGGACGCTGCTACTGGCCACGCACCCGGGCCAGCTGGCCGCGCTCGAGCGTGTGCCCGTCGCGGGCGTCCTGCTCGCCGGCGCGGAGGTCGCCGAGGCCGAGCCGGCGCTGGCGCCCGGGATGGCGGGCGGGTTCCTGATCGACGAGGGCCGGCGCACGGATCCCGGGGCGCTCACGGCGTGCGCCGCCGCCGCAGCGACGATTGCGGGCGCCGACATCCGCACGCACGTCGAGGTCAAGCGCATCGGCGCACGCGCGGTGGTCACCGATGCCGGCCAGATCGCGGCAGGAGCGATCCTCGTGGCCGCCGGGGCGTGGTCGCGCCGGCTCGTGCACCCGCTCGGCATCGATGTGCCGGTGCGGCCGGTGCGCGGCTGGCTGGCGCTGCTCGAGCCGGGACCGCCGATCCTGCGCCGTGCCATTCACGAGGCCGGCTACGAGCCTGCGCGCGACCCGGCGCCGGGCCGCCCGGTCAGCCTCGAACGCCTGTCCGCCGGTGACCTGGCCGGCGCCGGCGCCGACGCGGCCCACGCCCTGGGGATCCACCAGAACGCCGACGGCTCGGTGCTCGTCGGCGCCTCACGCTCCGCCGCCCTGCACGAGGGGCCCGAGAGCACGGTGGCGCTGCGCGAGAACGCCGTCCGCGCCTGCCGGCTCATCCCGGGCCTCGCCGGTCGCGAGGTCACGGCCACGTGGACCGGCCTGCGGCCGTTCTCGAACGACGGGCTGCCCTACATCGGCCGCGTGGACGAGCGTACGGTGGTGTGCGCCGGGCACGGGAGCGAGGGCATCCTCACAGGCGCGGGCTCGGGCCGGCTCGCGGCAGAGCTCGTGCTCGGCCGGGCGCCGTTCACGGATCCGGCGCCGTTTCGCCCCGAGCGGCCGCACGCATGATCGCAACCGGCGGGGCCGCGCCGGTGAGAAGCTCGAAGGCGAAGATGCCCTGCCCGACCAGCACCTCGAGGCCGTCCACAGCCCGCGCCCCGCGCGCCTCCGCCGCCTCGATCAAGGGTGTGGGCGTGCCGTCGCCGCGGTAGGCCAGATCGCAGACGATGGTGTCCGGCGTGATCAGCCCGGCCGCGATGGGGCCTTCACCCGGTGAACCGGGTGAAGGCCCCGCTTCTCGCTGCCCAAGCGGCGTCGCGTTCACGATCAACCGGGCCCCCTCCGCGGGCGGCCACGGGAGCACCGCGACGCCGAGCTCGGCGGCTGCCTCCGGGCGGCGGGCGCTGACCGCGACCCGCCAACCGGCGGCGGTCAGAGCCGCGACGGCGGCGCGCGCTGCACCACCCGCCCCGAGCACGAGCGCATCGCCCGGCGCGACGTCTCCGAGCGCCCACAGGAGCCCCGCGCCGTCGGTCGTCTCGCCGCGCAGGCGGCCATCGCGCACGAGCACGGTGTTGACCGACCCGGCGCGGCGAGCCTCGGCCGAGAGCTCGTCGCACAGGCCGGCCAGCGCCTGCTTGTGCGGGATCGTGACGTTCACGCCCGCGAAGCCGCCCGCGCCGAGCCCGGCAACGAACGCCGCGAGCCCGGCCGGCGGCACGTCGATGGCCGTGTACTCCCAGTCGAGGCCGAGCGCACGGTAGGCGGCGGTGTGCATCGCCGGCGAGCGCGAGTGCGCCACCGGGTGGCCGATCACGGCCGCCCTAGCCGCCATGCGCCAGGAAGTCCTGGTAGTTCGACGTGAAGTACTGGGCGGACTTGCCCGGGATGGCCACGTAGTAGAGGTAGTTCACACGGTCGGGGTTGGCGGCCGCCTGCAGCGAGGCCAGGCCGGGATTGCAGATCGGCGTCGGCGGCAGGCCCTTGTGGATGCGGGTGTTGTACGGCTCCTGGTCGCTCAGATCGGACTGATGGATGGTCGCCGTCCACGACCCCAGGTGGTAGAGGATCGTCGCGTCGATCCCGAGCGGCATGCCCAGCCGCAGGCGGTTGTAGATCACCGCGGCGACCTTGGCCCGGTCGCCCGGCACCCTCGCCTCCCGCTCGATCATCGACGCGATGATGAGCACGTCGTACGGCGTGAGGTTCTCCGAGCGGGCGTGGCTCAGGTCCAGATGGCTGAACGCACCCTTGAAGGCGGTGAGCTGCTGCGAGACGAGCGTCGTCGCGGGCTCGCCCGGACGCACCTCGTAGGTGGCGGGGAACATGAACCCCTCCATGTTCACGTGGTGCCCGAATCCCGGCGGCGGCACAGCCGCGCGGACGGCGGCGGCGTAGCGCTCGCGGTTGATGCCGAGATGCGCCACCAGCGGCTCGATGTCGGTGAGGCGGAACCCCTCGGGGATCACGAGCTTCGCGTAGCCCGCGCTTGGCCCGGCGTCCAGACTGGTGACGATCGCGCCGTACCCCGTCCCGGCCCGGAACGTGTAGATGCCGGCCTTGAATTCGGAGCCCTCCGCCTGGGCCTTGATGTAGCGGCCGAACCGGCCCGAGTCGGCGATCACGCCGCGCTGCGCGAGCACGTCCGTGATCGCCGCGGCATCATCGCCGGGCGGGATCACGACGGCGATCGCAGGCCCGTGCGGATCGGCCGCCGGAGCCGAGGACGGGCTCGACGAGTGGTGCAGCACCCAGCCGCCGGCCTTGACGAGGCCCGCCAAGGCGGCGATGAGCACGCAGACGACGACTAGCCGGCGAGCCTGCGCAGATACCCCTCGAGGAGGTGGGCGGCGGCCACCGCGTCGTCCGCCTGGCGCCGGCCCGGGCGGCTGCGCACGGCCATCGCCGTCGTAAACCGCTCGTCGTACGTCTCGATCGGTATCGGGCATCGAGCCTCCAGCTCGTGGATGAAGTCGAGCGTCTCCGCGGCCTGGCGGCCGTGCTCCCCCCTGAGGGTGAGCGGCATCCCGACCACGATCCGGTCGGGGTCGAGCTCCGCGATCCGCTCGAGCATTCTGCCCATCCCTGCCTCTGACCTTACCCGCTCCACGATCGCAACGGGCCGGGCCAGCACTCCTGTCTCGTCGCTCACGGCGAGCCCTGTGCGGGCGCGGCCGTAGTCGACGGCGAGCACCCTCATCCGGGCGATCCCTGCAGCTGCTCGCGGATCCGGTCGGCCGCGACCCGCACCGCCGCCTCGAGCTGCGAGGCGTCCGATCCGCCCGCGCGGGCCAGCGCCGGCCGGCCGCCGCCGCCGCCGGAGACGATCGGCGCGACCTCGCGGATCACGTCGACGGCCGACAGCCCGCGCTCCTGTGCACCGGGGTCGAAGCTCGCGAGCAGATGGGCCTTGCCGCCGGCGTTTCCGCCCAGCACGGCCGCCGCCGGCGAGAGCTTCGCGCGCACCCGGTCGGACAGCTGCAGCAGCGCGTCGGCATCGGCGCCGTCGACCACGCCGGCGACGATCCACACGCCCGCCTCCTCGGAAGCGTGCTCGATCAGCCCGGCGTCGGCGCCGTTGGCCGACGCCGGCGGGGCCGCGCGGACGGCGCGCTTCACCTCGGCCTCGAGCTCGGCCACGCGCCGTCGCAGCTCGCCCGCCTGGGCGGCCTCGCTGCGCAGGTGGTCGAGCGCCGCGGCCGCCGTGAGCGCCTCGATCCTGCGCACACCCTGCGACGAGCTGGTCTCGCGCGTGATCACGAACGCGCCGATCTCGGCCGTCGACCGCACATGCGTGCCGCCGCACAGCTCGCGCGACACGGCGGGGATCTCGACCACGCGGACATGCTCGCCGTACTTCTCGCCGAACAGCATCATCGCCCCGAGCTCGCGGGCATGAGCCTGGGTGGTCACGAAGATGTGCAGCGGGTGGTTGGCGACGATGTGCTCGTTGACGATCGCCTCGACGCGCGCGATCTCCTCGGCGCTCATCGGGCCGCTGTGGCGGAAGTCGAAGCGCAGCTTGTCGGGGCCGACGTACGACCCGGCCTGGGCGACGTGGTCGCCGAGCACCTCGCGCAGCGCCGCGTGCAGCAGGTGGGTGGCGGTGTGGTTGGCCACCGTCGGCCGCCGCGCCTCGGGGTCGACGTGGGCGCGCACGCGCTCGCCGGCGTGCAGCTCGCCGTGCTCGAGCCGGGCGATCACGACCTGATCGGCGTCGACGCGGACGACGTCCTCGACGACGGCGCGGGCCGCGTCGGTCTCGACCCAGCCGCGGTCGGCGACCTGACCGCCGCCGCGGGCGTAGAACGGCGACTCGCGCAGCTTGACGAGCGCCGAGCCGTCGCCGCGGTCGTGAACCGCCCCCACCTGCGTGGTGACGTCGAGCCGCTCGTAGCCGACGAACTCGGCGGCGAAGTCAGCGTGCAGCTCCGACGTGTCCACGCGGCCGCCGGTCGCGGCCCGGGCCCGGTCGCGCTGCTCGTCCATGAGCGCGGCGAACCCGGCCTCGGCGACGGTCTTTCCGTGCTCGGCGGCGATCTCGACCGTGAGCTCGATCGGGAACCCGTAGGTGTCGTGCAGCCGGAACGCATCCTCGGCGCCGATCTCGGCCGCCGCCCCGGCGAGGACGTCGTCGAGGAGCTTGCCGCCGGTCTCGAGCGTGCGCGAGAAGCGCTCCTCCTCGGCGACGAGCTCGGCCGACACGCGGTCGCGCTGCTCGACGAGCTCCGGGTGGGCCTCGCCCAGGAGGTCGACGACGCGGGCGTGCAGCCGGCTCACGATCGCGTCCTCCAAGCCGATCCTGCGGCCGTGCTGGACGGCGCGGCGGATGACGCGGCGCAGCACGTAGCCGCGGCCCTCGTTCGACGGCTCGATGCCGTCGGTGGCGAGGAAACTCATCGCCCGGCCGTGGTCGGCGAGCACCTTGAGCGCCTTCGTCTCCTCCGGTGTGTGCCCGTAGCGGGCGCCGCTCCAGCCCTCGATCACCTCGATCAGGTCGCCGAAGGCGTCGGTCAGGTAGGCGCTGTCGACGCCCTGCGCGAGCATCGTCACGCGCTCGAGCCCCGCCCCGGTGTCGATGCTGGGCGTCGGCAGCGGCTCGAGCGACCCGTCGTCGAGCATGTTGTACTGCATGAACACCAGGTTCCAGAACTCGATGAAGCGATCGCAGTCGCAGTCGGGGCCGCAGTCGGGCCGGCCACACGCGAACTCGGGGCCACGGTCGTAGTGCAGCTCGGAGCAGGGCCCGCACGGCCCCACCGGGCCCGCCTGCCAGAAGTTGTCGCTGCCGAGCCGCAGGATCCGTTCCGGCGGCACGCCGACGCGCAGCCACAGCTCGATCGCCTCCTCGTCGGCCGGCACCTTCTCGTCGCCCCGGTACACGGTCGCCCACAGCCGGTCGGGGTCGAAGCCGAAGCCGTCGGGCGAGGTGACCAGCTGCCAGGCCTGCTCGACAGCGAACTCCTTGAAGTAGTCGCCGATCGAGAAGTTGCCGAGCATCTCGAAGAACGTGAGGTGGTGGGCCGTGCGCCCGACCTCGTCGATGTCGACCGTGCGGAAGCACTTCTGCACCGTCACGAGCCGGTTGTTCGGCGGCTCCTCCTGGCCGAGGAAGTAGCGCTTGAGCGGCTGCATCCCCGCGGTGGTGATGAGGACGCTCTGATCCCACGCCGGCGGCACCAGCGACCCGCTCGGGAGCTGCACATGCCCGGTGGCGGTGAAGTGGTCGACGAAGCGGCGTCGGATCTCGTGCGTGCGCATGTCCCGGGCCATTCTACCGACGGGTATCCTGGGGCCATGCACGGAGACGACACCCTGGAGCGGTTCGAGCACGCCCCCCGCGGCGGCCACGGCGGCATCGAGCCGCTCGACCACTTCGTGCTCATCGAGCCGGTCGACGACGAGACCGAGACGAACGCGGGCCTGATCATCCCCGCCAGCGCCGAGGCGGCCTGCCTGTCAGGCGTCGTCGTGGCGATCGGCGACGAGGTGCACGGCATCGCCCCCGGCGACAAGGTGCTCTACCCCCGTGGGGCCGGCTACGAGCTCACGCCCGGCGGCGAGCCCAAGCGGCTCGTCGACCGCCGCGAGCTGATCGCCCGCATCACCGACTGACGCACCAAGCGGGGTCAGACCCCTTTTGGTGCGCTCAGGGGTTGGAGGCGTGGCGGAAGTCCTGCTCGACCTCCGCCGACCTGCGCCCGGCCGCGTCGCGCCCTTCCTTCGCGGCGGCGCGCAGATCGTCCGGCAGCGTGCGCAGGTCGGCCGAGATCCGGCCCGGCAGGTCCTTCAGCACCTCACCCACCGGTCGCTGCTCGCTCTCGGCCAGGTGCTGCGCGCGCTTGTAGAGGGCCGTCCCGGCGGCCGAGAGGGCCACCGAGATCGCAAACCCCCGCTTCACACGACACCACCGCGCTGGTCACGCTTGTTCTTGAAGACGCCGAACCCGTGCGTGATCCCACTCGTGAACCCGGCGATGGCCTGGAACGGCTTTGAGATCGCCTCGGACACCGAGCGCACCGTGGCGTCCACCTTGGCCGTCGCGTCGGTGGCCGAGTCGGTGATCCGGCCGACCTTGTCGAGCTCCTCGTTCACATGGTCGAGCGACGTCGACGCCTTGGCCAGCATCGGCACGAGCTCCTGCATCGTGCCGTCAAGCGCCGTGTTCACGTGGCCGAACGTCGTTCCCAGCCGGATCAGCGCGAAGCCGGCGCCGATCCCCGTCAGGACGAGGAACACGGCCAGGGCGTAGTGCCAGATATCGGTCGAGGTGGCGAGAAGGGCGAGGTGCATACGGCTCCCAGGTCGGGGACGAATCTATCCTATCCGGCGATGACGCCGGTGCCGACGACAGCGTCGCCGTCGTAGAGGACGGCCGTCTGCCCCGGCGCGATCCCGGCCACCGGTTCGTCCAGATCGAGCGTGAAGCCGCCGGGCTCGGGCCGCACGGTCGCCCACACGGGGTCGGTGCGGTAGCGCAGCTTGGCCTGCACACGACCCGACGGCGCGAGCAGCCGTCCGGGGGTCACGTGCACCGAGCGCCGCTCGAGCGCCGTCCGCGGACCGACGACCACGCGGCCGCGCTCGGCCTCCACCGAGACGACGTAGAGCGGCTCGTTCCCGGCCACGCCGATGCCGCGCCGCTGTCCGGGGGTGAAGCGGTGCACGCCGGCGTGGCGGCCCAGCCGCCGCCCATCGGCGGCGACGATGTCGCCGGGCCGGCCGGCGCCGCCGTGCCGCTCCAGGAACGCGCGATGGTCGCCGCCGCCGACGAAGCAGACGTCCTGGCTCTCGCGCCGCCGGGCCGCCTCGAGCCCTGCCTGCCCGGCCTGCGCGCGGGTCTCGGCCTTCGTCTGCTCGCCCAGCGGGAACCAGCACCGCCGGAGGATCGCGGCGGGCACCGCCGCGAGCATGTAGGACTGGTCCTTCGCCGGGTCGGCACCGCGCGCGACGAGCGTCATCTCACCTCGACGGCGGATCCGGGCGTAGTGGCCTGTGGCGATCCGCCGTGCCCCGATGCGGTCGGCGAAGTCCGCCAGGGCCGCGAACCGAAACGACCCGTTGCAGCGCATGCACGGGTTCGGCGTACGCCCCGCGCGGAATCCCGCCACGAACTCCTCGACCACCTCGTCGTGGAACTCCTGGCGCAGATCGAGGCCGACGTGCGGCACGCCGAGCGCGTGACAGGCCGCCCGCGCCGCCCGCACCGACTGCGGCGAGCAGCAGGCGCGCTCGCCGTCGGGCGCGCCGGGATCGATCCACAGCCGCAGGGTGACGCCTACCGGCTCGAGGCCGGCCTCGACCGCCTTCAGCAGCGCCACCGCCGAGTCGACCCCGCCCGACATCGCCACCGCGACCCGATCGGCGACCAGGGGCATCCGGGCCGAGTCGAGCGCCGTTGCAAGCGCCCGGTGCAGCGCATCGACGGCGAGGGCGACACACCCGCGGTTGCGCTCCGCCGGCGCGAGCACGGCCTCGAGGTCGGCGCTGCCGATGCGCGCGGCAGCGAGCAGATCACGGCCCTCGGCCAGCCGGCAGGCGAGCTCGGCCGCGGCCGTCGCGTGCGGGCACGCGAAGCTGCGGTGGCGGGCCACGCCGATGTGTCCGCCCGCCACGCCGAGCTCGATCCGGATCGCATCTCCGCAGGCGGTGTCCCCAGCCTCGCCCGCAACCGCGCCCCGTCCGGCAGATCCGGCGTGACGCAAAGCCAGTGCGTGCTCGATCGTGGCGGCGGAGTACACGCGCGAACGGTAGACGGTTCTCGCTCAAGCGCACCGGCGGCCGTGCCGATCCTGATCTTGTGGCAGGAGGCGACGACCAGGAGCGGGCGCTGCGCGACGCGTTGGACGTGTCGCCCGACAACCTTCCGCTGCGGCTGCACCTCGCCGAGACGCTGCTTCGCAGCGGCCGGCCTGCCGCCGCCGAGGGCGAATACCGCCAGATGCTCCTGCGCGACCCCGCAAGCGCCGCGGCGAGGGCGGGCCTGGCAGCGGCCTTCTTCCAGCAGGGCAAGCTGCGCGAGGCGACGGTGCTCGTCGAGGCGCTGCTCGAGGGCGATGCCGACGGGGCCACGCTCGTGCTCCACACGCGCCTCCTGCTCGCCGAGGGCAGGGACCGCGAGGCGGCGGTGCAGTACACGGCGGCGCTCGCGCTCGATCCCCGCCTCGACGACGCCGACCTGACCGACCGGCTCCAGCACCTCTTCTTTCCCGACCCGGCCGCCGAGGAGGCCGGCGACGACGAGGGCATCGCCCTCACGGCCGACGCCGAGAGCGATGGGCCGCTGATCGAGGTCGAGCGCCCGGCGGTGACCTTCGCCGAGGTCGGCGGCATGGATCAGGTCAAGGAAGAGATCCGGATGAAGATCATCCATCCGCTGGAGCACGCCGAGCTCTTCCGGGCCTACGGCAAGGCGATCGGCGGCGGCATCCTGCTCTACGGCCCGCCCGGCTGCGGCAAGACGCACCTCGCCCGCGCCACGGCCGGTCAGATCAGCGCCTCCTTCCTCGCGGTCGGCCTGAGCGACGTCCTCGACATGTGGCTCGGAAACAGCGAGAAGCGCCTGCACGCGATCTTCGAGCAGGCTCGCCGGCGGGCGCCGTGCGTCCTCTTCTTTGACGAGGTCGACGCCCTCGGCGCCAGCCGCTCGAGCTTCCAGGCGTCGGCCGGCCGCAACGTCGTGAACCAGTTCCTGTACGAGCTCGACGGCGTCCAGGCGGACAACGACGGCGTCCTCATCCTCGCGGCGACGAACACGCCCTGGCACGTCGACCCCGCCTTCCGCAGGCCGGGGCGGTTCGACCGGGTGCTGTTCGTCCCGCCGCCCGACGCCGTGGCGCGGGCCGCGATCCTGCGCATCCACGTCAAGGGCAAGCCCGTGGACGACATCGACTTCGACCACGTCGCCCAGAAGACGCAGGGGTTCTCCGGGGCCGATCTGCGCGCCGTCGTCGACGTGGCCGTCGAGGAGAAGATCCGCGTGGCAATGCGCGACGGCGTCCCCCGCCCGCTCGGCACGAAGGACCTGACGGCGGCTGCGAAGGCCGTGAAGCCGTCCACGCACGAGTGGTTCGCCACCGCTCGCAACTACGCGCTGCACGCCAACGAGGGCGGCGCCTACGACGACGTGCTCGGCTACCTCGACATGCGGTGAGCGATCCACTCGCCTCCGCCCGCCGCCTGATCTCGGCGGGTCGCACCGACCTGGCCCGGCGCGAGCTGCACACCGTCCTCGCCTCCGACCCCGAGAACGGCGGCGCGCACACGCTGCTGGCGCTGTGCCTGACCAACGGCGGCGAGCACGCCCCGGCGCTGCGCGAGAGCGACGAGGCGCTGCGACTGATCCCGGGGAACCCCTACACGTGGCGGGTGCGCAGCGTCATCCTCGTGAACCTCCACCGGGCGGCCGACGCCGAGGACGCCGCGAACCGGTCGCTCCAGCTCGATCCCCGGCACCCCGGCGGATTCATCGCCCGGGGTCAGGCCCGGTTGCTCGGCGGCCGCCGGCTCGAGGCCCTGGCCGACTTCGACACCGCGCTCTCGCTCGACCCGCAGCATGCGTTCGCCCACGACATGCGGGCGCGCGTGCTCACACTCCTGGGCCGCAACGACGCCGCCGCGGCGGCGGCCGGCGAGGCGCTGCGACTCGCTCCCGAGAGCCCCACCGCGCACTCGGCCCGCGGATGGCAGCTACTGCACTCCGGCGACCGGGCCGACGCGCAGGCGGAGTTCCGCGAGTCACTGCGGCTGGACCCGGAGTCGAACTGGGCCCGGCTCGGGCTGATCGAATCCCTCAAGGCGCGCAGTCCCGCCTACCGGCTGCTGCTGCGAGGGCTCCTGCGCCTGCAGCGGGTACGGCCCCAGCGAGCGTGGATGTTCGTCCCGGCCGCCGTCTGCGCCCGCGCCGCGGGCCTGGCCGCGCTCGACGACGCCCACGTGCGGCCGTTCGTGCTGCCGGTGATCGCCGCGCTCTTCGGACTGATGGTGCTGGCCTGGGCGGCGCGGCCGCTCTTCAACGCGTCGTTGCGCCTCAGCCGGGACGGCCGCCACCTGCTCACCGCGGAGGAGCGCCTGGAGTCGACGCTCGTGGCCGCGTGCATCGGCGGCGGCGCCCTCTTCGCCCTCGTCTGGGCGCTGACCGGGGACGACGCGTTCGGGATGGCCGCCGCAGCCGCGACGCTGCTCTCGCTGCTGGTCGTGAGCGCCCCGCGCCGGCGCCGCCACCGCCGGATCCTGTGGACGCTCGGGGCAACGTCGGTCGTCGCGATGCTGGCCGGACTCGCGATCTCGCTCGCCTACGACGGAGGCGGGTTGCCGCATCCGAGCTTCGTGCCCGTGCTCATCGCCGCGCCCATCTTCACCGCGTTCTCGTCGCGGTGGATCATCGGCCGGCCGATCCTGCGCGGGCGGCGGCGGCCGTCGCACGGGCCGTCCGCCTTGCCCGCAGCCCCACCCCGCGCCCGCACCCGACCGCGGTGGGTGGCGTGGCCGTTGACCGCCGCCGGGCTCGTGTTCGGCGTCGCCCTGATCGGCTCGCTGCAGGATCGCGACAGCATCAACGGAGGCGTGTTCGCGGCGGTCGGCTTCGCCGCCACGATGCTCCTCCCGGCGCTTCCGCCCATCGTCCGCCGCGCCCGGACTGGGGCCGGCGCGCGCACCCTGGCGGTGGTCGCCGCGGCGGTCGCGGGCACGGCTGCGTGCGGCGGCGCTGCCGCCGCCACCCGCCTCGTGCCCGTCGAAGGCGCGTTCGTGCTCGCCCTGTTCCTCCTCGCCGTGACCGCGATCCTCGCCGACGCGGACACGCCTCGGCGCCGATACAGGGTGGCCGTGTGGGTCGGCGGGTGCGCGCTCCTGGTCGTCGCCTGCGGCTGCGCCGCTGTCGTGGGGGGCTCGACGCACGGTGCGCATGCGGCGCTGACCGGGCCACTGGCGGGCTGGGCCGGCGCCGGCCTCGTCGGGGTGCTCGCGACACCGCTCGTCGCCGGCTTGCGCCGGCCGCGGCGGCCGACCGTGCGGCTCACCTTGCTGCGGCGATCCCCTCGAGCCCGCCTGCGCGCAGCCGCTCGACGCAGTCCCTGAACGTCGCGGCGAAGCCGTCCACCTCGGCTGCCGTCGTGCGGAGCCCCAGCGAGACGCGCACGACGCTGCGGCTGTCGGCGGCCGACAGGCCCTGCGCGGTCAGGACGTGGCTCGGCTCGGCGTCGCCCGCGGCGCATGCCGACCCGGCCGCGACGGCGTAGCCGGCGCGGTCGAGCGCGAGCACGAGCAGGTCGGCGCGGATCCCCGGCACCAGGGCGAGCAGATGCCCAGGCAGCCGCTCTGCTCCTGCGGAGACAACGGTCACGTGGTCGTGCAACGCGTCCTCCAGCCGCGCCCGCAGCGCCGCACGGTCATCGTCGGCTGCCCGCGCGGCCGCGAGCGCCGCCGCGAACCCGACCACGCCGGGCACGTTCTCGGTGCCCGAGCGCAGGCCGTGCTCCTGCCCCCCGCCCCACACGAGCGGCGGCATGCGCGCCGGCGTGCGCGTGACGAGACAGCCGACTCCCTTCGGGCCGCCCAGCTTGTGCGCCGAGAGCGCCAGCGACTCGACGCCGGGCCGCAGCCCGACCGGGAAGGCCGCCGCGGCCTGCACCGCGTCGCAGTGGAACGGCACCCCGCGCTCGGCTGCCGCAGCTGCCAGGCGCTCGATGGGCTGCACGGCTCCGGTGACGTTGTTCGCCCACATCACGGCCGCGAGCCGGTCGCCGGGCACGAGCAGCCGCTCGAACTCGTCCGCGTCGACGACGCCGTTGCCGTCCGCCGCGGCCCACACCACGTCGAAGCCGCGCCGCTCGAGCTCGCGGGCGGGCTCGCGCACCGCCGGGTGCTCGATGGCGCTCACGACGAGCCGTCCGGGCGGTGCGCCGGCGAGACCGAACACGGCCTGGTTGTCCGCCTCTGAGCCTCCGGACGTGAACACGACCTGGCCCCTCTCAGCTTCCAGCAGGCCGGCGATGCGGCTGCGGGCGGCCTCGAGCGCCGCCCGGGCGGTGCGGCCGTAGCCGTGCGGCTCCGA
>DASXOR010000026.1:0-2675 GCA_036494095.1 Gaiellales bacterium | reverse complement strand
GACTACGGTACCCGCATGCACGAGACGGCGGCCGACCTGGAGGCGCTCCAGCGCCTGCTGGACACGAGCTACGAGGCGTCCGGCGCCCACATGCGGCGGATCGTCACGCCCGAGCGGCGGATCGGCGCGGCTGCCCTGGCGGCGCGCCTGACGGGCGTGCGCCTGCTCGCGCTGGCCACGGCGACCGCGGACGGGCGGCCGATCGTCGGCGCGGTCGACGGCATCTTCTACCGGGGGGCGTTCTGGTTCGGCTCGGCGCCCGACTCGGTGCGCTTCCGCCACATCCGGGTGCGGCCGGACGTGAGCGCGACCCATATCGAGGGCGAGCCGTTCGCGGTCACCGTCCACGGCCGCGCGCAGGTCAACGACCTGCGCGATCCCGCGGCGGCCGGCTTCCGTGACGCGCTGGTCGAGGTGTACGCGCCCCGCTACGGCGAGGGCTGGATCGGGTGGGCCGAGCAGCACCCCTACGCCCGCATCGACGCCCGCCGGATGTACACGTTCGTCTACGAGGAGGAGGGCGGCGGGTGAGGCATGCCCGCGCACCAGAAGGGGTCTGACCCCGCCTGGTGCGTTCGGGCATATCCTCCGTCCTCGAACATGCGCGCCCTTGTGAAGAGCCGCGCCGAGGCGGGCCTGTGGCTCGAGGACGTCCCGGAGCCGGAGCACGGCATCAACGACGTCCTGATCCGCGTCCGCCGCACCGGCATCTGCGGCACCGACGTCCACATCGAGCGGTGGGACGCCTGGGCGCAACGCACCATCCCGGTGCCGCTCGTGATCGGGCATGAGTTCGTCGGCGAGGTAGTCGCCGTCGGCTCGAACGTGAGCGACTTCCACCCCGGCGACCTCGTCAGCGGCGAGGGCCACGTCGTCTGCGGCCGCTGCCGCAACTGCATGGCGGGGCGGCGCCACCTGTGCGCCCACTCGCAGGGCGTCGGCGTGACCCGGCCGGGCGCGTTCGCCGAGCTGATCGCCCTGCCCATGACGAACATCTGGCACCACTGGCCCGGAGTCGACGAGGCGGTGGCGGCCATCTTCGACCCGTTCGGGAACGCCGTCCACACCGCCCTCGCCTTCCCGGTGCTGGGCGAGGACGTGCTCATCACGGGCGCCGGGCCGATCGGCTGCATGGCGGCGGCTGTCGTCCGCCACGCCGGCGCCCGGCACGTCGTCGTCAGCGACCCCAACCCGTACCGGCGCGCGCTGGCGGCGGGCATGGGCGCGAGCCTCACCGTCGACCCGGGCGAGCGCACGCTCACAGACGTGCAGCGCGAGCTGGGGATGACCGAGGGCTTCGATGTCGGCCTCGAGATGTCCGGCAACCCGGAGGCGCTGCACCAGCTGATCGCGAGCATGTCGCACGGCGGCCGCATCGCCCTGCTCGGCATCCCCACCGAGGAGATCGCGATCGACTGGACGCAGGTCGTCTTCAACATGCTCACGCTGCGCGGGATCTACGGCCGCGAGATGTACGAGACCTGGTATCAGATGACCGTGATGCTGCAGTCGGGGCTCGACATCTCTCCGGTCATCACGCACCGCCTGCCGTACGCCGAGTTCGCCGAGGGCTTCGCCATCGCCGGCTCGGGCCGCTCCGGCAAGGTCGTGCTCGACTGGACGGAGGGCTGACCGTGGACACCGACCTTCGCGACGACCTGCGCGGGCGCCTGGCCGAGATCCGCGAGGCCGGCCTCTACAAGTCCGAGCACCTGATCAGCTCCCCGCAGTCCGCCCGGGTGCGCGTCGTCGACCGCGGCCAGGTGCTGAACCTCTGCGCCAACAACTACCTCGGCCTGGCCGACCACCCGGCCATCGTCTCGGCCGCCCACGAGGCGCTCGAGCGCTGGGGATACGGGATGGCGTCGGTGCGCTTCATCTGCGGCACCCAGGAGGCCCACCGCGAGCTGGAGGAGCGGCTGGCGACATTCCTCGGCACGGAGGACGCGGTCCTGTTCGGCTCGTGCTTCGACGCGAACGGCGGCCTCTTCGAGGCGCTGCTCGGCCCCGACGACGCGGTCATCTCCGACGCGCTGAACCACGCCTCGATCATCGACGGCATCCGCCTGTGCAAGGCGCGGCGGCTGCGGTTCGCAAACGGCGACATGGACGAGCTCGAGGCACGCCTGACCGAGGCGGCCGACGCCCGCCACCGCCTGATCGCGACCGACGGCGTGTTCTCGATGGACGGCTACTACGCGCGCCTACCCGAGATCTGCGACCTGGCCGAGCGCCACAACGCGATCGTGATGGTGGACGACTCGCACGCCGTCGGGTTCATCGGCGAGGGCGGCCGCGGTACCCACGAGCTGCACGGGGTGATGGGGCGCGTCGACATCATCACGGGCACGCTGGGCAAGGCCATGGGCGGCGCCAGCGGCGGCTACGTCGCCGCCCGCGCGGAGGTGGTCGACCTGCTGCGCCAGCGGGCGCGGCCGTACCTGTTCTCCAACAGCCTGGCGCCGCCGATCACGGCCGCCAGCCTGCGCGCGCTCGACCTGATCGAGGGCTCGTCGGAGCTGCGCTCGCGCCTGGCCGCGAACACCGAGCACTTCCGGGCACGGATGGGCGAGCTCGGCTTCGACATCCTCCCCGGCACGCACCCGATCGTGCCGGTGATGGTGGGTGACGCCGTCAAGGCGGCCCGCCTGGCCGACGGGCTGATCAGCCGCGGC
>DASXOR010000025.1:0-5306 GCA_036494095.1 Gaiellales bacterium | reverse complement strand
CGGCGTAGGCCGGGTTGGTGGGGTACGTGTAGGTGCCGTTCGGCATCGAGAAGGTGTCGCCCGACAGGCGCGGGTCGGTGGGGTCGGGAGCGCCGCCGTTCGCCCCGTGGTCGTCGTAGAGGAAGTCCTGATAGAGGAACTCGCCGTCGCGGTAGGCGCTCGCGCCGGACACGAGGATCGGCGGCGCGTGCCAGATGCCTGCGTTCTGGAGCTGCGGCGCGTTCGCGGGCGGCGCGTAGAGGATGTCCGGGCCAGGCCGTGGGCCGGGGCCGCTGTAGAGCGAGCCGGTGGCTGCGCCTGCCGGCGCGGCCGCGATTGCGAGCGCGCACAGCGCGCCGAGAAGCACGATTCGTCCCTGCACGAACATCCCCCCAAAGCCTCGATTCCGCGCCTGCAACATATCTCGGAAGTGTTCCCCGGCGCGCCGGTTCTACGATCCAGGGCATGACTGACACCCTTGCCTCCTCCCGCACCGTCGCCTCCGTGATCGGCGGGCGGCCCCAAACTGACGCCCCCGGCGGGCGTCTGACCTCCACCAATCCGGCGCGCACCGACGACGTCGTGGCCGAGACTCTGCTCGGCGATGCCTCGACATTCGTGGCCGCCTGCCGCGCCGCCCGCAAGGCGCAGGCCGCCTGGGCCGAGGTGCCCGCGCCCGTCCGCGGCCGCGCGATCCAGCAGATCGGCCGGCTCGTGGAGGACAACAAGGAGGCGCTCTCCCGCCTCGTCACGCGCGAGATCGGCAAGCCCTACGCCGAGTCGCTCGGCGAGGTGCAGGAGATCATCGACACCTGCAACTTCTTCGTGTCCGAGGGCCGGCGGCTGTACGGCCAGACAGTGCCGTCAGAGATGCCCGACAAGCAGCTCTTCACCTACCGCACGCCCGTGGGCGTGGCCGCGATCATCACCGCGGGCAACTTCCCGGTGGCGGTGCCGTCGTGGTACCTCGTGCCGGCGCTCCTCTGCGGGAACGCCGTGGTGTGGAAGCCGGCCGAGTACGCGCCGGCGCTCGGCGAGGCGCTCGCGGAGCTGTTTCTGCACGGCGGGCTGCCCGACGGCGTGCTCAACCTGGTGCAGTGCGACGGGCCGACGGCGTTCGAGGGCCTCGAGCAGGCGCTCGGCGAGCGGCTCGTCGACAAGGTCGGCTTCACCGGCTCCTACGAGGTCGGCACGCGCATCGGCGAGCTCTGCGGCCGCCACGTGCAGCAGCCCTGCCTCGAGCTCGGCGGCAAGAACCCGCTGGTGGTCATGCCGGACGCGGAGCTCGACCTGGCCGTGGAGGGGGCGCTCTTCAGCGGCTTCGGCACCGCCGGTCAGCGCTGCACGTCGCTCGGCACCGTGTTCGTCCACGAGGACGTGCACGACGAGTTCATGACGCGCTTCGTGAAGGCGGTGGAGGAGGCGCCGGTGGGCGACCCCACGCAGGACGTGATCTACGGCCCGATGATCCACGAGCGCTTCCTCGAGCGCTTCCTGGGCTGGCTCGACCTGATCGACGACCACCACACGGTGCACGGCTCGACCGCCACCGGCCGGATCACGTCGGACTCCCCGCGCGAGGGCTTCGTGGGCGATCCGGACGCCGGCATCTTCTGCCATCCGACGATCGTCGACGGGGTGAAGCGCGAGGACGCGCTGTACTCGACCGAGACCTTCGGGCCGATCGTGGGCGTCGCGACCTTCCGGACGTTCGACGAGATGATCGACCTGGCGAACGGCCACGGCTACGGCCTCTCGTCCGCGATCTACACCACCGATCCGAAGAGTGCCTTCGAGTTCCGCCGCCGCGTGAGCGCCGGGATGGTGAGCGTGAACAACTCGACCTCAGGGGCCGAGGCGCACCTGCCCTTCGGCGGCAACGGCAAGTCGGGCAACGGCGCCCGCCAGTCGGGCATCTGGGTGCTCGACCAGTTCACCCGCTGGCAGTCGATGAACTGGGACTACGCCGGCAAGCTGCAGAAGGCCCAGATGGACGTGGCCGACATCACCGGCGACACCAACTTCCGCCTCCCCGACTGACGAGCCTGGCCGGGCCGGGTCGTTATTGCTGCTGTTCCGGCTCGGGCTCTGACTCCGCCTCGGGGTCGACCGCAACCTCGACCTCAGCGTCGAGCACCTCGATCGTGTCGTCGTCCTCGACGGAGTCGTCTTCCTCGGCAGCCGGAGCGGGCAGCGCCTGCGTCTCGTCCTCCGGATGTGCGCTCGGGAACCGCGCCACGGCCTCGTCGGCCACGGCGAACAACCGGTCCGCCACGTCACGGACGTCCTCGATCAGCCGCAGCCGCTCGGCCCAGATCGCCTCCGCGTCGGCGTCGAGCTCGTGCACGCGCTCCTCGGCGGCGCCGCGCGTCTCGGCCGCCTCGCGCTCGGCCTCCTGGAGGCGGTCATCCGCCTGGGCGCGCGAGCGCGCTGTGATGTCCTCGGCCGCCTCGTGTGCCCGCTCGAGGATTCCGCGGGTCTCCTCGCTCACCTGCGCCACGGCGTGCTTCACCGCAGATTCCGGCGAGCGGCTGATCTCGAGCTCGGCGATCAGGCGGTTCACCCGCTCCACATAGGCATCCACCGCGTCCCGTTCGTAGCCTCGCATCGAGATGGGGAAGGAGGTGCTGCGGATCTCCTCCACCATCCGGTCCTGGTCGGCGTGCGACGTGAGCGCGGACGGAAAGCGTCTTGTCGGCGACCCCTCCATTACCCATAGATACCGAAAACCGGCCCTAAGCAGTCCGGCGGTACCAGCGGGGCGAGGTGGTCGGGGGTGGCTCAAGGGCTGCGCGGGCCACCAGCACAGTGGGTGCGGCCACCTCGATTTGGCGCGCAAGCGCTTGCCCGAACTCGTCGCCGAGCCCCTCCACGGTCTCGGCCTGGATGCCGAACGAGCGTGCCATCGCCTCGAAGTCCGGCGTGGTCAGGTCGACTCCGAAGGTGGGCTCGCCGCGGTGGCGCTGGTCGAAGCGGAGCATCCCGTAGCCGCCGTCGTCCACGATCACGGCCGTCAGAGGGATCTGCTCCTGCGCGACCGTCGCCAGCTCGCCGCAGGCATAGAGGAAGCCGCCGTCACCCGACACGCTCACCACCGGCCCCTGGCCGGCCAGCGCCGAGCCGATCGACAGCGGGAAGCCGTAGCCGAGCGTGCCCCAGCCCATCGGGTAGGCGAAGTGGCGCGGGACCGACACGGGTAGGAGCGCGCCGAGCCAGTAGCCCGCGATGCACATGTCGGCCACCACCACGGCGTCGGAAGGCACGGCCTGCTCGAACACGGACAGGAAGCGCATCTCGTCCGGATGCTCGCGCCGAAGCTCCCCAAGTGCCCGTTCGCGAATGGCGGCCAGCCGCTCCCGCACGGCCTCCACGTCACCCTTCATTGCAAGCCGTTCAGCAAGAGCACCGCCAACCGCAGCGGCATCCCCGACCAGCACCAGCTCCGGCTCGTAGCTCTTCGCGGCATCCGCCGCGTCCACGTTGATCGCCACCAGGTGCCGCGGCGGCGGCATCGCCCAGTTCTGGGTCATCATCCCGTCGAAGTCCGTGCCGATCGCGAGCACGGCGTCGGCCTCGTCCCACAGCCGCCCCGCCGCCGGCAGGTGCGGCGGCAGCCCGACGGCGCACGGATGCGACACGCCGAGGAGTCCGCGCGCCATGTGCGTGGTGAACACGGGCGCCCCCAGCCGCTCGGCCAGCGCGCCCACCTGCTCGCCGGCGCCCGAGCGCAGCGCGCCGCCGCCCGCCCACACGAGCGGCCGCTCCGCCGCGCCAAGGATCGACGCCGCCCGATCGAGTTCGGTGTCGTCGGGGAACGGCAGCGGCGATACCGAGTCACCGCCAGCCGGCGGCGGAGCCTCCCCGGCGGCCGACAACACATCAGTCGGGACCTCCACGTACACGGGCCTGCTCGGTGCCGCCATGGCCGTTTGCACCGCACGCTGGATCTCGGAGCCCAACATCCCCGGATCGGCGACCTTCAACGTCGCCTTCGTCACCGGCTTGAACATCGCCTCCTGATCCGAGGCCTCGTGCAGCGCACCCCGGTGCACGCCGGGACGCCGGATCGACGCCGGGATGTCCGTGGCGATCACCACCACCGGCGACCCCGACGCCCACGCCTCGCCGAGCGCCCCCAGGGTGTTGGCCGCCCCCGGGCCCGTGGTGGTGATGGCCACGCCGACCGAGCCCGACGCCCGCGCATAGCCGTCCGCGGCGTAGACCGCGGTCTGCTCGTGGCGAACCCCGATCAGGCGGATCGACGAGCCGTCGAGCGCCTTCCACGCCGCGAGGTTGTGGACCCCGGGCAGCCCGAAGCACACCTTCACGCCGGCGGACTCGAGGCCGCCGACCAGCAGCTCTGCGCCGGTCGCGCTCACCCTGGCTTTGTACAGGTCAGGCGATGCGGGCGTCGTGAACGGCTTCGCCCTGGAGCTCCAGGACAAGCGCGCCCACGACCGCGGGGTCGAACTGGCTGCCGGCCCCGGAGCGCAATTCCGCAAGCGCGGCGTCCAGGGTCATCGCCGGACGGTAAGGCCGGTTCGACACCATCGCGTCGTAGGCGTCGCACACGCAGATCACGCGGGCGCCCAGGGGGATCGACACGCCGGCCAGCCCGTCCGGGTAGCCGTCGCCGTCCCAGCGTTCGTGCGACCAGCGCACAAGCTGATGCACCTTGCCGAAGCGGGCGATGCGCTCCACCATCAGCGCGCCCACCACGGTGTGCTGCTTGATCTCGTCGAACTCCGAGTCGGTGAGCGGGCCGGGCTTGTTCAGCACCTCGCACCGGATCTCGATCTTGCCGACGTCGTGGAGCAGCGCGCCCCAGCGCAGCGTGCGCAGCTCGGGCCCGCCCATCCCCAGCCGTGCGCCCACGCGCTCGGCCAGCTCCGCCACCGATTGGGCGTGCTCTGCCGTACCTGAATGCGCGCGCGCAAGCGCCTCGGACAGGGCGAGGAGGCGTGTCACGCCGCATACCTTCCACGTGGTACTGGCGGGTCCTCTAACGGGGCAGGTCGAACTCCACGCGGGCTCCGCCCTCAGGCGATTCGCCGGCGCGGATGTGCCCGCCGTGCGCCAGGACGAGCGCGCGTGCGATCGCGAGCCCCAGGCCGCTGCCGCCGGTTGTGCGGGCGCGCGAGATGTCGGTGCGGTGGAAGCGGTCGAAGATGCGGTCGCGCTGGCCGGGCGGGATGCCCGGGCCGTTGTCTTCCACCGCGAAGCGCACGTAGCGGCCGTTCGACGTCGCCGACAGCCGCACGAGGCCGCCCTCCGGCGTGTGCGCGACGGCGTTCTGCGCGAGGTTGTGGATCACCTGCGCGAGCCGG
>DASXOR010000024.1:0-19868 GCA_036494095.1 Gaiellales bacterium | reverse complement strand
AGCCGTCGAGCGGCGGAATCGCGACCGGCAGGCCGCCGGCGCGGGTGACGGACGCGGTGTACGCGGCGGGTACGAGGACGCTGCGCACATCGCTCCAGTGGGAGAACGAGACCGGCAGGTCATAGGCGCTGATGCCGATCACCGGGCGCTTGCGGTCCATACCGCCCGCAGTATATGAATAGCGCATGCCCCTGACGCTGGATGAGCTCCGCGGGGACGTCGAGTCAGGCGCCGTCGACACCGTTCTGCTCGTGATGACCGACATGCAGGGGCGGCTCGCGGGCAAGCGCCTGCACGCGCCCTTCTTCGTCGACGAGGTGGCCGGCCACGGTGCCGAGGGCTGCAACTACCTGCTGGCGGTCGACGTGGACATGAACACGGTGCAGGGATTCGCCATGTCCTCGTGGGAGACGGGCTACGGCGACTTCGTCTTCCGACCCGACATGTCCAGCATGCGACGGGTGCCGTGGCTCGAGCGCACGGCGCTCGTCGTCGCCGACCTCGAGTGGGAGGACGGCTCGCCGGTGGCCGCGTCGCCGCGCCAGATCCTGCGCCGCCAGCTCGATCGGCTGGGCGAGCGCGGGTGGCGGGCGAACATCGGCTCGGAGCTCGAGTTCATGCTGTTCCGCGACAGCTACGACCAGGCCCGCGCCAAGCGCTACCACGACCTCACGACCGCAAACCCGTACAACGTCGACTACTCGATCCTCGGCACGACGATGGTCGAGGACGTCCTGCGCCCGATCCGGCTCGGCATGGCCGGGGCCGGGATCTCGGTGGAGGACTCGAAGGGCGAGTGCAACTTCGGCCAGCACGAGGTCAACTTCCGCTACTCCGACGCGCTCTCGATGGCCGACAACCACTCGGTGTACAAGAACGGCGCGAAGGAGATCGCCTACCTGCACGACTGCGCGCTCTCGTTCATGGCCAAGTACGACGAGCGCGAGGGCAACTCGTGCCACATCCACGTGAGCCTTTGGGACGATCGCGGCAGCCTCTCACCGGACGCGGACGGGCACGGCCGCAGCCGCGTGTTCGAGCACTTCATCGCCGGCCAGCTGGCCGTCACGAAGGAGCTCGCCTACTTCTTCGCTCCGAACGTGAACTCGTACAAGCGCTATGCCTGGGGGTCGTTCGCGCCCACGACGCTCGTGTGGGGCGTCGACAACCGCACCTGCGGCTTCCGCGTTGTCGGCCACGGCGCCGGGCTGCGGCTCGAGAGCAGGATCGCGGGCGCCGACGTCAATCCGTATCTGGCCTTCGCCGCGATGATCGCGGCGGGCCTGCACGGCATCGACAACGAGCTCGACCTGGAGCCCGCCTACCCGGGGAACGCGTACGACGCCGTCGACAAGCCGCGGCTGCCCGGCAGCCTGCACGAGGCGATCACGCTGCTCGAGGGCTCGGAGATGGCGCGCGCGGCCTTCGGCGACGACGTCATCGACCACTACCTGCACTACGCGCGCACGGAGCAGCGCTCATTCGAGGCGGCGGTCACCGACTGGGAGCGCTTCCGCAGCTTCGAGCGGATGTGAGGGGCCGGCGCCCGGCTCGAGCCGGGCGCCAACCTCTCAGGCCAGGACGGAGGGCTTGTGATGCGGGCGGCGGCCGGTGAACCGGGCGACGACGCGCGCGCGCCGATCGCGGGCGCGCTGGTCACGCATGTTGCGGGCAATCCGCATGAAGTACTCGTGCTCGGTCTCGGGATGAGACTGCGAGAACTGGCGCTCTGAATAGATAGGGAACATGTTGGTCATACTCCTATTGTAGCGTGGGCGTATGACCGATCGTCGCTCTATTCGTTCAGCAGCATCCCCATTTGGGTGAAGAATTGTTGCGTTTTGTGGTAAGTGGCGTTCAGGCGAGGGTGATCTCGTCGGACAGGTACACGTCCTGGATGGCGTGCAGGAGCTCGATCCCCTCGGACATGGGCCGCTGGAAGGCCTTGCGGCCGCTGATCATGCCCATCCCGCCGGCGCGCTTGTTGACCACGGCCGTGAACACGGCGTCGTGCATGTCGCTCTCGCCAGAGGCGCCGCCCGAGTTGATCAGGCCCGAGCGGCCCATGTAGCAGCCGGCCACCTGATACCGGGTCATGTCGATGGGATGCTCGGTCAGAAGCTCGGAGTAGACGCGCTTGTCGGTCTTGCCGAAGTTGAGGTCGAGATAGCCCGGCCGGGCGGTCTCGGGGGCCTTCTGCTTGATGATGTCGGCCTCGATGGTGACGCCCAGGTGGTTGGCCTGCGTCGTCAGGTCGGCGGCGCCGTGGTAGTCGGGGCCGCCGTCCTTCGCCGAGAAGGCCGAGTTGCGCAGGTAGCACCAGAGCACCGTGGCCATGCCCAGCTCGTGCGCGGCTGCAAAGGCCGTCGTCACCTCCTGGATCTGGCGGCGCGACTCGGGCGAGCCGAAGTAGATGGTGGCGCCGACCGCGACGCAGCCCTGCTCGCGGGCCTGGCGCACCGACGCGAACATGATCTGGTCGTAGGTGTTCGGGTAGGACAGGATCTCGTTGTGGTTCAGCTTGAGCAGGAACGGGATCCGGTGGGCGTAGCGGCGGGCAGTGGCCCCGAGCGCGCCGAGCGTCGTCGCGACCGCGTTGCAACCGCCCTCGACCGCGAGCTCGACGATCCGGGCCGGGTCGAAGTAGTCGGGGTTCTTGGCGAAGGAGGCGCCGGCGGAGTGCTCGATGCCCTGGTCGACAGGCAGGATCGACAGATACCCGGTGCCGGCGAGGCGGCCGTTGGAGTAGAGCGACTGCAGCGACCGCAGCACCGGCGTCGGCCGGTCGGAAAGGGCGACGACGCGATCGACGAAGTCGGGCCCCGGGAGGTGCAGCCGCTCGCTCGAGATGGTGTTGCACGTGTGCCCCAGCAGTGATTCGGCGTCCTCGCCCAGGATCGACTCGATCTGGGCGATGTCCGATGCAGGTGCGATGGCCATGCTGGCTCCTCTCTGCTCGCCCGTGCAGGCGCGAAGGTGGGTTCTCGTCTCCAGCCGAAGCTTGCCACGCTCAGTCGCCCCCTGTGGGGACCTCGATGTGGCCGCCGAACTGCTTGCGCATCGCCGACAGCACCTTGTTCGCATAGGTGCCCTCGCCGCGCGAGCTGAACCGCTCATAGACGGCGGCCGTGAGCACGTAGGCGGGGATGCCCTCCTCGATGGCCGCGATCGACGTCCACCGGCCCTCGCCGGAGTCCGACACACGGCCGGAGAAGTCCTCCAGGCTCGGCGACTCGTGCAGGGCCGTCGCCGTCAGGTCGAGCAGCCACGATCCGACGACGCTGCCTCGCCGCCACACCTCGGCAACCTCGGCCGTGTCGATCTCGTAGCGGTAGAACTCGGGATGGTCGAGCGGCGCCGTCTCGGCGTCGGGCACCTGATCGCGGAGGCCGACGTCTGCGTTCTTGAGGATGTCGAGGCCCTCCGCGTAGGCGGCCATGATGCCGTACTCGATGCCGTTGTGCACCATCTTCACGAAGTGCCCGGCGCCGTTGGGCCCGCAGTGCAGGTAGCCCTTCTCGGCCATGTCCGGCTCGCCCGTGCGCCCGGGCGTGCGCACAGCCGCGTCGACGCCGGGCGCGATGGTGGCAAAGATCGGCTCGAGCCGGGAGACGATCTCGTCCTCGCCGCCGATCATCAGGCAGTAGCCGCGGTCGAGCCCGAACACGCCGCCGGACGTGCCCACGTCGACGTAGTGGATGCCCTGCTTGCGCAGCTCTGCGGCCCGCGCGATGTCGTCGCGGTAGTACGAGTTGCCGCCGTCGATGATCGTGTCGCCCGAGTCGAGCAGCGCGGCGACGTCGCTCACCACCTGCCCGGTGACGGCTGCAGGCACCATGATCCAGACCGCGCGGGGGCGCTCGAGCTTGGCGACCAGGTCGGCGGGCGACTCGCCCCCGACGGCGCCCTCGGCGGCGAGCGTCGCGACCGGCGCCGGATCCCGGTTCCACACGACCATCTCGTGGCCGTCGCGCATCAGCCGGCGGCTGAGGTTGGCGCCCATCCGGCCCAGGCCGATCATTCCCAGTTGCATGCTGCCCTCCGTTCGCGGCGGTCAGGCGTCACGATAGCGCCGGGGGATACGATCGCCCGGCGATGACCGCGATCCGCCATGCGCTGCCCGAGGACGATGCCGCGGTCACGGCCTGTGTGCGGGCGGCGTACGCCGTCTACGTCGACCGGATCGGACGCGAGCCGGCGCCGATGACGGCCGACTACGCGGCGCTGATCGCCGCCGGGGCGGTATGGGTGGCGGTTGAGGCGGGCGCCGTCTCGGGGGTGCTCGTCCTGCACGCGCGGCCGCCGGCCATGTTCGTCGAGAACGTCGCCGTGCTGCCCGAGCGGCAGGGCCGCGGTGTGGGACGGGAGCTCCTGGGCTTCGCCGAGGGCCGCGCCCGCAAGGCGGGCCTGGCCGAGCTCGTGCTCTACACGAACGAGCGGATGACCGAGAACCTGAGCTTTTATCCGGCTCAGGGCTACGTCGAGACCGGACGGGGCATGCAGGACGGCTTCGCCCGCGTCTTCTACCGCAAGGCCCTGCGGTGATCCCGCGCCGTGGCGGCGCCGGCGGCGTCGGCTACCATCACCGTACGGCCGTCGGCGACACCCCTCCGTTGCCCGGCCGGGCCGATAGTGCCTTCGCCGGCGTGCTGTAGGAGCCCACCCTCACAGGGCCGGCGGATGGGGTCGGTCGGGGAGGCCGCGACGATCTCGCGGCCTCCTCGCGGTCCGGCCCGGCGCCGCCTCAGGTGATCGGCGGGAGCAGGGCGGCGTCGAGCGCCATCGCCACGAAGAGCAGGGCCAGATAGAGCAGTGAGTAGTGGAACAGGGCTCCGGCCCTGGCCGGCACGGGCTCACGGAGGAGGCTTCGGGCCAGGCGCAGGAACTGCACGCCCAGGATCACGGCGGCGGCGACGTACGCCCACCCCGAGATGCCGATCGCAGCGGGGAGCAGCGTCACCGCGACCATGAGGAACGAGTAGCGCAGGATCTGGCGGGTGGCCTCCCGGTCGCCCCGCACGACCGGCAGCATCGGCACACCGGCCGCCTGGTACTCGCGCTTGATCAGGATCGCGAGCGCCCAGAAGTGCGGCGGCGTCCACACGAACACGATCAGGAACAGGGCCAGCGCCGGGAGCGTGATGTTCCCCGTCGCCGCCGCCCAGCCGACGAGCGGGGGCACCGCCCCGGCCGCCCCGCCGATCACGATGTTCTGCGGCGTGGAGCGCTTCAGCCAGCGGGTGTAGACGAACACATAGAAGAGGTTGCCGACCAGCGCGAGCAGGGCCGCCGGCACGTTCACCGTCACGCCGAGCAGCACGAACGACGCCGCCGAGAGCGCGAGGCCGAATTCGAGCGCCCGCGGGGGCGACACGCGCCCGGACGCCACCGGCCGGCGGTCGGTGCGCGCCATCGTGCGGTCGATGTCGCGGTCGATGAGGTGGTTGAGCGCGCTCGCCCCTCCGCACGCCAGCGCGAGCCCGACCATGGTGGCGGCGAACCGGCCGGGCGAGGGGAACCCACCCGCGCCGACGACCATCCCGCAGGCGCCGGTCAGGAGCAGGAGCGACATGATCCGGGGCTTGGTGAGCGTCACGTAGTCGCGCCACACCACGTGCCCTGGCGAGCGCTCGCGGAACGTGGCCGCTGCCGCCACGAGGGCGGCGGCGAGCGCCGCCGCGGCGACCGCGACGTGCAGCGCGACCGCCCACGACGGCCGGCCGGTCAGGGACGCCACTCCGCCCGCCGCGATCTCGGCCAGGAACAGCCCGACGGCGGTCAGCGCCGCGGGCCGCAGCCGCGGATGGGCCACGACCGAGGCCACGGCCACCGCGACCAGCGGCGGCAGCGCGGCGGCGGCGAGCAGACGGTGGGCGAGATCGAGGTGCAGCGCGGCGACCGCAACGACGAGCGCGGTGGCAGCGGCCCCGGCGAGCGCGGTCAGCCGCAGCCAGGGGCCGGGGGCGTCGGCGAACTCCGCCGTCACGGCACCCGGTGGCGCATCGCCCAGCCGCAGGCGAGCACGATCAGCAGGAATCCGACAGGGATCACCAGCGTAAGATACCCGCCGGCGCTCGAGTCGTTGATGGCCATGCTGATCAACCCCATGCGTCCCTCCCGGTCGCTCGGATCACGTTCTCATACGAGGTAGAAGAGGACGGAGAAGATCGCAAGGACGACCGCCAGGTACCACCAGTAGAGCAGGCACGGCGGGACGGAGCCCCGCAAGATGTCGCTCGGGCGCTGCACGATCTGCGTCTCCAGCCAGTACACGCCGCCGATCAGATGCAGGAAGTAGAAGGCGATGAAGCCGATGAAGACGCTGCCGAGGCCGCCCGCGTGGCTGGGGGAGAAGCCGGGCCGGAAAAGCTGCGTTCCGGCGAGCACGGTCGCCGCGAGCGCGGCCGCGAGCCCCGCCGCGGCGGGCGCCCGGAAGGCGGCCGGCCCGGCCGCGGCCATCCGGCCGGAGGCGACGTGGACGAACGCGGCGGCGACCACCACCAGGACGAGCACCACCGCGCCCATTGTCCCCGACGGGTTCTGGCCGTGCGGGTTCCAGAGGTCGTTGTTGTTCAGGGCGCGCAGGTACAGGTAGGCGAACAGGAAGCCCAGGAACAGGAAGGCGTCGGCCGCCACGAAGAGCCGGCCGGCGGTCGACTGGTTGCGGGCCTCGAGCTCGGCGGTGTCGGCGGCGGTCGGGGTGATGTCGGTCACGGCGTCAGTCCCCTGCCGCCACGATCGGGGGGCCGAGCTCCATCACGGGCGGCGCCGCTGGGTTGCCGTACTCGTACGGCCCGGCCAGGATCCGCACCGGGCCGTCGAAGTCCCACACCGGCACCGGCGTCGGCAGCTGCCACTCGAGCGAGCGGGCCATCCACGGGTTGGCGGCGGCGGGGATGCGCGCGACCAGGAGCGACCAGACGAAGTTGGCCAGGAAGACCAGCATCGATGCGCCGAGCAGGAACGCCGAGATCGACACCCAGTCGTTCAGGAACTGCAGGTGCGGGGCGTAGGTGGCGACGCGCCGCGGCATGCCCAGCATGCCGACCGCGAACAGGGGCAGGAACGTCGAGTTGAAGAACACGAACGTCGTCCAGAAGTGGATCTTGCCGAGCCGCTCGTTCAGCTCCACGCCTGCCATCTTCGGCAGCCAGTAGTAGATGCCGGCGAAGAAGGCGAACACGAGCCCGCCCATGATCGTGTAGTGGAAGTGGGCCATCACGAAGAAGCTCCCGTGCAGGCTGACGTCGCTCGGGACGTCGGACAGGTACACGCCCGAGAGGCCGCCGATCAGGAAGTTGAAGAAGAACGCGAGCGCGAACAGCATCGGCACCGTGTAGCGGATCTTCGCCCTCCACAGCGTCCCGATCCCGCACAGGAAGATGAACCCGGTCGGCACCGAGATCAGCTCGGTCGTGAACATGTAGAACGGGCGCAGGCTCGAGTTGATGCCGCTCACGAACAGGTGGTGCTGCCACACCATGAACGACAAGAGCGTCACTCCCAGCATGCCCGCGATCGCCAGGCGTTGCCCCCAGAGCGGCTTGCGCGCGAACACCGGCAGGATCTCGAGCACGATCCCGAACCCAGGCAGGGCGAGGATGTACACCTCCGGGTGGCCGAAGAACCAGAACAGGTTCTCCCACAGGAACGGGCTGCCGCCGCTGGACGACGAGAAGAAGGCCGTACCGGAGGTGCGGTCGAGCATCTCCATCACCACGGCCGCCAGGAGCATCGGCGGCCCGAGCAGCATCAGCACCGAGGTCGTGAGCATGCTCCAGACGAAGATCGGCAGGCGCGCCCAGGTCATGCCCGGGGCCCGGTGGTTGAACACCGTGACCAGCATGTTCAGGGCGTTCAGGATCATGCCGATCCCGACGAGCGCGAAGGCGACCAGGTACCCGTCCATGCCGGAGTCGGCCTGGCTCCCGAGCGTCGGGTAGCCGGTCCAGCCGGTCGGGAAGCCGCCGTAGGCGATCGTGCTCATGAGCACCACGCCGGCGAGCGGGAGCAGCCAGAACGAGAGCGCCTCCAGGCGCGGGAACGCCATTCGCCGGCTGCCGATCATGAGCGGCACGAAGAAGTGCCCGAACGGCCCGAGGATGATGCTCGAGACCATCATGATCATCATCGCGCCATGCAGGCCGACGATCGTGAGGTACTGGCCGGGCGAGAACGTGGGCGAGTTGGGGTGCAGGAGCTCGGTGCGGATCAGCATCGCGTTCAGCCCGCCGATGAAGAAGAAGATCCCGATCCCGATCAGGTACTGGTTGCCGATCACCTTGTGATCGGTGCTGGCGCGCGCGTACCGGCTCCAGCCGGTGCTGGACTTGGCGATGTCCCCGCCGGAGCGGCCGAACATGCGCGCGATGGGGTGGTTGAGGATGCCCAGGCCGAACAGGTAGCCAAGCGTCCCCAGTGCGTAGCCGATCAGGATGGCGACGTCGTTGTAGTCGGTCTCCGCCACCCAGTCGAAGCGCGAGCCCATGCGGTGACCGATCCACAGGCCGATCGCGTAGCCGACGACCAGGCCCACGAGGCCCCAGAGCAGGTTGAACGTGAGAATGCCGCTGCGGCCGGCCGCAGGCGTCGCGGGTGCGGGTGTTTCGGTGTGGCTCATCCACCCCTCTGTAGCGGTAGCGGATAGTAGACGTGGGCGTACTTCGGCAGGTAGTGCGTGGCCGGGGCGTTCGCGATCTGTGCGTGCGCGATCCACTTCGAGAACCCGGCGGACGAGAGCACGTGCCCGCGGGAGTACATGTAGCCGTGCCACAGTCCACACAGCTCGGCGCACCGCACTTCGAACAGGCCCATGTGCTCGGGCGTCGTGAAGGCGACGTTGTCGGCGCCGGGCACGGCGTCTGCCTTGACGCCGAGCTGGTATGCCCAGAACGAGTGGATCGCGTCGATCGAGGTGACGTGGAACTCGACCGTGCGACCGACCGGCAGCGCCAGTGAGAACGTCTCCACCCCGCCGTACTGCGGATAGCGGTAGGTGAACTGCCACTGCTGGGCGATGACCTGCACCTGCAGAGGATTGCCGCTCGGATGCGAGATGGCCGAGGCGCCCTGGCCGCCGCCCGCGCCCGACCCGGCCTGGCTGTTCGGCGCCTGCAGGAGTTCGATGGTGCCGACGATGGCGAGCACGATCACGACCGTGGTGGTGACGCCGACCCACCCCAGCTGGAGCCGCCGGTCGCCCCGCAGCGGCGGGCCATCCTCGATCGCCCCCGCGGGCTGGCGGAACGAGACGAGCGCGTAGACGAAGAAGGTGACGACGCCGAGTCCGATGGGTGTCAGGATCAGCGCCAGGATGTTGTTGATCTCGGTCTGGTCGGACGCCGTGTTCGAGAAGTGACCGGGCGGCATGTGCGGGGCGAGCAGGAAGCCGATCAGGAGGTCGGCGACGATGGCCAGCACGACCCAGACAATCACCGCCCGCGTGATATCGGTGCGGGAGTCCATCGGTCAGACGACCTTGATGAACCCGTCCATCCAGCCGACCGTCTGCATCGGGCCGCCGAATCCGTACAGCCATCCGGCGGCGCACGGGACGAAGCACTGCCAGCGGTGCAGGCCGGGCTTGCCGGTCCTGAACTCGAACGTGATCGTGTAGTGCGCCTGCCCGAGAGTGCACGGCGTCACGGCGCACTGGTTGGGCGCGTCGTCGGCGATGCCTTTGAGCGGGACGCTCACGCCCAGATCGGGGATCGTGAACGTGTGCGAGGCCTCGTCCGGATTCAGCACCTTGAGCGGCTTGCCGTTCACCGTCATCGTGCCGCCGACGACGCCGCGCGGCTGGCCGAGGAACGGGTTGCGAAGCCCGCTCTGGCCGTCGTACTGGAGCACCGTCACGCGGACGATCGAGTTGGCCGGCACCTTCCAGATGGTGCTGTGCACCCACTGCCCCGACTCATTCTTGACGAGATAGGACACCCAGTCGGGATGCGGCGGGCGGCCGTAGGAGGCGACGGTCTGCACCGTCACGTTGGTGACGCCGGCGGCGGATGCCTGGGGCACCGTCGGCGGGAGCGAGATCACATACCCGACGACGTACCAGGCCACCAGTAAGATCACGATCACCGTGCCTGCGAGGCCGCAGGCGATTCGGGCGGAGCGACTGATCGAACCATCCTTTCGATCGGGCGGCTGCAATGGTCGACCCCGGCCGGTGCGGCGTCAAGTGCGTGTCATGTCCCTGTCATGTCCACGGAACGGGCACGGGCGTATGCTTGGGGAGTCGTGCGGATCTTGCTGGTCGAGGACGAGCCGCTGATCGCGAGCTTCGTCAGCCGGGGGTTGCGAGCCGAGGGGTACTCGACCTCGATCGCAACCGGTGGCGACGAAGCGGTGAGCGATCTGCGGGAGCGCGAGTGGGACCTTGTCATCCTCGATCTGATGCTGCCCGGCCTCGACGGGTTCGCCGTGCTGGCCGAGGCGCTCGAGATCGACCCGCAGCTGCCGGTGCTCGTCCTCTCGGCGCAGAACGGCGTGGCGACCAAGGTCGCGGCCCTCGACGGCGGCGCGCGCGACTACCTGGGCAAGCCGTTCTCGTTCGACGAGCTGCTCGCCCGCGTGCGCGTGTGCCTGCGCCGCCAGCCGGGCGCCGGGCCGGCCGAGCCGGCCGAGCAGCTGCTCAAGCTCGACGCGCGCAACCGCCGCATCACCCGCCGCGATGGCCAGCCGGTGCAGCTCTCCGAGCGCGAGTGCGCGCTGCTGGAGTACCTGCTGCGGACGCCACAGGAGGTGGTGTCACGGGAGCGGATCCTGAACGCGGTCTGGGACTACCAGTTCGACCCGCGCTCGAACGTGGTCGACGTCTACGTGGCGCGGCTACGGCGCAAACTCGAGGCCGAAGCCGTGATCGAGACCGTCCGCGGGGGTGGCTACCGGCTCGTCCCCTGCTGAGCGCAGCCGGGGCAGGACAAGCTCGAACGTGCTGCCTTCGCCGGGCCGGCTCGATACCGACACCCGGCCGCCATTGGCCTCGACGACCGCCTTGACGATCGCGAGGCCGAGGCCGACACCGCCGTGGCGGCGGTTGCGCGACCCGTCGACCCGGTAGAAGCGGTCGAAGACGCGTGCCTGGGCCGGCTCGGGGATGCCGTCGCCGCCGTCGCGCACCCGGATCCGCAGCGTGCCGTCGACCGCCGCCGCCCCGATCGCGATCGGCTGGCCGAGGCGGGTGTGCTGAACGGCGTTCTCGACCAGGGCGTCGAGGGCGAGCGTGAGCTGATCGACGTCGACGGCGACCATGCCCGCCGGGGTGTCGCCGAGCTGCCAGTCGCGGTCGGCCGTTCCCCGCCAGCGCTGGAACGTCTGGGTGACGAGCTCTGAGGCGGCGACCTGATCGACGACCCGCGGGCCGGCCGCGTCGGCCGACTCGAGGAGCAGGAGCCGGTTGATGACCCGCTCCATGCGGCCGAGCTCACCCAGCACCACCTCGCACGTCTCGCTCACCTCGGCGGCGGCAGGACGGCGGTCGCGCCGCAGGAGCTCGAGATGGCCGCGGCCGATCGTGATCGGGGTCAACAGCTCGTGCGAGGCGTCCGAGAGGAACACCGACTTGCGCTCCAGGTCGCGCTTCCGCTCGGCCGCGAGCGCCTCGGCCACCGCCTGCGCCTGCTGGCGCCGGCGCACGTGGTAGACCATCGCCACGAACATGAGCGACATCAGCGGCACCTCGGTGAACTCCGGCGGCTCCTCCCAGTTGCGGTGGATGCCGAAGGCCGTCACCGCCCCCGTCGAGATGGTGACGAACGCGATCCCGAGGAAGGTGGCCCGGCCCCGCCACGCCCGGAAGCCGTACAGGATCGTGAACGACACGTAGATGAAGTGGAACGGGACCGTCTCCCACCCCTGCCCGAACCGGATCTCGATGATCGCGAGCATCGCCGCCAGGTTGAGCAGTGCGAACGCGACCCACGCGTACTCGAGGCGGGTTCCCGACTCGATCCATCTGAGCGCCGGCCGGGCCACTGCGGCGACCATAACACGCGCTCGCCGCCTCGCGAAGGCTCTACGAGCCGGGCGAGACGATCCCGAGGACGACGGTGAGGATCAGGAGGAGGCCGAGCACGGTGCCCATGATGCCGGTGGCCAGGCCCCAGCCGGCGGCGTCGCGCCCGTGCAGGCCCGGATGGCGCGCGAGCTCGCGCCGCGCGCGCAGGGCCATCACGATGGCCGGCACCGAGAACACGATCGGCAGCACCGCAAGCCCGATCAGCCCCAGGACGAGTGCGCTGCGGGCGGCCTGTGAGGTCGCTCCGCCGCGCACATCGGTGTTGCAGCGCGGGCACACGTCGGTCCCGGGCGCGAGCGGCTCGCCGCAGCAGGTGCAGAGCTGGAGCGGGGCCGAGGCTGCTCCCGGCCGCCGCGGCAGGCTGACGCTCCCGCGCTCAGCCATGCGCCGCCCCCGCGCCCTCCAGATACGCCGAGACCACGGTGCGGGTGGTCGCATCGAGGTCCGCGCCCCGGCGCACGATCTGCTGCAGGCCGGCCTGGATCAGGCCGACGAACATGTCCTCGAGCCAGGTGGGCGAACACTCCCCACGGAGCCGTCCCTCGGCCTGGCCGCGGGCGAGCACGCCGCGGATCGGGTCGCGGACCAGCTCGTCGGCGACGCTGCGAGGGACGGGCACCTGCTCGCGCACGACCACGGCGTAGGCGTGCCCGACCGAGAGCACGACGCGTACGGCCGCCTCGAGCGCGCCGGGGACGTCGAGCGCCTCCAGATCGGCCGATCGCAGCCCCGCGCCGACGTCCTCCACCGCCACCCGCTGCAGCTCGGCGAGCAGCGCCTCCCGGGTCGGGAAATGCCGGTAGAGCGTCGCCCGGCCGACTCCCGAGCGGCTCGCGATCTCGGTCATGCTGACCGCCGAGCCCCGCTCGGCGAACGTCCGGGCGACGGAGTCCAGGATCGCGCGGGCGGTCGGCGACAGCCGCTCGCCGCGGCCCGAAACCTCGGCAGTGCGCGGTGGCCCCATGTCCCGGCGGAGTCTACCCCCGCAGGCGTGCTCGAGATGGGTTCGCTAGGGCGCGATGTTGTGGTTCAGGTGGAAGACGTTCTCGGGATCGTGGCGGCGCTTCACCTCGACGAGCCGGTCGTAGTTGGGGCCGTACGCGGCCAGGATGGCGTCGTCGGCGTCGTCGTCGGCCAGGTAGTTGAGCCACCGGCGCGCGTCCAGGTGCTCCGACACGGCCGCGAGCGTGTCCTTCGTCCACCCGACGTTCGCCGTGGTGTCGGCCGGGTCGATCCACTCCGACGGGAGCAGCAGGTTGAATCCCGCCTCGCGGTGGGGGATGGCGGTCGCCTCCGGGGCGATCCGCGTCACCGCGCCGTGGAAGTGCTCGAAGATCACCGCGGTCATCGGCGAGGGCACCGATTCGAAGCGGCGCACGACCGTGTCGATCAGGTCGTCGGACATGCCCGCCGTGAAGCTCGAGAGCCAGTAGTTCAGCGCTCCGACCGGATAGGCGGCGTCGAGCAGGGTGTTCATGACGGGGTACGGCATCGGCCCGACCTCGACCATGATCGGCGACCCGAACTGCCGGAACGGGGCCAGGTCGCGCTCGGCGGTGTCCGGATCGGTGTGGCAGACGATCATCGCCGCGAGCTTCATGCCCGAGCCGTCGGGCGCGTGCACCAGCCCCGCGAACACGGTCAGCTCGTCGGGGCACGCGGCGGCCGCGTCGCGGTAGAACCGGAGCATGTCCCGGGCCGCGTCGAAGGGGTGCGCGATCAGGCCGCCGACCACCGTCGGCTGGGGCCGCAGCCGGTATTCGAGCGACGCCGCCACCCCGAAGTTGCCGCCGCCGCCGCGCAGCGCCCACATCAGGTCGGGATCGGAGTCGTCCGTCACGTCCAGCACCTCGGCGGCCGCGGTGACGAGCTCGACGCCGATCAGGTTGTCGGCGCCCAGGCCCTGCGTGGACATGAGCCAGCCGAGCCCGCCGCCGAGCGTGTAGCCGGCGATCCCGGTGCTCGAGATCGCCCCGCCCGTGACGGCCAGCCCGTGCACGGCCGCCTCGCGGTTGAGCTCGCTCCACGTCACGCCGCCCTGCGCCCGCACCGTGGAGTGCCCGGGATCGACATGGATGCCGCGCATCCGGGCCAGGTCGATCATCAGGCCGCCTTCGGCGACCGCCCTGCCGGCGACGTTGTGACCGCCGCCGCGGACCGAGATCTCGAGCCCCGCCGCGCCGGCGTACCGCACGGCCGCCGCGATGTCGGCGGTACCCGCGCAGCGCGCGATGAGCGCCGGATGCCGGTCGATCAGACCGTTGTGGACGCGCCGGGCGGCGTCGTAGCCGTCGTCGCCGGGGCGGAGCAGCTCGCCGGCGAAGTCGACGGCCAGGGCCTCGAGCTGCACGTCCGAAAGCGGGTGAGCGATCGTCACGGTGAGTCCTCCAAGAGAGTGAGCGGGTGCCTGCGGGCGGCGCCGTGGCGGCGCCGGCGCCCATTCTCACAAATCCGCGCGCCGATTGTGACGTGACCACGGCAGGAGGCCGCGGGGGAGTGCCCTCGGCAGGATTCGAACCTGCGACGCCGGCCTTAGGAGAGCCGCGCTCTATCCCCTGAGCTACGAGGGCTCCGGGTGATGGATCACCCGCCGCCATCGTACCGGCTTGGAATCAGCCATCCACTAGAATCGCCGGCGGATGGCGGCGGCCTCATGATCGCGTCGGCGCTGGGGACGCTGGTCGTGCTGCTGGCGGTCGCCTGGGCGGGCGGGTCGGCGATCGCCCCGCGCGCGCCCGCGCCCGAGCGACTCGCCTTCGGCATCCTGGGCCTGGTCGGGCTGGCGTGCGTGACGATGCTGCAGGGGCCGGCGCACCTGGGCCTGCTGGGGCGGCCCTGGGCGCTGCGCGCGATCGCGGTCGCGCTCCTCGCCGGCCTGCTCGTGTGGCGGCGGCCGTCGCTGCGTCCCGGCCGGGTCGCCCGGGCGCCGGTGGCCGTCGCCGCCGCCGCGACCCTCCTCGTGGCGTGGCCGGGCCTGTTTGCGGCCACGCCGCGGCTGTGGCCGTCGCACGGCGACATGCTCTGGCACCAGGGCTGGATCCGGCAGCTGGCCGCAGGCGTCGCCGCCCCGGGGGGCGTGTACGCGGGCGAGCCCAACTCGTACCCGTGGCTCTACCACTCGATCGCCGCCTGGCTCATGGCCGCGCTGCCGGGAGACCTGAACGCGGCGCTGCTCGCCCTCGGCATCGCGGGGGTCGCGGCCGGCTGGCTCGGCCTGTGGCTGCTCGCGCGCGAGCTCGCCGCCCCGCCGGCAGCCGCAACCTGGGCCGCGGGGCTGTTCACGGCGGCGGCCGGCTTCGGCTGGATCTGGCAGCACACCCCCGCCGCGGTCATGCACCAGAACGGCGTGAGTCTGGGGCCTTACCACGGCGACCTCGTGCTCTTCAACGTGTTCATGCCGTCGCTCGGCGACGTGCCCCCGCTGATCCCTCGCGAGCTCTCGGTCTGTTTGGCGCCCCTGGCGCTGTGGCTGCTCGTGCGCGGTCTGGGCGCCGGTCGCAGCCGCCTGCTCTGGGCCGCGGGTGCGGCGATCGGGTTCGTGTTCCTGATCGGCCCGGTGGCGGGCGGGTTCTGTGCAGCCTGGGCGCTCGTCTGGGCGATCGGCCAGCGCAACCCCGCCGTCTGGCGGGCGCTGCTGGCCGCCGCGGCGGTCGCGGCGGTGTGGATCGTGCCGCTCGGGCTCGCGTACCACCGCTACGGCGGATTCGTCTCGATCACCCACCTGACGCCGGTCAATCCGTCCCCCGGGCAGACCGTGATCGCGCTCGGCCTGCTCCTGCCCCTGGGTGCAGCCGGGCTGCTCGCCATCGCCAGGCGGCCGTGCGGCATGCCGCGCGCGATGATCGTGCTGCTCGTCGCGGTGCCGGCGGTCGCCTGCGTCGGCGGTGCGCTTCTGGGCCACGGCAGCAGCGTCCTCGGCACGCCCGCGCTCCTGCGCTGGGCGCGCTACCTGCCGCTGCTCGCCCTCGGCCTCGCCGTACCTGCCGGTGTCGCCGCCGACCGGCTCACGCGGGTCGCCGCGCGCTCACTCCGCGCCGGCGGCATCGCGGTGGCGATCGGGCTCGTGGCCGTCGCCGTGCCGTCGACGGTGCTCGCCACGGCCGCCGTCGTGCACCACGCCTACCCGGTCGCGTTCACGTGCACGCGCCTGCCGCCGGCGAGCGCGCTCACGGCCGTCTCGATGCGCCAGCCGGCCGCGGACAACGTGGCGATGGACCTGTTCGCAAGCACGGGCGCCCCATCCGTCTTCCTGAAGATCGTGCACTCGAAGGTGCGGTTCCGGACGTGGCTCCACCGCCATCCGACCCAGCAGCAGCGCAAGGCCTGGGACCACGCGCTCTTCCTGCACGGCGTCGCCCCGCCCGGCGTCGAATGGGTGGTGGCGAGCCGCGCGGCGGCGCCGCTCGGCGCGGGCTTCGTGCCCGCCGGCACCTGCCGGCTGGGGAAGCGCAGCTACCGCCTGCTGCACCGGCCGTAGGAGCGCCGCGAGATCAGCAGGTGGCCATGACGAGCGTCCGGCTCGCGGGCGCCGACACGCCACCGGTCGAGTCGAGGCTCTTCACCATGAAGGTGTGGGTCGTCCCGCACGCGAGCCCGGACACGGTGTAGGCCAGCGCGGGCGTCGTCGTGATCAGGCGATCGTTCGAGAACACCTCGTAGGAGAGGCCGGCCGCCGGGGCCGACCAGGCGAGCGCCACCGAGTGCGTCTGCGGGGTCGCGGACAGCCCGAGCGGGGCGCCCGGGCACGCCGTCGTGTGCACCTGCAACAGGTGCTTCGGCGAGAGGTTCGACACCATGTCGAGCACGCGCACGGAGACGGTGTGGACGGCGCCGCACGCAACGCCGGTGACCGCCAGCGAGCGGCCGGCACCCTGATACCGCAGCGCCGAGTCGACGACGGCGCGATAGCCGCCGACGCCGATGTTGTCGCGGCCCTTCGTCCAGCCGAGGTCGATCTCGGTCTCGCCCGCGTGCACCGTCACCACCGGAGCGGTGGGAGGCACCGGGTCGGACTGCTCGACCAGCCTGAAGGCGTCGGCCACGATCGTGCCGCGGGCGCGGGATGCCGAGCTCACCTGCAGCCGCCACGCGGTGCCGGCGGGCAGGTCGTAGCTGCCGATGTAGCGGAACTTGCCGCAGCCACGCGACTCGTCGACAGTCACTGTGCGGGAGCCGTGCGTCGTCGCCATGGCGACGGCGGCCCGGGAGGAGTCGGCACCGCACGGCCAGCGCATCTCGAGGTCGTAGCGATCGGCCGCGGGCACCGCCAGCCGGAACCGCACCGGGCTGTCGGTGCTGCGCGGGGCCGCGGCCAGGTACGTGGCGCCGTAGCGGCCAGGCTGCGCCGAGGCGACGTGCCACACGGCGGGGTCGTAGCGCACGCCGGTCGCGGCGGCGTTGTCCACCACCTGCTGCGGGGTGTCCTTCGCGTCGGCGCGCAGGTACGCCATGTATAACGGCCAGTTCCATCTGCGGCCTGGGTCGGTGTGGTGGTCGACGCCGCCCCACTCGCCGGGATGGTTCGGATCCGGCACCTGCGAATGGCCGATCACGTGAGAGCGGTCGGGCGTGATCAGGAAGGTGTCGGCGATCCAGGCCGACAGCTTGGCCGAACCCCGGTACTCGGCGTCGGAGAAGCGGGTGACGTTCGTGAAGCCGGCGTGCTCGATCCCGATCGACGACTCGTTGTAGACCCAGTTGCCGGCGTGCCAGGCGATGTCGCGGTCGGGCACCATCTGGGCGACGCGGCCGGTGGACGAGACGACGTAGTTGGCGGACGCCTGGGCGCGCGCGTTGCCGAACCAGGCGTACGTCGAGGCCCACCCGCCCTCGGCGACATGGATGACGATCCGCGTGACCGGGTTCGTGGCGGGCCGTTCAGCAACCGTGAAGTTGGCCGGGCTGGCGGGCTCCCAGACCGCGGCGGGATAGTCGAGCGCGGTCTGGCCAAAGACGTGCATCACGTGACCGAGCAGCGAGTGCGGCGGCGCGGCGATGCCGGCGGAGTGAAGCGGCGAACTGGAGCGACCGCCGGCGAGCGTCGTTGCCGGCGCCGCCATGCACGCCGCGATCACCGCGGCTGCGGCGATCACCCAGGCCCGGGGCCGCTGTTGCCTGCTCCCAGACACCCGTGCATGATCGGCACAACGGGCGCCCGGCCTGAGCGTGCCTCGGAAATGTTTACGATTGCCTCACGAGGAAGGCATGACGTGGTGGGCAACGTAGGTGACAGGATGATCCGACTCACGATCCGAGCAGTGGCGGCCGGCCTCGTGCTGGCGCTCCTCGCGACGGCTCCGGCCGCAGCGGCGACCCTGCCCGGGAACGGCCTGATCGCCTTTGACCGCCACCGGTCGGGCAACTGGGACATCTACGTCAAGCGGCCCTCGATCGGGAGCCGCGTTGGCCGGGTGACGACGAGCCGCGCCGCCGACTTCGCGCCGGTCTTCTCACCCAACGGCACCCGCATCGCCTTCACCAGCAACCGCGGCGGCAACTACGACATCTACACGATCGACCTCACCGGCCACGACCTGCGCCGGATCACGACCAACCCCGCTCCGGACGGGTTCCCGAGCTGGTCGCCCGACGGCCGCCGGCTGGCGTTCGCAAGCGACCGCACCGGCGATTGGGAGATCTACACCACGGCCGCCAACGGGTCGGGCGGGCTCGTGCAGGTCACCCGTCATGCCGGCGTCGACAGCCTGCCGGTGTGGTCGCCCGACGGCACCCGGCTCGCGGTCGACTCCCCCCGCGCCGGCCACTACCAGATCTGCGTGGTCCCCGCGGGGGGCGGCTCGGAGACGACCCTCACCGCGGGCACCGCCCGCAACGTGCAGCCGGCCTGGTCGCCGGACGGCTCGGCGATCGCCTTCACCAGCAGTCGCTCGGGATCGTTCGATCTGTACATCTACACGCTCGCGTCCGGGAACGTCCGCCGCCTGACGACCGACGGGGCCGCCGACTACCAGCCGACGTGGTCGCCGGACGGCCGCCGCATCCTGTTCGCGCGGGCGACCGCCGCCGGTCGCACGATCGACGTGATGCCGGCCGCGGGCGGCCCCGCCACCGCCCTGACAGGCCTGCGCGGCAACGAGCTCCCCAGCTGGCAGGCCGTCGCCCCGACGTCCGTCACGGGCGTCTCCCCGGCACAGGGCGCGACGGCCGGCGCGACGAGCGTCACGATCACCGGCACGAACTTCGCCGCGGGCGCGAGCGTGATGTTCGGCTCGGCGCCGGCGACGAACGTCGCCGTCGTGTCGTCCACCAAGATCACCGCCACGAGCCCCGCCGGCTCCGGCACCGTCGACGTCGTCGTCACCACGTCGCGGGGATCGTCGGCCGTCACGCCGGCCGACCGGTTCACCTACCAGTAGGCGGCGCCACCCGGAGCGAGGCCAGCACCTGGCTCACTCCACCGGCCAGATCGGCTGCGTGCGCCGCCGAGCCGACGACGACGTAGAGGCACATCGCCCGCCCGGCCGCGGTGAAGAACCGCTGCAGGCCGCGCTGGCCGGGCCGGCGATGCAGCAGCGTCGCCGGCGAGAGCTCGCCGGGATCGACGCGGGTCGGGGGGGCGGCGGCGTAGAGCGGCGTGCCCGCGAGGGCCGCGCCGTAGTCGACGAGCACGACCACGACGCCGCCGGCCGGCAGATTCGCCGTCGCCCCGGTGGCGAAGTCGCCGTCGCTCGCCGGCAGGGCGATGTTGGCAGCGTGGAGGACCGGCCCGCCCCCCGGCCGCGACCACACCCGCCCGTCCCAGCCGCGGGGCAGGTCAAGGCCGATGCCGTGCGCCTCGAGCTTCATGCCGAGAGCCCCAGGGCCACTGCCGCGACGACGAGCCCGG